>RFHK01000093.1 GCA_003695825.1 Gammaproteobacteria bacterium | reverse complement strand
TCTACCTTCTGGCTCTCCCTTCTCCCTTCTCCCTTCTCCCTTCTCCCTTCTCCCTTCTGCCTTCTGCCTTCTGCCTTCTGCCTTCTGTCTCCTGCCTTCTGACTTCTGTCTTCTATCTTCTTTCTTCCAACTCCCATCTCCCAACTTCTAGCTCCTAGCTCCTAGCTCCTAGCTTCTGTCTCCTCACTCCTCACGCCGCACCTTCTTCACCGGCCGCTTCCAACCCTTGCGGGTCTGCTGGGGCACCCGGGAGAGGGTGAGTTCGCCGGGCGGGGCATCGCGCGTGAGGGTGGTGCCGGCCCCGAGCGTCGCCCCGCGACCGACCCGCACCGGCGCCACGAGCTGGGTATCCGAGCCGATAAAGGCCTCGTCCTCGATGACGGTGCGGTGCTTGTTGGCACCGTCGTAGTTGCAGGTGATGGTGCCCGCACCCACGTTGACGTCACGCCCCATGGTGGTGTCACCGATGTAGCTCAGGTGGTTGACCTTGCTGCCTTCTCCGATCTCGCTGTTCTTGACCTCGACGAAGTTGCCCACCTTCGCGCGGGCGGCGAGCCGGGTACCGGGGCGGAGGCGGGCGAAGGGGCCGACCTGGACGCCGGGGCCGATGACGGCCTCCTCGATCACGCAATGCGAGTGGATGCAGGCGCCGTCGGCGACCTCGACGTCGCGCAGGATGCAGTAGGGGCCGATGCGCACGCCGTCCCCCAGCCGGACCTCGCCCTCGAGCACCACCCCCACGTCGATCTCCACGTCCCGGCCGGCCTCGAGGCGGCCGCGCAGATCGAAACGGGAGGGGTCGCGCAGGGTGATACCGGCACGCAGCAGGGCCTCGGCCTGGCGGCGCTGGTAACGACGCTCGAGGGCGGCGAGCTGGCCCCGGTCGTTGACGCCCAGCACCTCTTCCGGGGGGGCGTCGTGGGCCTCCACGGGGACCCCTTCGCGCACGGCGGCGGCGACGACGTCGGTGAGGTAGTACTCGCCCTGGGCATTGTCGCAATCGAGCCCGGCCAGCCAGGCCCGCAGCCGCTCGACGGGCGCGGCCAGGAAACCGGTGTTGACCTCGTCGATGTGCCGCTCCTGCGGCGTGGCATCCCGCTCTTCCACGATGCGCACCACCTGTCCGGCGGCATCGCGCAGGATCCGCCCGTAGCCCGTCGGGTCCTCCAGGCGCGCGGTGAGCAGTCCCAGCCGGCCCGCCGCGGCGGCGGCGACCAGCGGTTGCAGGGTCTCGGGCCGGACCAGGGGCACGTCGCCGTAGAGCACGAGTACCACGCCCTGCGCGCCGAGCGCCGGCAGGGCGCAGGCCGCGGCATGGCCGGTACCGAGCTGGCGGTCCTGTTCCACCCACTCGATGTCCGGCGCATCCAGTGCCTCGCGCACGCGCGCACCGCCATGCCCGTGCACGACGACGAGCCGCTGCGGACGCAATGCCCGGGCCGTCTCCAGCACGTGCGCCAGCAACGGGCGTCCCGCGAGCCGGTGCAGGACCTTCGGCAGGTCCGAGCGCATGCGCGTCCCCTGGCCCGCCGCCAGCACGACGACATGCAACGGGATCGATTCAGGGTTCATCGAGGATTCAGAACGCGTCGCGGTTCCTTCGGCTCAATGCAGCGGCCGGCCGGCGCCATCCTTGAGTTCCGCCTCGGTGGCATCGCGCACCTGCTCGACCCGCACGCGGTAGACCAGGGTCTTGCCGGCGAAGGGGTGGTTGCCGTCGATGGTGAGCTTGCCGTCGCGGATCTCCGCGACGCGGAACACGCGCACCTCGCCGCGTTCGTTCTGCATCTGCACCTCGGCACCCACGTAGCGGACCTCGGGCGGCACGTTCTCGAGCACGTCGGTGAAGCGCAGGTTGGGGTCGGGATACCCGAAGGCCTCCTCGGGAGAGAGCACCACCTCCACTGTGTCCCCGGCCTGCCGGCCCTCGAGCGCCGCCTCGATCTGCTCGAAGAGATCGTTCGGCAGGCCGTGGACGTAGCTCACCGGGAAGTCGTTGTGTTCGAGCAGGTTCCCTTCCTCGTCCAGGATCTGGTAGGTGATCGAGACGTGCTTGCCCCGGCTGATCCGTGTCATGGTATCGCCCTCCCTTGGGTGCGGGCCGGGCCCCCGCCGGTCCCGGCCCTGCAGCGCCGGTGCGCCTTCAGCTGCCGCCCCGGCGCTTGCGCAATTTCTCGATGGTGCGCAGTTGCGCCACCGCCTCGGCCAGCTCGGCCCGGGCGCGGGCATAGTCGATCTCGCCCTTGCGTTCGTGCAGGGCCTCTTCGGCACGCCGCTTGGCCTCGAGTGCCTTGGCCTCGTCCAGATCGACGGCTCGCACGGCGGTGTCGGAGAGGATGGTGACCAGGTGCGGCTGGACCTCGAGCATGCCGCCGGAGACGAAGAAGCTCTGCTCACGGCCTTCCTGGTCGCGCACGCGCACCTCGCCCGGCACCAGGCGGGTGAGCAGGGGCGCGTGGCGGGGCGCGATGCCGACCTCGCCCATCTCCGCCGGCGCAAACACCATGGTGGCGGTGCCCGAGAAGATCTCGCGCTCGGCGCTGACGATGTCGACATGGATGGTCATGGCCATGACAGTCTACCCCTTTCCCGGCCTCAGAGGGACTTGGCCTTCTCGACCGCCTCTTCGATGGTGCCGACCATGTAGAAGGCCTGCTCCGGGAGATCGTCGTACTCGCCGTTGACGATGCCCTGGAACCCGCGGATGGTGTCCTTGAGCGGCACGTACTTCCCGGGCTGGCCGGTGAAGGCCTCGGCCACGAAGAAGGGCTGGGAGAGGAAGCGCTGGATCTTGCGGGCCCGCGCCACGGTCAGCTTGTCCTCCTCGGAGAGCTCGTCCATGCCGAGGATGGCGATGATGTCGCGGAGCTCCTTGTAGCGCTGCAGGGTGCCCTGCACGGCGCGCGCGGTGTCGTAGTGCTCCTGGCCCACGATGAGGGGGTCGAGCTGGCGCGAGGTGGAATCGAGCGGGTCCACCGCCGGATAGATGCCGAGCTCGGCGACCTGGCGCGAGAGCACCAGCGTGGCGTCGAGGTGCGCGAAGGTGGTCGCCGGCGAGGGGTCGGTGAGGTCGTCCGCCGGCACGTAGACGGCCTGGAAGGAAGTGATGGAGCCGGTCTTGGTGGAGGTGATGCGTTCCTGCAGCACGCCCATCTCCTCGGCCAGGGTCGGCTGGTAACCCACCGCCGAGGGCATGCGGCCGAGCAGTGCCGAGACCTCGGTACCCGCCAGGGTGTAGCGGTAGATGTTGTCGATGAACATGAGCACGTCGCGGCCCTCGTCGCGGAAGTATTCCGCCATGGTCAGGCCGGTGAGCGCCACGCGCAGGCGGTTGCCGGGCGGCTCGTTCATCTGGCCGTAGACCAGGGCCACCTTGTCGAGCACGCCGGCCTCCTGCATCTCGTGGTAGAAGTCGTTGCCCTCGCGGGTGCGCTCGCCGACCCCGGCGAACACCGAGTAGCCGGAGTGCTCGATGGCGATGTTGCGGATGAGCTCCATGAGGGTCACGGTCTTGCCCACGCCCGCGCCGCCGAAGAGGCCCACCTTGCCGCCCTTGGCGATGGGCATGATGAGGTCGATCACCTTGATCCCGGTCTCGAGGATCTCCACCGTGGCGGCCTGGTCTGCGTAGGCCGGCGGTTCCCGGTGGATGGGCATGCGCTCTTCGGCCTCCACCGGCCCGGCCTCGTCCACCGGCTCGCCGAGCACGTTCATGACCCGCCCGAGCGTGCCCTTGCCCACCGGCACGGAGATGGGTGCCCCGGTGTTGGTGACGGCGAGGCCACGACGGAGCCCGTCGGTGGAGCCCATGGCGATGGTACGCACCACACCGTCGCCGAGCTGCTGTTGCACCTCCAGCACCAGCCCGGCCTCCTCCACCCGCAGGGCGTCGTAGATCTTCGGCACGGCATCGCGGGGGAACTCCACATCCACCACGGCGCCGATGATTTCAACGATGTTGCCAGAACTCATGCTGCTGTCCTCTCTTGAATCGAATCCTTCGCTGCCGTACCCCGGGTCCCGGGAGGCGACCGGGCCTCACACGGCCGCCGCGCCGCTGACGATCTCGGAGAGCTCCTGGGTGATGGCCGCCTGGCGCGCCTTGTTGTAGGCGAGCTGGAGCTCGTCGATCAGGGCGCCGGCGTTGTCGGAGGCCGCCTTCATGGCGACCATGCGCGCCGCCATCTCGCTGGCCACGTTCTCGACCACGGCCTGGTAGACCAGCGACTCGATGTAGCGGGTCATGAGGGCATCGACCACCGGCTGGGGCTCGGGCTCGTAGATGTAGTCCCAGTGATGGCGCAGTTCGGGATCCTCCTCGGGCTCCACGGGGATGAGCTGCTCGATGACCGGCCGCTGGGTCATGGTGTTGATGAAGCGGTTGTAGGCCAGGTAGAGGCGGTCGATCCGGCCCTCGACGTGCGCGTCGAGCATTACCTTGACGGGGCCGATGAGGTCGGCGACACGCGGGGCATCGCCCATGTGCGTGGTCTCGGAGACCACGTTGCCGCCCAGGCGGCGGAAGAACTGCTGGGCCTTGACGCCGAAGACGCCCAGGTCGATCTCCAGGCCGTCCTGCTCCCACTCCTGCATCGCGGCGATCACGGCCTTGAAGAGGTTGACGTTGAGCCCGCCGCACAGCCCGCGGTCGGTGGAGACCACGATCAACCCGACCCGCCGTGCCTCGCGGTGCTCCAGGAAGGGATGCCGGTACTCGGGATGGGCATGGGCCATGTGGTGGATCACCCGGCGGATGCGCTCGGCGTAGGGGCGCGAGGCCGCCATGCGGTCCTGCGCCTTGCGCATCTTGCTCGCCGCGACCATCTCCATGGCCTTGGTGATCTTCTGGGTGCTGCCGATGCTCTTGATCTTGGTGCGGATCTCTTTCGCGCCTGCCATCTGCCTGCTCCGCTCGCGTCCCGGCCGCCCGTCACCAGGCGCCGTTGGCCTTGAAGTCTTCCACGCACTTGCGCAGCCCGGCCTCGATCGCGTCGTTGTAGTCCGCCGTCTCGTTGATCTGGGCCATGAGTTCAGCGTAGTGGGACTTCAGGTGGGCGTGCAGCCCGGCCTCGAAATCCACCACCTTGTTGAGCGGGATGTCGTCGAGGTAGCCCTCGTTGGCCGCGAACAGGGAGACGGCCATCTCGGCGATGGAGAGCGGCGCATACTGCTTCTGCTTCATGAGCTCGGTCACCCGCTGGCCGCGCTCGAGCTGCTTGCGGGTGGCCTCGTCGAGGTCGGAGGCGAACTGGGCGAAGGCCGCCAGCTCGCGGTACTGGGCCAGCGCCAGGCGCACGCCGCCGCCGAGCTTCTTGATGATCTTGGTCTGGGCCGCACCGCCGACGCGGGAGACCGACAGGCCCGCGTTGATGGCCGGCCGGATGCCCGCGTTGAAGAGGTCGGTCTCGAGAAAGATCTGGCCGTCGGTGATGGAGATGACGTTGGTGGGCACGAAGGCCGAGACGTCACCGGCCTGGGTCTCGATGATGGGGAGCGCGGTCAGCGAGCCCGTCCTGCCCTTCACGGCGCCGTTGGTGGCCCGCTCGACGAAGGCGGCGTTGACGCGCGCGGCCCGCTCCAGCAGGCGCGAGTGCAGATAGAAAACGTCGCCCGGGTAGGCCTCGCGCCCCGGCGGGCGGCGCAGCAGCAGAGAGACCTGGCGGTAGGCCCAGGCCTGCTTGGTGAGGTCGTCGTAGATGATGAGCGCATCCTCGCCGCGGTCCCGGAAGTACTCCCCCATGCTGCAACCGGCGTAGGGGGCGATGTACTGCATGGCGGCGGACTCGGCGGCCGGGGCGGCGACCACGATGGTGTGTTCCATGGCCCCGTGTTCCTCGAGCTTGCGCACCACGGCCGCGATCGAGGAGTTCTTCTGGCCGATGGCCACGTAGATGCACTTGATGCCGGTCCCCTTCTGGTTGATGATCGTGTCGATGGCCAGCGCGGTCTTGCCGGTCTGACGGTCGCCGATGATGAGCTCGCGCTGGCCGCGCCCGATGGGCACCATCGAATCCACCGCTTTCAACCCGGTCTGCAGGGGCTGGTCCACCGACTGGCGCCAGATCACGCCCGGGGCGATCTTCTCGATGGGCGAGGTGGCCTGGGCCTCGATCGGCCCCTTGCCGTCGACCGGGTTGCCCAGCGCGTCCACCACGCGGCCGAGCAGGGCCTCGCCCACCGGCACCTCGAGAATGCGCCCCGTGCACTTGACGGTGTCGCCCTCGGAGATCCGCTTGTAGTCACCGAGGATCACGGCACCGACCGAGTCGCGCTCGAGGTTGAGCGCCAGGCCGTAGATGCCGTGCGGAAACTCGATCATCTCGCCGGACATCACGTCGCCCAGGCCGTGCAGGCGGGCGATGCCGTCGGTCAGCGAGACCACCGTACCCTCGGTGCGGGCCTCGGCGGCGGCCTCGAAGTTTTCGATGCGGCTCTTGATGAGTTCGCTGATTTCCGTGGGATTCAGTTGCATGGTTCGATTCCTCTCATTGGCCCAGTGCCTGGGCGAGGCGTTGCAGCCGGCCCCGCACCGAGCCGTCGATGACCAGGTCGCCGGCACGGATCACGGCACCGCCGAGCAATCCGGGATCGGTGCGCACCGAGACGTCCACCCGGCGCTGCAGCCGTTGGCTCAAGGCCGCGGTGATCCGCTCGACCAGCGCCTCCGGCACCTCGCGGGCCGCCACCAGCTCGACGTCCACCGCGCCCTCGGCCTCGTGCCGGAGCCGTGCATAGAGGTCGCGGATCGCCGGCAACAGGGGTAGGCGGCGGTTCTCGGCGAGCAGGCGTACCAGGTTGCGGCCGGCCGCATCCAGGTGCTCTCCGGCGATGTCCAGGAAGAGGGCGGCCGACTGTTCCCGGGTCAGGCGCGGGTCGCGCACGCGCCGGTCCACTTCCGGGTGCATGGCGATGGCCGCCAGCAGGTCCAGCCGTTCCTGCCAGGGACCGAGGGCGTCCCGCTCGCGGGCCAGCCGGTACAGGGCCTGGGCATAGGGGCGGGCGATGGTGACGGGTTCGGCCATGGCGTCTCTCTCACAGCTGGGCGGCCAGCCGCTCCAGGAGGTCCGCGTGGGCGCTCGCGTCGATCTCGCGTTCGAGCACCTTCTCGGCGCCGGCCACCGCCAGGGCCGCGACCTGCCGGCGCAGGTCTTCCCGCACCCGGTTGAGCTCCTGGTCGATCTCGGCCTTCGCCGCCGCCAGCAGGCGTTCGCCCTCGGCGCGGGCGTCCGCCTTGGCCTCCTCGACGATCTCGCCGGCGCGGCGCTCGGCGCGGCCGATGATCTCCTGGGCCTGGCGCTTGGCCTCGTGCAGGATCTCGGCGGCCTTCTCGCGGGCCAGTTCCTGGTCCCGCAGGCCGCGCTCGGCCGCGGCGAGCCCGTCGGCGATGCGCGCACGGCGTTCCTCCAGCGCCTGGATCAGCGGGGGCCACACGTATTTCATGCAGAACCAGACGAAGACGAAGAACGCGATCGACTCGCCGATGAGGGTGGCGTTCAGGTTCATGCGTTCACCTCCGGATCGGGGTCCGTGCGACCGCCGTCAGCCGGTGGCCACGGCGAACAGGACATAGAGCGCCAGGCCCACGGCGATCATGGGCACGGCGTCCACCAGGCCCATCACGATGAAGAACTGGATACGCAGCATGGGAATGAGCTCCGGCTGCCGGGCGGCTCCCTCGAGGTACCGGCCGCCGAGGATGCCGATGCCGACCGCGGCACCCAGCGCGGCCAGTCCCATCATCAGGGCGCCAGCGATGTAGAGCAGTGCATGTTCCATGGGACAGTCTCCTGTAGCTTGAAAGACCGAGAATCGCGATAGTGCCAATCCGTCAGTGATGTTCCTGGTGCGCCAGGTCCAGATACACCACCGTGAGCGTCATGAAGATGAACGCCTGCAGGATGATGATCAGGATGTGGAAGATCGCCCAGCCGATCTGCAACAGCCCGCCGAAGACGCCGAGCACGATCCCGGCGCTGTACATGAGCGCGATCAGGATGAAGATGGTCTCGCCGGCGTACATGTTGCCGAAGAGTCGCAGCGAGAGGGAGACCGGCTTGGAGAGCAGGGAGACCCCCTCCAGGACCAGGTTGACCGGAAACATCCACTTCGGAAAAGGCTGGAAGGCCAGTTCCCCGAGGAAGCCGCCCACCCCCTTGATCTTGACCGAGTAGTAGAGCATCAGCCAGAAGACGCCGAAGGCCAGCCCGAAGGTGACGTTGGGGTCGGTGGTGGGCACGACCTTGAAGTAGACGTGGTGCGGGTCGCTCCCGAGGAAGGTCGCGCCGAACCACTGCGCCAGCACCGGCAACCAGTCCACGGCGACCAGGTCCATGAGGTTCATGAGGAAGATCCAGCCGAAGAGGGTGAGCGCGAGCGGCGCGACCAGGTCGTTCTTCGCCGTGAAGGAACCGCGCACGTTCTCGTCGACGAACTCGACGATCCATTCCACGAAGTTCTGCAACCCGCCCGGAACCCCGGAGGTGGCGCGCCGGGCCGCGCGACGGAAGACATAGAGGAAGAAGAGGCCCAGTACCAGCGACCACAGCAGGGAATCGACATGGAAGGCCCAGAAGCCCATGGCCTTGGCCTCGGCGGCGTCGTGCGCGAAGCCCCAGGTGCCGTCGGGGTGGCGGCCGAAGGTCCAGAACTGGAGATGGTGCGCGATGTACTCGTTGCCGGTTAGGTTCTCGCCTGACATGAACCGCGGTTCCCGTATCGTAAGCCTGCGATGAGGTAGGTCAGCTGGCCGGCGGCGAACACGACGAGCAGGGGCCGGGGCGCGAGGGCGAGCGGCCCCAGGCCCACCGCGAACAGCAGCGCCACCAGGGCGAAACGTTCCAGTGCCGAGGTCCAGGCCAACCGCAAGGCGGCCTGCGCATCGTCCGCGGGCAAGGCCGCGGCACGCGCCATCCTGAAGGCCAGCAGACGCGTATTCGCCAGGGCGATCAGGGCCCCGTAGAGGCCGGCGGCCAGCACGGCGCCCGACCCCGCGCGGGCGCCCAACCCCCCGGCCAGCGCCAGCGTGACCGCGGCCTGAATCCACAACAGCTTGCGCATGCCGCCCTGCACTCCCCACGTCGGCGACAGACGCAAGGCGTCGCCTCCCCGGTCCCGGGTCGACCGGGCGCCGGAGACGGTTCCCGGCGCGCCGGGCATCGGGCCGCGCAGTATAGAGGCTCCCCCGGGCCGGGTCAATGCAGCGATAAACTGAGATTATTGCCGCGCGGGCGGGCTGTTCACTCGCGCACCTGCATCCGTTCGAGCAGCCCGTCGAGTTCCTCGAGGCTGGAATAACGGATCACCAGCTCCCCCTTGCCCCGGCCCTTCATGCGCACCTGCACCGGTGCCCCCAGATGCTCGGCGAGGCGTTGCTCCAGGCGGGCGACGTCGGGATCCACGCGGTGCACGCGCGCCGGGGCGGGCGGGCGCGCGGCCTGTTGCTGGAGGCGCCGGACCAGCTTCTCCGTCTCGCGCACCGACAGGCCGCGGCGCACCACTTCCCGGGCGGCCGCGCACTGGGCGGGCCCGGCGAGCCCGAGCAGGGCCCGGGCGTGTCCCATCTCCAGTTCGCCCCGCTCGAGGTACGCCTTGACCTCCGCCTCGAGGTCCAGCAGGCGCAGCAGGTTCGAGACGGCGGCGCGCGAGCGCCCGACGGCCTCGGCGGCCTGCTGGTGGGTGAGGCCGAATTCCTCGATCAGGCGGGCCAGGGCCCGGGCCTCCTCCAGGGGGTGCAGGTCCTCGCGCTGGATGTTCTCGATGAGCGCCATGGCCAGGGTGGCCCGGTCGTCCACCTCGCGCACCACCGCCGGCACCTCGGCGAGGCCCGCAAGCTGGGCCGCGCGCCAGCGCCGCTCCCCGGCGACGATCTCGTAGCGGTCGTCTCCCAGGGGCCGTACCACGATCGGCTGGACCATGCCCTGGGCACGGAGGGAGTCGGCCAGCTCCTGCAGCCGGGCCGGGTCCATCTCCTGGCGGGGCTGGTAACGCCCCGGACGAATCAGGTCGATGGGCAAGGTACGCAGGCCGGTGTCCGGCCCGTGCGCCGCCTCCGCGCCGGGTTCGGCGGGCGCGACCGGCGCCGTTCGGCCGCCCAGCAGGGCGTCAAGGTTGCGTCCCAGTCCGCGTCTCTTCGTCGCCATGATGCGTCTCCTGCATCGCCTTCTCCGGGGCGCCCTGGGGCGGGACCGGGACCCCGGTGCGGCGCACCAGTTCCCCGGCCAGGGCCAGGTAGGCCAGGGCCCCGCGGGAGTTGCGGTCGTAGTGCAGCACGGGCAACCCGTGGCTGGGTGCCTCGGCCAGGCGCACGTTGCGGGGCACGATGGTGCGGTAGACCCGGTCCCCGAAGTGCTCGAGCAGCTGCTCGGAGACCTGGTTCGCGAGCCGGTTGCGGGCGTCGAACATGGTCCTCAGGATACCCTCGACGTGCAGCCGCGGATTGAGCGTTGCACGCACCTGCTCGATGGTGTCGAGCAGGGCGGTGAGTCCCTCGAGGGCATAGTACTCGCACTGCAGGGGAATGAGCACGCTGTCGGCGGCGGCCAGGGCGTTGAGCGTGAGCATGTTGAGCGAGGGCGGGCAGTCGACGAGCACGTAGTCGTAGTGCTCCCGGACGGTCCCGAGCAGGGTGCGCAGCCGCAATGCCCCGCCCTCCTGCTGCTGGAGGCCGACCTCGGCGGCGGTGAGGTCGGCATTGGCGGGCAACACGTGGTAGCCCGCCGCCGGGCTCGCCACGATGGCCTGCGCGAGCGGCATCCCGTCGAGCAGGCACTCGGTGACCGAGGCCTCCAGCGCGTGCTTGTCCAGGCCGCTGCCGGTGGTGGCGTTGCCCTGGGGGTCGAAATCGACCATGAGCACGCGGCGGCGCGTGAGTGCCAGCGCGGCCGAGAGGTTGACCGCCGTGGTGGTCTTCCCCACGCCGCCCTTCTGGTTGGTGATTGCCAGGACGTAGGCCACCCCGCGCGCCTCGCTAGCGGGGGCTGAGCATGACGACGTGGCGCTCGGCCTGCAGCCCGGGGACGGCCAGCGGGATGACGTCGAGCAGCACCTCCGGGTCGCTCAGCGCCTCCACCTCGGTGACCGGGTAGACCCCTTTCATGGCCAGCACCTTGCCGTCCGGCTTCATCAGGCGGCGGCAGGCCTGGTACATGTCCTCGAGCGAGGAGAAGGCCCGGCTGACGGCCGTGTCGAAGGGTGCCTCGGGTCGATAGTCCTCCACCCGCACGTGTGCCACGCTCGCGTTCTCCACGCCCAGCTCCTCGATCGCCTGGCGCACGAAACGCAGTTTCTTGTTGCTCGAGTCGAGCAGCACCAGCTCCCAGTCGGGCTGGACCAGGGCGAACACCATGCCGGGGATGCCGGCCCCGGTGCCCACGTCGAGGACCCTCGGCCCCTCGACGTAGGGGTAGACGGACAGGCTGTCGAGCAGGTGGCGGGCGATCATGTCCTGCGGCTTGCGCACCGAGGTGAGGTTGTAGACCCGGTTCCACTTGCCGAGCAGCTGGATGTAATCGAGCAGCCGCCGCTGGCGCTCGGGCGGGATCTCGAGCCCGAGCCGGCGGATGCCGTCGGCCAGCAGCCGGTCGAGGGGTACGGACGACCGCCCTTGCTGGCGGTTCCTGATGCGTCTGGCGAATACGGCCACGTTTATTCTCCTGTTTCGACCTTATCGTTGTGCCTCGCGTGCAGGGCGCCGCGGCGCAGGTGGACCAGCAGCAGGGACACCGCCGCCGGTGTCACCCCGGGAATCCGCGCCGCCTGGCCCAGGGTGGCCGGCCGGTGCCGGGCCAGCTTCTCGCGCACCTCCGCGGACAGCCCGGCGACCTGGGTGTAGTCGAGATCCTCCGGTAGCACCATCCCCTCGTGGCGGCGCTGGCGCGCGATCTCGGCCTGCTGGCGTTCGATGTACCCCGCATACTTGATCTGCGTCTCCACCTGGGCGGCGACGGCGGGATCGGGATGCGGGGGCCCGAACGGCGCCATGGACGTTAGGGTAGCATAGTCCACGCCGGGACGCCGCAGCAGCGCCTCGCCCGTGACCTCGCGCGTGATGGGCGTGCCGCAGGCCGCCTCCACGCGCCGGGCCTCGGGCGTGCCGGGGTGCAGGCACAGCGCCCGCAGCCGTCCCCGCTCCCGCTCGATGGCCTCGCGCTTGCGCTCGAAGGCCGCCCAGCGCGCGTCGTCGACCAGCCCCAGCGTCCGCCCGATGGGGGTCAGCCGCAGGTCGGCGTTGTCCTCGCGCAGCAGCAGGCGGTGCTCGGCGCGGGAGGTGAACATCCGGTAGGGTTCGTTCGTGCCCCGCGTGACGAGGTCGTCGACCAGCACCCCCAGGTAGGCCTGGTCGCGGCGCGGCCACCAGGGCGGCTCCCCGCGCACCTTGCGGGCCGCGTTGAGTCCCGCGAGCAGCCCCTGGGCGGCGGCCTCCTCGTACCCCGTGGTCCCGTTGATCTGGCCGGCGAAGAAGAGGCCCTCGATGACCTTCGTCTCCAGGCTGGGCCGCAGGTCGCGGGGATCGAAGTAATCGTACTCGATGGCATAGCCCGGGCGGGTGAGGTGCGCGCGCTCGAAGCCGGGGATGGAACGGACCAGCGCCAGCTGCACGTCGAAGGGCAGCGAAGTGGAGATGCCGTTGGGGTAGACCTCGTGGGTGTCGAGTCCCTCGGGCTCCACGAAGACCTGGTGGGACTCCCGCTCCGCGAAGCGCACCACCTTGTCCTCGATCGAGGGGCAGTAGCGGGGACCCACGCCCTCGATGGCCCCGGTGAAGAGCGGCGAGCGGTCCAGGGCCGCACGGATGATCTCGTGGGTGCGCGGGGTGGTACGGGTGATGTGGCAGGGCACCTGGCGGGGATGCTCCTCCGGGCGGCCGAGAAAGGAGAACACCGGCGGGGGATGGTCCCCGGGCTGGACCTCCATGACGGAATAGTCGAGACTGCGCCCGTCCAGGCGCGGCGGCGTGCCGGTCTTGAGGCGCCCGACCCGCAACGGCAGCTCGCGCAGGCGTTCGGCGAGGGCGTTGGCCGGGGGGTCGCCGGCCCGCCCCGCGGGCCAGCTGGCCTCCCCGACGTGGATGCGCCCGCCGAGGAAGGTCCCCACGGTCAGGACCACGGCCCGGGCCCGGAAGCGCAGGCCGAGCTGCGTGACCACCCCGGCGACGCGCTCGCCTTCGAGCAGCAGGTCGGTGACCGCCTGCTGGAACAGGGTGAGGTTCGGTTGGCGCTCGAGGGCCTGGCGCACCGCCCGCCGGTAGAGCACCCGGTCGGCCTGGGCACGGGTGGCCCGGACCGCCGGCCCCTTGCTGGCGTTGAGGATCCGGAACTGGATGCCGGCCCGGTCGATGGCCCGCGCCATGAGTCCGCCGAGCGCGTCGATCTCCTTGACCAGGTGGCCCTTGCCGATGCCCCCGATGGCGGGGTTGCAGCTCATCTGGCCCAGGGTCTCGAGGTTGTGGGTGAGGAGCAGCGTGCGCATGCCCAGGCGCGCCGCGGCCAGGGCCGCCTCGGTACCGGCATGGCCGCCTCCGATCACGATGACGTCGTAGGTTGCAGACTCGCCCATGGTCTCGCCCAGCGGAACGCGCGGGGCGCACATTCTATCAGCATCGGGGGCGCCAAAGCCGGAACGGTTGCAGGGAAACCGGCCCGCCCGGCGGCGCGGAGCGCCGCCTCAGCGCGACTCGGGGGGTGCGGTGGGCGGGTTCGTCCCGGCCTTGCCGGCGTGCCCGTCCGCGCCCGCTTTCCCCTGCGCGGGGGCGGGCGGGAGGGCGACGAGCTGGTCCCGCAGGTGGGTCGTGATCTCGTAGGCCAGGTGCAGGTCCGTGCGCAACAGGCGCGTGGGCCGTGCCGGCTCGTCCTGCAGCAGGAAACGCAGGGTACGCCCGTCGGCCAGGCGCACGCGCCATACCGGGAGGCCCTTGGGAGGCTTGCCGGCAAGCCGCTCCACGCCCAGGGCGCGGGCATAGCGCCAGTCGTCGAGGTAGGTGTTGATCCGATCGCGCGAGACCGTCCGCCCCGCGGCACCGACCAGGCTCCAGCGCCCATCCTTGCCGCGCTGCAGGTGTACCTTGGGTGTCTGGATCTCCACGGGATCGGCCCCGCGGGGAAGCAGACGGTGGCTGACGAGTTCCACCGGGTCCTCGAGCGCCGGTTGCGCCAGGTAGTCCGGGATGAGCGCGATGCGGTCGCCGAGACGCACGTAGCGCAGCCCCTCCACGGGCTCGGTGCCACCGATCTCCACGCGGAAACCGGACGGCTCCCAGGTCACGGTGGCACGGGGCGGCGCGAACCCCAGCGCCTTGGGATCGCCCTGGTCGGCGGGATATTGCCGCTCGATCCGCGCCCGGGCCAACGACAGCAGGTCGTCGACGCGCCCCCGGGCGGCGGGCAGGGGCGGCTGCCCCGCCAGCCGCCAGTCCTCGCCGTGCCGCTCCAGGTGGGCCTGGCCGTGGCGGTTCTCGATGCGGATGCCGGTGACCTGCGCCGCCGCGGGTCCCGGGAGCGCCGGTGCCGGTGGCGGGCCGTGCCGGCGTTCCCAGAGGGCGAAGGTCGCCGCCAGGGCGAGGCCGACGGCCAACAGCAGGTTGAGACGTGTGCGGTTCATCGCTTGCGCCTGCGCCACCAGATCCACAGCCCGGCGAGGACCAGGCCGCCGGGCAGCACGAACAGGAAGACCACCCCGATCGTGGACTGGGCCGTGCGCGAGAGATCGAGCGTCTGGTCCGGGGCCGGATGCGGGGTCACCGAGATCAGGGTGTCGGCGTGCACCAGCCAGTTGACGACGTTGACGCCGAGGTCCCGGTTGCCGCCGTTGCCCAGGTAGCGATTGGAGAGGAAGTCACCGTCGCCGATCACGACCACACGCTGGGTGCGGGAGGCGGGCGCCTCCGTCCCTGCCTCGGCCTTCCCCTGCCCCTTGGCAGCGGCCTTGCGGGCCTTCCCACCCGGGTCCTCGAGGGTGCGCGTGAAGGCGAAACCGAAGTCCAGGGGGCCGGCGACCTCGTCGGTGCCGGGATCGAAGCGGATCTCGCCGCGCAGGGGGCCCGTCTCGGTCCAGGCCCGGTCGAGCGTACGCAGGAACACCCGTACCTGCCACCGCGCCTCCGTCGAGGCGGCGTCCCGGTCCCGCGCGTCTGCCGTCTCCTCCCGCGTCTCCCGGCGCAGGGCCTGGACTCCTGGGAAGAGGGTCATCAGGTCCAGGTCCCGTGTGATCGGGTGGGACGGGTACCGGGGCACCAGGACGATCTCGGGACTCTTGATGCCGAAGACGGCCGTCATGGCGTCCACGACCCGGCCGGGGAGGAACTCCAGCCCCAGGTCCTCGGCCAGGGGCTGGAGCCCGGCGGGCTGCCCGGGCTCGGTCAGCCACAGCAGGTTGCCGCCGTGCTTGACGTACTTGCGCACGGCCGCGACCTCGCCCGGCAACAGCCGGGCGCGGGGACTGGCGATCACCAGCAGCTGCACGTTGCGCGGCACCTGCGGATGCACGGCGAGATTGAGGGTCTGGAGCTGGATGCCGTCCTTGCGCAGGACCTCGCCGAAGGCGCCCAGGTCGAAGTTGGCCTGGCCGAGCGGGTCCCGCTCGCCGTGCCCGGTGAGGAAGGCGACCCGCGTCTCGCCGGAGCGCAGCAGGCGCTGGAGGGCGGAGGTGATCGCCTGCTCGGTGAGCTGGGTGACGCGCTCGCTGCGCTGGCCCAGGTGGATGCGCAGCTCGCCGTCGAATTCCACGCCCTCGGCCCGGGCCTCTTCGGGGGCCAGGTCGGGATTCATGAAGTGCAGCGCGATGCGCGGGTTGGCCCTCCGGTAGCGACCGACGAGGTCGCGGATGCGCTCGCGCAGCCGCTCGTCCTTGCGGGCCCAGGCCACGATGCGGATGGGCCGTTGGATACGCGCGACCAGCCGCAGGCTCTCGGCACTGAGGCTGTTGCGCCCGCCGTAGGTCCAGTCGAACTCGCGGGGGTGCTCGTGGCCCAGCCAGGCGAGCAGGGCCACCAGTCCCAGGAAGAGGGTGAGCGATACGGCCCGCTGCAGGCGGAAACGGCGGCGGAAACGTCGGGCCTCCTGGCTCATCCCGTCACCCTCTGCGCGTCGAGCCGCTCCACGGTCAGCCCCAGGAAGGTGACCACGAACAGCACGTAGTAGAGCACGTCCGAGGTGTTGAAGAGGCCCTTGAGCAGGGACTGGTAGTGGTTGAGCAGCGAGAGGTAGCCGAACAGGGCGCTCTCCCCGCCTCCGGCGTTACCCGCCCAGTCGATGATCCAGAACAGCAGCAGGAGGCCGAAGGTGGCCACCGCCGCGATGGTGGGCTGGTCGGTGAGGCTGGACATGTAGAGCCCGGCGGCGACGAAGGCCGCCACCAGCAGCAGCAGGCCCAGCAGGCCGGACGCCAGCTTGCCGTAGTCGAGGTGGGTGCCGACCGCCAAGGACAGCAGCATGGCCGCCAGCAGCCCCAGCAGCACGGCGAAGAAGCCCATCAGGCCCAGGTACTTGCCGAGCACGATGCGGGTCATGGAGACCGGCGCGGAGAGCAACAGTACCAGCGTCTGGCTGCGCCGCTCTTCGCTCAGGGCACGCATGGTGATCAGCGGCACCACCAGCAGCAGGATGACGCCGGTGTTGGAGAGCAGGGGTGCGATCACCACGTCGGTCACACCCGGTGCGTCGGGCATGCGGGCGATCTGCGGGGCCAGGGTGAGATAGAGATCCAGCTGGGCCAGGAAGAGCCAGGCGAGGATGAAAAGCACCACGCCGAGCAGCGTCCAGGCCAGCGGCGAGAGAAACAGGCTGCGCCACTCGCGTCCGGCGATCACGCGTAACATCAGGCGGCCTCCTCCCGTGGTTGTGCCTCTCCCGTGGTGAGTTCCACGAAGACCTGTTCCAGGGTGCGGCGCTCCGGCACCAGGGCCTGCAGCCCCCAGCCCTCGGCGACCGCCGTGGCGGCCACCGCCTCGGCGACCTCGGGGCGCCCGTCGTGCACCAGCCGCCAGCGCCCGTCCTCCAGCGCGTGGACCTCGCGCACCCCCGGGATGCGGGCCAGGGCCTCGGCGCCCGGCGACTGGCGGAAACGCACGGTCAGCACCGGCTCGGCGAAGCGGTCCTCGATCCCGTCCAGCCGGTCGCTGAATACCAGCCGGCCGCGGTGGATGATCTGGACCCGGTTGCACACCTCCTGCACCTCGGGGAGGATGTGCGTGGAGAGGATGACGCCGTGCTCCCGGCCCAGCTCGCGGATGAGTTCGCGGATCTCGCGGATCTGGATGGGATCGAGCCCCACGGTGGGCTCGTCGAGCACGATGACGGCCGGCATGTGCAGGATCGCCTGGGCGATGCCCACCCGCTGCTGGTACCCCTTGGAGAGGTTGCCGATCAACCGTCCCCCGGCGTCGGCCAGCCCGCAGCGTTCCCGTGCCACCGCCACCGCCTCGCGCACGCGCGGGCGCGGGATGCGGTGCAGGCGCGCGCAGTAGGTGAGGTACTCGTCGACGGTCAGCTCGCGGTAGAGGGGGGGCTGTTCCGGCAGATAGCCGATGCGGGCCCGGGCCTCGAGGGGACGCTCGAGGAGATCGATGCCGTCGATCTCGATCCGGCCGGCGTGGGGCGCGAGGGTGCCGGTGAGCATGCGCATGGTGGTGCTCTTGCCGGCGCCGTTGGGTCCCAGGAAGCCGAGGATGTCCCCGCGCTCGAGGGTGAAGCTGACGCGGTCCACGGCGAGATGGGGACCGTAATGGCGCACCAGTCCGTCCGCGCGGATGAGTGTCCTTGGTTTCATCGTCGTTCCTTCAACGCACGGCTCGCGCACGAGGGCGTGCTATTCTAGCAGCCCCATGCGAGAAGTGAATGATTCCGATATGGAAATCCGAACACGCCGTTCGACCGTGGGCGCGGCGGCGAGTTCCCCCGCCGAAGCAGGGG
>RFHK01000092.1 GCA_003695825.1 Gammaproteobacteria bacterium | reverse complement strand
CGGTGTCCGGCCTGTATCGTCCGCGCCAAGTGTACCCTGTCCTGATGGGGTTGGACAGGGCGTGGTTCGGGAAGTCAGAAGCTAGAAGCTAGAAGCTAGAAGCTAGAGGTTATGTGCCAAATGAAAGTGACCACCTCCAAGGTGGTCACTTTCATTTGGCACATAACCGCTAGGAGCTAGAAGTCGGTGGTCGGAAGAGTATAGCCTGCGCAGACCTTGGCAATACCGGTCGGGGGAGTCGGCACCTCCGGGCCTCATACCCGGCCTTCATCCTTCCCCGAGGCCGCGTGACAGATCCGCCTGGATATCCTCGATGTCCTCGAGCCCCACCGCGACGCGAATCAACCCCTCGGAGATGCCGGCGGCCTCGCGTTCCTCGGGGCTGAGACGCCCGTGGGTAGTCGTGGCCGGGTGCGTGATGGTGGTGCGTGCATCGCCCAGGTTGGCCGTGATCGAGAGCATCCGGGTACTGTCGATCACCCGCCAGGCGGCCTCGCGTCCGCCATGGACCTCGAAACTGAGGATACCCCCCGGTCCCTGCTGCTGGCGCCGCGCCAGGTCGTATTGCGGATGCGAAGGCAATCCCGGGTAGTGCACCCGGGCGACGGCCGGATGACGCTCCAGCCACTCGGCGAGCCGCTGCGCGTTTTGCGTATGTGCCGCCATGCGCACGGCGAGCGTCTCCAGCCCCTTGAGGAAGACCCAGGCGTTGAAGGGGCTCATGCTGGGACCGGCCGTGCGCAGAAAGCCGTACACCCCGCCCCCGACTACTTCCTCGCTGCCGACCACGGCACCACCCACACACCTGCCCTGCCCGTCGATGTACTTGGTGGCGGAATGGATCACGATGTCCGCGCCCAGCGCCAGGGGGCGCTGCAGGATGGGCGTGCAGAAGCAGTTGTCCACCACGAGCCAGCATCCGTGCCGGTGGGCGATCTCGGCCAGTGCCGCGATGTCTCCCAGCTCGGTGAGCGGGTTGGACGGGGTCTCGAGGAACAGCATCCGGGTCCTCGGCGTGATCGCCGCCTCCCAGGCCGCGGGATCGGCGAGCGGCACGTAGTGCGTGCGGATACCGAGCTTGCCCAGGTACTGGTTGAAGAGCACCACGGTGCTGCCGAACAGGCTGCGCGAGGAGACGATCTCGTCCCCGGCCTGGAGCAGGCCCAGGCAGGTCGCGAGGATGGCCGCCATGCCGGAGGCGGTGGCCACGCAGCGTTCCCCGCCCTCCATCGCCGCCAGGCGCTCCTCGAAGGTCCGCACGGTGGGGTTGGTGAAGCGGGAATAGATGTTTCCCGGCTGCTCGCCGGAAAAGCGGGCCGCGGCCTCGGCCGCGCTCGAGAACACGTAGCTCGAGGTCGTGAAGATGGGCTCGGCATGTTCCCGTTCCCCGGTACGATGTTGACCGGCCCGCACCCCCAGGGTGGCCAATCGCCAGGATTGCTGTTCTTCGTTCATCGACCCGCTCCTCCCTGCACCTCCACCACCGGCAGCACCCTCGGCGACACCAGCCGATAGGGGGCGCCCGGAGGGGCGGACAGTTCCAGCCGGTAGTGCCCCGGTTCCGGCAGGCGCACGCTCACGAGCAGGAGTGTGCGCGCCCCGGCCAGGCGTACCTTGCCGGAATCCGCCACCCGCCCGTCGGCGACCCGTACCACCTTCCAGGCCACGAAGAGCTTCTCGCGTCCCGACCGCCCGATCAGCCCGGTATCCCGGGTCTCCAGGAGCCCGCCGAGGCTGACGGTCTGCCCGGCCGCGATCGGGCCGGGCGAGGCAGCGGGCTGGAAGTGTACCAACGGCCGGGTTGCGGGACCGGCCCGCCGGGCCACCACCTCGAGCGGTTTCGGCAGCCGGTAGCGGTAGCCGTCGCCCGCGGCCACCGGTTGCAGGACCAGGAAATAGCGTCCGGGTGCCTCGGCCTGCACCTGGGCGGTGAAAGGCAGTTCCGCGCGGTCGATGCGCACCTCCCCCTGTGCCAGGGGATGTGCCGCCCGCTCCCGGCGGATCGCCCAGCGCACGCGTGCCGGCCAGGCCGCGAGCTGGTCGGCCGGCACGCCCAGGACCTGGAAGGTCCCACCGAACACCACCGCTTCCCCGACGCGCACCGGGCTCTTGAGGACCCCGGCCGAGAAACGGACCAGGGCCTCGGCACCGGCCGTCCCGGGATACGGGAGCAGCAGCAGGCAGGAAAGGATGCACACAGCCCGGATCACGGTGAACAGCGCTCTCTCTCCGGAAATCATGTCGTCCCTCCCGGGGGTGGATGGGTGGCTGCCTCCTGCCCCACGTCTCGGCGGTCCTCAAGCCGTGTTGTGCAGCTCGATCACCTCTTCGACCTCGGCCTCGCGGCGGGCCTGTCGGACGGCATCGTTGCGCTGGGCCTGGAGCCGGTCCAGGTAGGTCTCGTCCACGTCCCCGGTCACATACTCCCCGTTGAATACAGAAGTGTCGAAACGCTCGATCCTCGGGTTGCCATAGCGCACGGCCTCGATGAGGTCCTCGAGATCCTGGTAGACGAGTCGGTCGGCCCCGATCGCCTCGGCGACTTCCGCGTCGGTGCGGCCGAAGGCGATCAGCTCCTCGCGGGCCGGCATGTCGATGCCGTAGACGTTGGGATAACGCACGGCCGGGGCCGCGGAGGCGAAATAGACCTTGCGGGCACCGGCATCGCGCGCCATCTGGATGATCTGCCTCGAGGTCGTGCCGCGCACGATGGAATCGTCGACGAGCAGGACGTTCTTGCCGCGGAACTCGAGATCGATGGCGTTGAGCTTCTGGCGCACGGACTTCCTGCGCTGTTGCTGACCGGGCATGATGAAGGTACGGCCGATGTAACGGTTCTTGATGAAACCCTCGCGGTACTTGAGGCCGAGCGCGACCGCCAGCTGGAGCGCGGCCGTGCGCGAGGTATCGGGGATGGGGATGACGACGTCGATGTCGTGTTCCGGCCAGGTGCGACGGATCTTCTCCGCCAGCTTCTCGCCCATGCGCAGGCGGGCCTTGTAGACGGAGACCTTGTCCAGGATGGAATCCGGCCGGGCCAGATAGACGTGCTCGAAGATGCAGGGCGAGTAGACCGGGTGCTCGGCGCACTGGCGGCGGTGGAACGCCCCCTTGCGGGTCAGGATCACGGCCTCGCCGGGCTGCACGTCGTCGATGAGCTCGAACCCCAGCACGTCGAGCGCCACGCTCTCCGAGGCCACCATGTACTCGGGGCCCTCCTGGGTCTCGCGCCGGCCGAACACCAGGGGCCTGATACCGTACGGATCACGGAAGGCGACGATCCCGTAGCCTGTGATCATGGCCACGGCGGCATAGGCACCGCGGCAGCGGCGGTGCACGGCGGCCACGGCACGGAAGATGTCCTGCTCGTTCACGCGCAGCTTGCCGAGCTGCTGGAGCTCGTGCGCGAACACGTTGAGCAGCACTTCCGAGTCCGAATCCGTGTTGATGTGCCGCTGGTCTTCCCGGAAGAGCGCCTCGCGCAGCGACTCGGCGTTGGTCAGGTTGCCGTTGTGCGCCAGGCTGATGCCGTAGGGCGAGTTGACGTAGAACGGCTGGGCCTCGGCACTGCTCTCGCAGCCCGCCGTGGGGTAGCGGACGTGGCCGATGCCCATGTTGCCGCGCAGGTGCAGCATGTGGCGCTGGTTGAAGACGTCGCGCACCAGGCCGGTGTCCTTGCGCAGGTAGAGCCGGTCGCGGTCGCACGTCATGATGCCCGCGGCATCCTGGCCCCGATGCTGCAGGACGGTCAGGCCGTCGTAGAGCGCCTGGTTGACCGGGGAATGGGCGACGATTCCGATGATCCCGCACATCTCGCACCCCCGTTCACAAACGGATGTCGTCCGCCACGTCCGGCGGCAGCCACCCCCGCATCCATTGCGCCACCTCGACGAAATAGGGCATCAGGCGCGAGGCCTGCCACCAGGGGTCCCGGGGTGCCGGGGTCAGGCCGGCGAGCAGCACCAGCACGCCGACCAGCACCACGCCCCGGACCAGCCCGAAGATCATGCCCAGTGCCCGGTCGGTGCCGCTCATGCCGGTCTTCTCCACCAGGGCGGAGACGAGAAAACTGAGGATCCCGCCGGCGAGCAGCACGAGCAGGAAGAGCACGAGGATGGCCACCAGGCTGCGTATCGAAGGGGTCTCGATCCAGCGGGAGAGGAACTCGGCCACCCGGGGCGAGAAGGACAGCGCCACCCACAGGGCCGCCACCCAGGTGGCCAGGGACAACGCCTCCCGGACGAATCCCCGAAAGAAGCTGATCAGGGTGGAGACGGCCAGGATGGCAATGATCACGTAGTCCGCCCAGGTCAGAGTCACGGAAGGTACCTCGCAACGGCAGGTGGCTGTGCCACCAGGGAAAGTTCACATTGTATACCAGATCAGGGGGCACCGCCTTTCTCGTGGCGTACCAGGGTGTGCTGGCCGAGCAGGCGGTCCAGCCGCCCCTTGGTCGCCTCGGCACGCGCCCGGTCGGCCATCGGCCCCACGCGCACCCGGTAGAACACCCGGCCTCCCTGCACGACACGCGACACCGAGGCCGGGAAACCAGCCTGCTTCAGGCGCGTGGCCAGGGCCTCGGCATTGTGCACCTTGCCGAAGCTTCCCACCTGCACATACCAGCCCGGGGCCCCGGGCGCGGATGCGCGTCGGGCTGGCTTCCCCGGCACGGGTTGCGAGGGAGTCGGCGTGCGCGAAGGCACAATGGCGGCCTTCGGCCCGGTGGCCGGCGGGGTCGGTTTCCCGACCTGCGCACTGGGTCCTGGCGGGGCCTTCGCCGTCGTCGACGGGGTCGCACCCGTCGCCGGTCCGGGCGCCGTCGCAGGGGCCTCCGCCTCCGGCAAGGGCGGCGGCAAGGCAAGCGGACGCAGGGTCTCGTGGGGCTGGAAATCGGGCGCCGGGGGCAACTGGCTGCCGACCTCGCCCATCTCGCGGTCGCGCCGGTCGAGGATCATGGGAATGAAGATCACGGCCAGGCTCACCAGCACCGCCGCGCCCACCAGCCGTTGCCGCAGTCGCTCATCCATCCTCGCTTCCCTCCGTGGCGGGAAGTATATCAACCAGCACCGGACGTGCCGCGGCCAGGGTGTGGAAAGAACCGAACACCAGGATCCGGTCGTCGGCGCCGGCTTCGGCCAGGGCCGCATGGCAGGCCGCCGCCACCGTGGCATGGATACGCACGGGCAGGTCGTCCGGCATGCGGTCGCGCAAGGCTTCCACCCGCAGGCCGCGGGGGTGATCCAGGCCGGCCAGGTGCCAGACGTCCACCCGGGTTGCCAGGGCGCGCACCATGCCGGGGACGTCCTTGTCACCGAGCGCGGCGAACACCCCCAGGGTACGGCCGGCGACCGGCCGGGCGGCGAGCAGGTCCGCCAGCGCGGCGGCCGCGGCCGGATTGTGCGCCACGTCGAGAATCACCTCCGGGTTCCGGGCGAGGCGCTCGAAGCGCCCCGCCAGGCGGACGGCACCGAGCCCTCGCCGCACGGCCTCCCCGGCAAGCGGCAGGCGCGCCCCCAGCAGGCGGCAGGCCGCGATCGCGGCGGCGGCGTTGCCATACTGGTGCAGGCCGGGCAGGCCGGGCGTGGGCAAGTCCGTGAGTGCCCCACCGGGGCCGTGCCAGTCCCAGCGGCCGGAGGGATGGCGGTGGACGCGAAAGTCCTCCCCGGCCACCCAGAGCCGCGTACCGAGCGCGGCTGCCTGGCGCCGAACGCTGGCGGGCGGACGCGGGTCGCCGCACACGGCCGGTCGCCCGGAACGGAAGATCCCGGCCTTCTCCCGGCCGATCGCCTCCCGGTCCGCGCCCAGCCAATCGGCGTGATCGAGAGCGATCTGGCCGAGCAGCGCACAATCGGGGTCGATGAGATTGACGGCGTCGAGCCGTCCGCCCAGTCCCACCTCGAGCAACAGCACCTCGCACCGGGCCCGGGCGAAACACCACAGCGCCGCCAGGGTGCCGAACTCGAAATAGGTCAGCGGGACGTCCGCACGCGCCGCCTCGACGGCCTCGAAGGCCGCCACCAGCACCCTGTCCTCGACCTCCTGCCCCGCGACCCGGATGCGCTCGTTGTAGCGGTAGAGGTGGGGAGAGGTGTAGGCACCGGTGCGGTAACCGGCCTGCCGGCAGATCGCCTCCAGGAAGGCGACCATGGATCCCTTGCCATTGGTCCCCGCCACCGTGATCACCGGGACCCCGCCCAGGTCGATCCGCATGCGGCGCCAGACGGCGCGGACGCGTTCCAGTCCCAGCGCGATGCCGGCAGGATGCAGGCGGGACTGCCAGTCGAGCCACTGCGCGAGCGTGCGCGGGGCCATCAGTCGGCCTGGCCGGCCTCCTGCCCCGCCGTATCCCCTTCCTCGGCCGGTGGCGGCGCAGCGGGCTGGCGAGGTGGGCGGTGCGTGAGCAGTGCCAGCAGCCGGGCCACCTTGGTGCGCAACTCGCGGCGGTCGACGATCATGTCGATGGCGCCATGTTCGAGCAGGAACTCGCTGCGCTGGAAGCCCTCGGGCAATTTCTCGCGGACGGTCTGCTCGATCACGCGGGGACCGGCGAAGCCGATGAGCGCACCGGGTTCGGCGATCAGGATGTCGCCGAGCATGGCCAGGCTGGCCGAGACGCCCCCCATGGTGGGATCGGTCAAGACCGACACATAGGGCAGGCCGGCGCGGCGCAGGCGCGCCAGCACGGCGCTGGTCTTGGCCATCTGCATGAGGGAGAAGAGCGCCTCCTGCATGCGCGCCCCCCCGCTGGCGGAGAAACAGACGAGTGGCAGGTTGCCCTCCAGGCAACGATTCACGGCGCGCACGAAACGCTCACCCACCACCGAGCCCATGGAACCGCCCATGAAACGGAATTCGAAGGCACAGGCCACCAGCGGCATGCCTTCCAGCTCGCCCTGCACGACCACCAGGGCATCGGTCTCCCCGGTGGCCTTGTGGGCCTGCGCGAGCCGGTCCTTGTACTTCTTGCTGTCCTTGAACTTCAGGATGTCGATCGGCTCGACCTCGGCACCGATCTCCTCGCGGGGTTCCGGGTCCAGAAAGATGTCCAGGCGGCGCCGGGCACCGATCCGCATGTGGTGATTGCACTTGGGACAGACGTCGAGGTTGCGCTCGAGCTCCGCCCGGTAGAGGATGGAGCCACAGGCGTCGCACTTGGTCCAGAGCCCTTCGGGGACGTTTCGCTTGTTGCCGCCCTCGGTGCGAATACGCGAGGGCATCAGTTTCTCGAACCAGCTCATGAACCTTTCCTGATCCATCACGGGACCCCGGCCTGCATACCGATCCCGTCCATCGCGCTGCGCAGGGCTTGCAGGCGTTCGGCCACCAGGCGACGCATGGTCTCCGGGTCGTCCTGGTGCGCTTCGATCAGCCGCACCAGGGCACTGCCGACGACCACGGCATCGGCGACGGCCGCCACGGCCGCGGCCGATTCCGGATCACGGATGCCGAAGCCCACGCCCACCGGCAGGTCCGTGTGCCGACGCACCTCGGCGAGGTGCTTGGCGACGTCCGAGACGTCGAGCCGGTCGGCGCCGGTCACGCCCTTGAAGGAGACGTAATAGAGGAACCCCCGGCCGTGCTGCGCGATGCGATCCATGCGCTCCGGCGTCGTCGTGGGCGCGAGCAGGAAGATGGGGTCGATGCCCGCGTCGTGGAGCGCGGCGACCAGGTCATCGGACTCCTCGGGGGGCAGGTCGACGGTGAGCGCCCCATCGACCCCGGCCTCGCGGGCCGCGCGCGCGAATTCGCGATAGCCCATGACCTCGATCGGGTTCAGGTAGCCCATGAGAATGACCGGCGTCTCCATGTCCCGTTCGCGGAAGGTGCGCACCATCTCCAGCACGTCGCGCAGGCGGGTGTGATGGCGCAAGGCCCGCTCGCAGGCCCGCTGGATCACGGGGCCGTCGGCCATGGGATCGGAAAAGGGGACCCCCAGCTCCAGCAGGTCGGCACCGGCCTCCACCAGGGCATGCAGGAGCGGCACCGTGTGTTCGGG
>RFHK01000091.1 GCA_003695825.1 Gammaproteobacteria bacterium | reverse complement strand
TCGATGGCGGCGGCCACCACGCGCGAGACGCCGATGCCGTAGCAGCCCATGATCATGACCCGCTCGCGGCCGTCCTCGTCGAGTACCGTGGCGCCCATGGCCTCGCTGTACTTGGTGCCGAGCTGGAAGATGTGGCCGACCTCGATGCCGCGCACGATGTGCAGGCGGCCCTTGCCGTCCGGGCTGGGATCGCCCTCGACCACGTTGCGCAGGTCGGCGACCTCGGGCTCGGGCAGGTCGCGGCCCCAGTTGACCCCCACGTAGTGGTAGCCGTCCTCGTTGGCGCCGCAGACGAAGTCGGCCAGGTGCGCTGCGGCTCGGTCGGCGATGACCGGGATCTCGAGGCCCACCGGGCCCACGGAACCGGGTGCGGCGCCGGTGGCGGCGCGCACCTGTGCGTCCGTGGCGAAGGCGAGCGGGGCCGCCACGAGCGGGTGTTTCTCGGCCTTGACGGCATTGAGCTCGTGGTCGCCGCGCAGCACCAGGGCGACGACCGGCGTTTCCGTGCCCTGTACCAGCAGGGTCTTGGCGCACCGATCGGGCGGCACGCCCAGGAACTCGGCCACTTCCTCGATGCTGTGGCGGCCGGGGGTGGCCACCTTCTCCATGGGACGGCCGGGCGCGGGACGCTCGCCTTCGGGCGGCAGGGCCTCGGCCAGCTCCACGTTGGCGGCGTAGTCGCTCGCGTCCGAGAAGGCGATGGCGTCTTCGCCCGTCTCCGCCAGCACGTGGAACTCGTGCGAGAGCGCGCCGCCGATGGCACCGGTGTCGGCCTGCACGGCGCGGAAGTCCAGGCCCATGCGCGAGAAGATGCGGGCATAGGTCGCGTGCATGAGGTCGTAGGTCTCCTGCAGGCTCTCCTGGGTGAGGTGGAAGGAATAGGCGTCCTTCATCAGGAACTCGCGGGCGCGCATGACGCCGAAGCGGGGCCGGATCTCGTCGCGGAACTTGGTCTGGATCTGGTAGAAGTTGACCGGGAGCTGACGGTAGCTCTTCAGCTCCCGGCGGGCGATGTCGGTGATCACCTCCTCGTGGGTGGGCCCCAGGCAGAATTCCCGGTCGTGGCGGTCGCGGAGACGCAGCAGCTCGGGACCGTACTGGGCCCAGCGCCCGGATTCCTGCCACAGCTCCGCCGGTTGCACCATGGGCATGAGGAGTTCCAGGGCCCCGGCACGGTCCATTTCCTCGCGCACGATGGCCTCGACCTTGCGCAGCACGCGCAACCCCAGCGGCAGCCAGTCGTAGAGGCCGGCGGCCAGCTTGCGGATCATGCCGGCACGCAACATGAGCCGGTGGGAGGGCGTCTCGGCGTCGGCCGGAGTTTCCTTCAGGGTGGAGAGGGGAAAGCGAGACGTACGCATGGGCAGGAGGTTCCTCGATCTCGATACGATTCAGAAGGTGCCGCCGTTCCAGCCCCAGAGGTGGCGTGCGGCGTTGGCGAACTCGATGTAGATGCGGTCGGACGGGATGCCCGTCTCGGCCGAGACCAGTTCGCAGAGCCCGGCGGATAGCTCGGCGGTCTTGCCCTCGGGCAGCCCGATGCTCTTCAGTTCGAGGTAGGCGACGGGGGCCGCTTCGCCCGCGAACCACATGTGGGGATTGGGACGCAGGGTCACGAGCACGTAGCGCTCGGGCTTGCCGAGCAGTTCGGCGACCTTGCGGGAGGCCTTGCGGAGGAGCTCGGTACGGCGCTCGGCCGGGAGTTCGGCGTTCGTCTCGATGCTGAGCAAAGGCATGACGGTCCTCCTGGGAATGGCAGGGATTCCACGCGAGGCGTCAGGATACCAGAGAGGCGGTGAGGGTGAGGAGTGAGGCGCGGCCGATCCTGTGGATCAGTCGCAATATTTCTCGATCGCCTTGCGGGCGGCGGCCTTTTGCGCCGCGAGTTCCTCGGGCGTGGGGAAATAGGCCACACCGTCCGGACCGATGAGTTTCTTGCGCCCGCCCGCTTGCAAGTGGGCCAGGTTGCGGCGCGCGATGGCGCAGTTGTGGCGGCGCCGGGCGGCCTCGGCCCGTTGCCGGGCGCCCTCGCGCTCCGCCGCCTCGCGTGCCCGGGCCGCGTCCTGCAGGCGCTTGCGCAACCGTTGCAGGCGTGCCGCGGCCTCCGGGTCGGGCGGCGGGGGCGGCGCGAGGTGCAGGCGGGTGTAGGGCCGCCCGGCGGGCGGATGGGCGCCGTAGTGGACGACACCCTGTGCGTCCACCCACTTGTACGTCCCTCCGGCCGCCGCCGAACCGGCCAGGGGCAGCAACAGGAAGAGGACCAGGATACGAACTCGCATGGATTCTCCGTGGTCTCGCCGGGGAATTGCGCCTGCCGCCCGGCTGCCCGCCGCGGTGCCGGGTGCATCCCCACGGGCACCCGGACTCGCCCGCAGGCCGCCTTCCGTCACGACCCCGTTGCAGCGCACCGTTCGTGAGCAGGTGGTCGTGCGCAACGCGGCCGGTGGCCCGTGCGGGCCAGAGTTGTATCGGCCCGCAGCGCGGAATCTGAAGCCGGCGGCAGGGGAGGTCGGAGGTAGTCTTTAGCGCGTTGATAAACTAATATACGCGTTTCCTGTCGTGCGACGGCGAGATCGAAATGGAGTGGAACGGGTGGAACTGACGGGTGCCGAAATCTTCGTTCGCTGCCTCCAGGAAGAAGGGGTCGAGTACGTCTTCGGGTATCCGGGAGGCGCGGTCCTGCACATCTACGACGCCCTCTACCAGCAGGACGAGATCCAGCACATCCTCGTGCGGCACGAGCAGGCGGCCGTCCACGCGGCCGACGGCTATGCCCGCGCCTCGGGACGTCCCGGCGTGGTGCTGGTCACCTCGGGACCCGGTGCCACCAACGCGGTGACGGGCATCGCCACCGCCTACATGGATTCCAGCCCCTTGGTGGTCTTCACCGGCCAGGTGCCCACCCATCTCATCGGCAACGACGCCTTCCAGGAGGTCGACAGCGTCGGCATCACCCGGCCCTGCGTGAAGCACAACTTCCTGGTCAAGGACGTCTGCGACCTGGCCGAGACCATCAAGAAGGCCTTCTACATCGCCACCACGGGACGCCCCGGCCCCGTGGTGGTGGACATTCCCAAGGACGTCACCTCCAACCGCTGCACGTACCACTACCCGAAAGAGATCCGGCTGCGCTCCTACAATCCCACGACGCGGGGCCACACGGGACAGATCAAGAAGGCCGTGGACCTGATCCTCTCGGCCAAGCGGCCCATGATTTACACCGGCGGCGGCGTGATCCTCGACGACGCCTCGGAGGAACTGGTCGAGTTCACCCGCCTGCTCGGCTATCCGATCACCCATACCCTCATGGGCCTGGGCGCCTACCCCGCCGAGGATCCGCAGTTCGTGGGCATGCTGGGCATGCACGGCACCTACGAGGCCAACATGGCGATGCACAACTGCGACGTGCTCATCGCCATCGGTGCCCGCTTCGACGACCGGGTCACGGGCAACGTGGAGAAGTTCTGCCCGGCGGCGAAGATCGTGCACGTGGACATCGACCCGGCCAGCATCTCCAAGAACGTCAAGGTGGACATCCCCATCGTGGGACCGGTGCACGACGTGCTGCGCCAGATGCTGCGCATCCTGAAGAAGACCGACCGCCGGCCCGATGCCGAGGCCCTGGCGGCCTGGTGGGAGCAGATCGAGGAGTGGCGCGCGCTCGACTGCCTGAAGTACGACCGCGAGAGCCCGCTCATCAAGCCCCAGTACGTGATCGAGACCCTCTACCGGCTGACCGGGGGAGACGCCTACATCACCTCCGACGTCGGTCAGCACCAGATGTGGACGGCCCAGTACTTCAAGTTCAACAAGCCGCGCCGCTGGATCAACTCGGGCGGGCTCGGCACCATGGGCTTCGGGCTGCCGGCCGCCATGGGCGTGCAGATGGCCTTCCCGGAGGCCACCGTCTGCTGCGTGACCGGCGAGGGCAGCATCCAGATGAACATCCAGGAACTGTCCACCTGCCGCCAGTTCGGGCTGCCGATCAAGATCATCAACCTCAACAACCGCTATCTCGGGATGGTGCGGCAGTGGCAGGAATTCTTCTACGAGAAACGCTACGCCATGTCCTACATGGAGTCGCTGCCGGACTTCGTGTCGCTGGCACAGAGCTATGGCCACGTCGGCATGCGCATCGAGAAGCCCGAAGACGTCGAGGGTGCGCTGCGCGAGGCGCTGGCCATGAAGGACCGGCTGGTGTTCCTGGATTTCATCACCGACCAGACCGAGAATGTCTATCCGATGATCCCGGCGGGAGCGGGACAGAACGAAATGATCCTGGTCTGAGGAACTGGCATGCGTCACATCATCTCATTGCTGCTGGAGAACGAGGCCGGTGCCCTGTCGCGGGTCGCGGGGCTGTTCTCGGCGCGCGGTTACAACATCGAATCCCTGACCGTGGCGCCCACCGAGGATCCTTCCCTGTCCCGCATGACCATCGTCACCCACGGTACCGAAGAGATCATCGAGCAGATCACCAAGCAGCTCAACAAGCTCATCGACGTCGTCAAGCTCACCGACATGACCGAGGGGCCGCACATCGAGCGCGAGCTGATGATGGTCAAGGTGCGAGCCGAGGGGCACGACCGGGAGGAACACAAGCGCCTGTGCGAGATTTTCCGCGGTCGGATCATCGACGTCACCGACACCACCTACGTCATCGAGCTGACGGGCGACAGCGAGAAGATGGACGCCTTTCTCGACGCGCTGGGCGAGAAGGCCATTCTCGAGGTGGTGCGCACGGGCATCTCGGGCATCGCGCGCGGCAAGCGGGCGATGCACGTCTGAATCCGGAACGAGTAACCACAAACGGATCTCGGGGGACACACCATGAGTCTCAACATCTACTATGACAAGGATTGCGACCTGTCGCTGATCCGCTCCCGCAAGGTCACCATCATCGGCTACGGTTCCCAGGGGCATGCCCATGCCCTCAACCTGAGGGACTCGGGCGTCGACGTCACCGTGGCGCTGCGCCCCGGGTCCCCCTCGGTGGCCAAGGCCGAGGCCGAGGGGCTGCCGGTGAAAGGCATCGAGGAAGCCGTCGCGGGTGCCGACCTGGTCATGGTGCTGGCCCCGGACGAGTACCAGAAGGATCTCTACCGGAAGCAGATCGAACCCAACATCCGACAGGGTGCCGTGCTGGCCTTCGCCCATGGCTTCTCCATCCACTACAACCAGATCGTGCCGCGGCCGGACCTGGACGTCATCATGATCGCACCCAAGGCCCCGGGGCATACCGTGCGTTCCGAGTTCGTCAAGGGCGGCGGCATCCCGGACCTGATCGCCGTCTACCAGGATGCCTCCGGGCAGGCCAAGGACATCGCGCTCTCCTATGCCTCGGCCATCGGGGGCGGTAGAACCGGCATCATCGAGACCACCTTCAAGGACGAGACCGAGACCGACCTCTTCGGCGAGCAGGCCGTGCTCTGCGGCGGGTGCGTGGAACTGGTCAAGGCCGGTTTCGAGACCCTGGTCGAGGCGGGTTATGCGCCGGAGATGGCCTATTTCGAGTGCCTCCACGAGCTCAAGCTGATCGTGGACCTCATGTACGAGGGCGGCATCGCCAACATGAACTACTCCATCTCCAACAACGCGGAGTACGGCGAGTACGTCACCGGGCCGAAGATCATCAACGAGCAGTCGCGTACCGCCATGCGCAAGGTGTTGCACGACATCCAGACCGGGGAGTACGCCAAGCGGTTCATACTCGAGGGCATGGCGGGCTACCCGGAGATGACGGCCCATCGCCGCCTGATCGCCGCGCATCCCATCGAGCAGGTCGGGGAGCGGCTGCGTGCCATGATGCCCTGGATCCGGAAGATCGTGGACAAGGAGAAGAACTGAGCCTTTCCAGGGGCCGCGGCGACCGGCGGGCAGCGACATGGCCGTGAACCAGCGGTCGACGATCGCCCGCGAAGGATGGCCGGTCCTGGGCCTGGCCGTCCTGGCGGCCGTGGCGCTCTGGCAATACTTCGGTTTTGCCTGGTCCCTGCCGCTATGGGGGGTGGCGATCCTGCTCGCCTGGCTGTTCCGGGATCCCCGGCGCGAGATTCCGTCCGTACCGCTGGGCGTGCTGAGCCCCGCCGACGGCCAGGTCGAGTCCGTGCAGGAGGTGCAGGATCCCTACCTCGGGCGGCCGGCTGTCCGCATTCGCATCGCCATGTCTCACACCGGTGTCTTCGCCACGCGCAGCCCGGTGGAGGGTAAGGTCATGGACCTGGTGCACGCCCGCGACAGCGGCCTGCCGCACGGGGTCTGGATCCGCACCGACGAAGGTGACGACGTGGTGGTGGCGATGTACCGCGGCCCCATGCACAGCGTCCCCCGGTGCTACATCCGCTTCGGGGACCGCGTCGGGCAGGGGCAGCGTTGCGGCTACGTCATGCTTGGCAGCCGGGTGGATGTCTACGTCCCCGCCAATTCCAAGATCCGGGTGCAGGCGGGGGACCGGGTCCGCGCCGGTGCCGACGTGATCGCCGTGCTGGTACACAAGCCATGATCCGAGGCATGCCCGATGGAAGCGGCCGGGGCGGCGGTGCGTCGGGCGCGCCTGGGGGACGCAAGGGGGTAGTGGCGTGATCCGACGAGTCGGGGTCCGTCTGGAGACGCCTGGCCAGGGCGATCCCGAACCGGGGATGCCGCGGACTCGTCGGCATTCGGAATACCCGGGGCGAGAGGCTTCATGAGACAGGCGAGGCGCGTGGAACAACGGGGAGCAGGAAACGGGGGCGGTCCGGTACGTCGCCGGCCCCGCGGGATCTATCTGCTTCCCAACCTCTTCACCACGGCCGGGCTCTTCGCCGGTTTCTATGCCATCATCGCCGCCATCGGTGGGCGCTTCTACGCGGCCGCGGTCGCCGTCTTCGTCGCCATGGTGATGGACGGCATCGACGGCCGGGTGGCCCGGCTCACCCACACCGAGAGCGATTTCGGCAAGGAGTACGACAGCCTCTCCGACATGGTCTGTTTCGGGTTGGCTCCTGCCCTGGTGATGTACGAATGGTCGCTCTCGAGCCTCTCCGGCATGGGATTGCTCTGGGGGCGCCTGGGATGGATTACCGCCTTCGTCTATGCCGTCGGCGCCGCCCTGCGGCTGGCCCGCTTCAACACCAGCGTCGGCAAGGTCGACCGGCGCTATTTCCAGGGCTTGCCGAGCCCCTCGGCCGCCGCGGTGGTGGCGGGCATGGTCTGGCTGGGCGCAGACCTGGGCATCCCGGGGCACAGCGTCGCGATCCCGGCGATGCTGCTGACCCTGGCGGCGGGCCTGTTGATGGTCAGCAACTTCCGCTACTACTCGTTCAAGGAGATCGATTTCAGCAACCCCGTACCCTTCGCCGCCATCCTGGTGATGGTGTTCGTCATCAGCCTGCTGTTGACCGATCCGCCCAAGCTGCTTTTCGGCGGTTTCACCCTCTATGCCTGTTCGGGGCCGGTACTCACGCTGGTGCAGCGCCGCCGCATTCGACGTCGCAAGCAGGCGATCTCCGGGGGCAGGAAGGGCGGCTGACCGGGCAACGCTTGCGTGTCTCGGGCGGATTGCGACGGCCGAACGGAATTCCCCCGACCTCCCACGCCTCTGGTATCATCCCCTCCCAGCTCCTGGCTCCCAGCTCCCAGCTCCTAGCTTCCAGCTCCTAGCTCCTAGCTTCCAGCAGCTCTTCCGGCCGCAAGACGTTTTCGGCCACGTGAAAAAGGGCGGCCACCACCTGCCGGTCGTACTTGTCGGGCGTCTGCGCAAGCAGGCGCTGCAAGGCTGCCTCGATGCCTACCGCGTCCCGCCAGGCCCGGGGGCTCACCAGGGCGACGAAGGCGTTGGCCACGGCGAGGATGCGTGCCGGCAGCAGGATCTCGCCGTCGCGCAGGCCCCGCGGGTACCCGGACCCGTCCAGGTGTTCCTGCTTCTGGGCGACGATCTCCACCACCGGGCCTTCGAAATCGATCTGCGAGAGGATGTCGACGGCATGATCGACGTGCTGGCGCAGGCGTTCCTGCTCCTCGGGTGTCAGCGGTCCTGCCTTCGTCAGGATCTCCCGGGGGACGAGGATCTTGCCGACGTTGGCCAGGCGCGCCGCCAGCTCCAGGGCGGCGATCTCTGCAGGTGGACGCTGCATCTCCTCGGCGATCGCCCGGGCCACGCGGGCGGTCCGTTCCGAGTGTCCCGCCGACCAGGGGTCGTGGCGGTCGATGGCGCGCATCAGGGCGGCGAGGAGCTGGTCGTAGAGCCGCTGCCGACGCTGCTGTTCCTGCACCAGGGCCGTGACCTCGTGCAGGACCAGCAGCCGGTTCCCCGCCTCGTCTTCCGGGAGCGCCGAACGGTGGCAGAGGAAGTGCCCCTCCTCGCCACCCAGGGTCAGCACGCACGGCCGCACGCCGGCCTCGGTCGATTGCGACTCCTCCAGGCAGGCGCTCAGCCGGCGGGCCGTCTCCGGTCCCAGGGCCGCCGCCAGATGCGTGCCCGCCAGCTCCTCCGGCCGTACGCCCAATCGCTGGGCCAGGGGGCGGTTGGCGAAACGGATGCGCTGTTCTTCATCGAGCAGCAGGAGCAGGTCGTCGACGTGGTCGGTGATCGCGTTCAGCAGGTGATGTTGCCGGGACAGCAGGCGGTTTTTCTCTGCCAGCTCGGCGGCCAGGCGCCGGGCGCGTACCGAGCTGCCGTGGCGCCAGGCAGCGAGGATGGCCGCGACTGCGAGCAGCAGGGCCAGGGAGAAGGTCAGGTAGAGGAAACGCGCATGCCGGCGCGAGTCGTGCAGGGCGGTGTCGGCGAGGGTCTGTTGCACGAGGATCCAGGGCGTCCCGGGCACGGCCCGGCTGGTCATGAGCACGGCGCGCCCGGTCGCGTCGCGCCGCAGGGCGAAGTGGCCCGGGTGTGTGACGGCCTCCACGGCGGCCTGGTCCGCCTGGTCCGGGGACAGCGCCCGCCGCAGGGGAGGCGTGCCGTCCGCCTGGGGGGAAAGAAAGACGATCTGGTCCTGGCGCCTTTCCACCAGTAGGGTGCTGTCGAAGGGGCGTTGCGTGCGGGGATGCAGGCGGGGGTAGAGCCCGTTGCCCAGGTCTCGCAGCAGGTAGGCGGCGCCGACGGGGCGGCTCCCGGCCCCGGAAGGGGGCGGAACGGGGACCAGGAACCCGACGACCGGGCGGCCCTGGAGGAGGCGCACGTCCCGCAGCGCGGATCGATCGTGCCTCGCCACCCGGCGCAGCAGGGCGCGGTCCTGGTCCGTGGGCGCGGGGAAGCCCGGGGTGGCGACCACCAGCCGGCCGTCGCGGTCGAACAGGGCCAGGCCTTCCGCGGACCGGCGCGGCAGGTTCGCGGGCACCGCCGGGGGGGAGGACGCACCGATCCCGGCCCGGTCGGCGAGGGCCGCCAGGTAGTTGCGCAGGTAGCCGACCGCCGCCTGGGCGATCGATGCCTCCTCCGCCTGCCGTGTACCCCCTTGCGCCTGTACGAGGTAGAGCCGCACCGCGGCATTGTGGGCCAGCTCGTCGAGGAGCCCCCGCTGTCCCTCCAGCCAGTGCTGGACGCGGTCGAGGCGGTCGTCGGCCAGCAGATCGAGACGCTGGTGCCAGTGCGCCAGGTCCCGGCTCCGTTCGTAGGTCACGTAGCGGTGCACCCCCCACAGGCCCATGGCGAAGAGCAGCAGCAGGCCGAACAGCGCGGGCAGGTGGCGGGAGGGAGGCGGGGTCGCGGCGTTCATCCGTGTTCGGGAGGCAGGTACATCCACCAGCCCAGCTCATTGATCGAGTAGACCGGCACATAGTGCACGATCCGCTCGTCGGTGACCACCTGGTCGATCTGGTTGTCGAGGATGTAATGGGTACGCCCCACGTCCACGGCCAGCACGGCATGGGGCGCGTGCAGGTTGGTGTCCTGCAGGATGACCACCCGCAGGTGCTCGGCCGGCACGCCCAGCCACTTGAGGGAGAAGAACTTGGTGATCACGTAGTCTTCGCAGTCGCCGCCGCGGTCGAGGAATTCGTGCACCACCGCCCAGTAGTCCTCGACCCCGTAGTTGTCCAGGTCCAGGACGTAGGGCAGGCGGTTGGCGAAGCGGTTGACCGCGCGCAGCTGGTCCATCAGGGGGCGGCCGCGCAGCCCGGCCAGGAATGCCTGCCAGCGACGGAGGTGGCAGCGGTCGTAGGTGTGCCGCCGGCAGTCGCCTTCGGGGACGTCCTCGGTCAGGTGCCGCTCGAGCACCCGCACCCATTGCCCGAAGGTCTCGATCCCGCTGTGCTGGGCCACGGCCCGGTAGTGGAAGAGCGTGTCGGCGGCGGCCGCCGGTGATCCCGCCAGGCAGGCGGCGAGCAGCAGGGCGGCCCTGGCCTTCGCGTTGCGGGCGATCATGCCCGGCAGTGTACCAGCGCCCCCCGGTGCGGTACACCTTTTGTGCCGCAATTTCATGGCGTTGCCTGCCACGGGGGGCGGTGATAGACTCGCCTCGGCTCGTCCTCCCACCGGGGGTGCCGGGCGTACCGAG
>RFHK01000090.1 GCA_003695825.1 Gammaproteobacteria bacterium | reverse complement strand
GGATAGGGGTAGACGTAGTGCAACCGGACCCAGACACCGAGCGAGCCCAGGGCTTCCGCCAGGGAAAGGATCCGGGTTCGCAGAGGCCGCCCGTGCCAGAAATCCGTCCGGTAGCGGACGTCCGCCCCGTAGGCGGCAGTGTCCTGCGCGATCACGAGCAACTCGCGCACCCCGGCCGCGACCAGGCGCTTGGCCTCGATGAGTACCTCGCCCACCGGGCGCGAGACCAGCGGCCCGCGCAGGCGCGGGATGATGCAGAAGGCGCAGCGGTGATTGCACCCCTCGGCGATCTTCAGGTAGGCATAATGGCGCGGCGTCAGGCGCAAGCCTTCGGGGGGTACCAGGCTTTGGCGGGGATCGTGGGGCGGTGGCAGGGCGGCGTGCACGGCCTCCATCACCGCCTCGTAGGCCTGGGGCCCGGTGACGGCCAGTACCTCGGGGAAGCGGGTGCGCACCCGCTCGGCCTCGGCCCCCAGGCAACCGGTGACGATCACGCGTCCCTGCTCCCGCAGCGCCTCGTCGATCGCTTCCATCGACTCCTCGATCGCGGCCTCGATGAACCCGCAGGTGTTGATCACCACCAGGTCGGCGTCCTCGTAGCGGTCGGTCAGGCGGTAGCCTTCCGCCCGCAACCGCGTGAGGATGCGCTCGGAATCGACCAGGGCCTTGGCGCAGCCCAGGCTGACGAACCCGATCGAAGGGGGCGAAGACAGGGTCGCGCATTCCATGGACAGGTAGGATACCGTATTCGAGACGCCGGAATCCCGTCACCACGAATCAAGCACTTGCCGCACGAAATGCGACGCATGCCGAAAAAATGGCGTCATTTTGATGACATCTCCCCCCAAGGGTGGTAGATTGGGTGGCAAGGGAGAGGGACGCAGGGACGGCATCGATAACAACACCACGCCTGGAGCCGCGGCCCCGAGGCCGCGCCGGCGCCGGAGAGGAGTGAGCGAATGAACAAGCCCGCCTGTCGCAAGTCGCCCGCGAGTTTCGATTTCGACCACTGGTCCCGACTCGCCCGCACGGACCCCGAGGCCTTCGAACGCCAGCGCGCCGCGCTCATCGAGCGGGCCATCGCCGAGGCCCCGCCCGAGCTCCGGGACCGGCTGCGCCGCCTGCAGTGGAAGGTGGACCAGATCCGCCGGACCGCGCCTACCCCCATGGCCGCCCTGGTGCGCATCTATCGCCTGATGTGGGAGCGCGTGGAGGGGCACGGCGGCCTCATCCAGGCCCTCGGCGGCACCCCCACCCAGCCGGCACCGGCCGGCGAGGTGGTACCCTTCCGGCTGCGCCGCGAATCCCGCTGATTGCAAGCCGCAGGGCTTTTGCGTATCATCCCCGGCCTTTCCGGCCCTGGGCCGGCAACCCTGGCTTGTCGAGGATTCGCACGATGAAACCGGGCATTCATCCCGAATACAAGGAAATCCGGGTGACCTGCAGCTGCGGGAACAGCTTCACCACCCGCTCGACGGCGGGTCGTGACCTCCACATCGAGGTCTGCTCCAAGTGCCACCCCTTCTTCACGGGCAAGCAGAAGATCGTCGACACCGGTGGCCGCCTGGACCGCTTCCGCCGCAAGTACGGCCTGAAGTGACCGCCCGGGCCGCATGCCCGTCCCGGCTGCACTTCCCCCGGGGGCGAGCACCCCGATCCGTCTCGCCCTCGCCGCCTGCCTCCTCTTCGCGCTCGCGTGCCCGGCGGCCGGCCGCGCCCTGTGCCCGGCCGACCGCTTCGATGCCCAGGCCCGCGTTCGGTACGTCGACGACGGGGACACCCTGACGCTCGAGGACGGCCGCCGGGTCCGCTTGATCGGGCTCAATGCCCCCGAGATTCCCCACCGGGATCGCCCCGGGGAACCCGGTGGTATCGAGGCGCGCAACCGCCTGCGGGCACTCGTCGACGCCAGCGGCCGGCGTGTCCGCCTGCGTTTCGACGCCGAGCGCCGGGACCGGCACGGGCGGCTGCTCGCCCACGTATTCGACCGCAACGGCCGCCTGCTCTCCGCGCTGCTGATCGACTCCGGCCTGGCCTTCGCGGTGACCATTCCGCCCAACCTGTGGCAGGCCGACTGCCTGCACCGGCTCGACCGCCAGGCCCAGCGCGCCCGGCGGGGCCTCTGGGGCCGGGCGGCCTGGGCGCCCCTGGAGGCCGACCGTCCCGCCGACTTCCGGCGGCTGCGCCCCGGGTTCCGGCGCCTGCGCGGCCGCGTGCGGAACGTCACCCGCTTCCGCCGGGGCACGCGGGTGCGGCTCTCGCATCTCGCCCAGCTCTGGATCCCGGCCCGCTACCGGCGCTATTTCTCGGGAGACCCGCCGGCGCGTTGGCGCGGGCGGCGCATCGAGGCCCGTGGCTGGATGCATCCCTGGCACGGCCGCTGGGAACTGACCCTCACCCACCCGCTCAACCTGCGCCGGCTGCCGTAGCCGAGCGGAGACAGCCTGGCAGCCTGTCGGACTTTGGCCGGATCTACTGCGCAGGCGGGAGAGCGGTCCCCAAGGTCCGGCAGGCTGCTAGCGCGCACCCGACCCCTGCGCCGCCATGGCCCGCAACTCGCGGAAGCGGGCGATGTCCTTCTCGAAGGTCTCCCGGATACGCTGCTGCTCGGCCTGCTTCTCGCGGATGAAGGCCTGGTAGCGGCGGATCTGCTCGCGCGCGTCGTGAATGTTTCGGGTGAGGCGTGCGGGTACCGGACGGCCGGCGCGCTCCAAGGTGGCGGCGCGCCTCAGGAACAGGTCGAGCTTCTCGCGGAGCTTGGCGATGCGGGTGCGCGTGACCCGAATGAGGCTGTCGAGGGCGGCGATCTTGCCGTCGCGCGCCATGATCATGTCGTCGACGCTGCCGAAGGTGGAGAGCAGCATGCGGTCGTGCGCGAGCTGGGCGGCCTTGCGCCGTTCTTCCTCCCGGCGTCGTGCCGCGCGGCGGCGCTCGGCGGCCAGTTCCTCGGGCGTCTTGGCACCCTGGATGCGCCGCACCTCGAGGGCCTGGTCGTTGAGCTCGGTGCGCGTCTTGCCGGCATAGCGGGCCGGGACATGGTCCCCGTAGTGAACATGCCCCTGCTCGTCGACCCACTTGTAGAGCCGGCCGGCCCCGGCCGGCAGACACACCAGGGCCAGGACCAGCCCCCAGCCGATACCCAGGCGGTGGACAGGTTTCGCCGTTCCCTCGCTCCCCCGATCAGGCATGTACTCGCCTCCTTCCTGCTATCATGCGCGGGCGGCCCACACCCGGTGGATCATGTTCGAACAGCTGCTGCTCTTCGTCATCGCCCTGATCGCCAACCTCTTCTCCGCTTTCTCGGGCGGCGGGGCGGGCCTCATCCAGCTCCCGGTACTCATCTTCCTGGGGCTTCCCTACGCGGTCGCCCTCGCGACCCACAAGGTGGCCACCGTCGCCTTGGGTATCGGCGCCACCTTGCGCCACTTGAGGGAAGGGGGTCTGCAGGGCGGTTTCGTACTCCTGCTGCTCGGAGCCGGCCTGCCGGGGGTGGTGACCGGTGCCGGGCTGATCCTGGAAGTCCCGGAACGGCTCGCCGAGATCGCGCTCGGCCTGCTCACCATGAGCCTCGGGCTCTATTCCTGGCGCAACCCCGGCCTGGGCCTGGCGACCCGCCCCACCCATCGTACCCCGGGCGGGTATGCGCTCGGCGGCCTCGTGCTCTTCCTGATCGGGATACTCAACGGATCCCTGGCCTCGGGCACCGGTCTGTTCGTCACCCTGTGGCTGGTACGCTGGTTCGGCCTCGACTATCGCCGCGCCGTGGCCTACACCCTGATCCTGGTGGGGCTGTTCTGGAACGGGGCCGGGGCCCTCACGCTCGGGTGGCTGTCCCGGATCCACTGGGCCTGGCTGCCCGCCCTGCTGGCTGGCTCCATCCTGGGCGGTTACGGCGGGGCCCACCTGGCGATCACGAAAGGCAATCGCGCGATCAAGCGTGCCTACGAGCTGATCACCCTGCTGGTCGGCCTGGCGCTCGTCTTCCACGCCTGACGACGACGCGCCACGACCTGTTCATTGCGCCACCCCGTAGCGGGCCCGGTAGGCCTCGACGGCCTCGAGGTGGGCCTGCAGGGCGGGATCGTTGCGCAGGAACTCGATCAGCTGACCGAGGCGCACGATGCTGACCACCGGAATCCCTTCTTCCTGCTCGAGCTGCTGGATGGCCGAGCGGTCGTCCAGGCCGCGCTCCTCGCGGTCCAGGGCCACCACCACCCCGGCCGGCTCCGCGCCCTGCGCGCGGAGGAGTCGCAGGGATTCCCGCACGGCCGTCCCGGCGGTGATGACGTCGTCGACGATCAGTACCCGGCCTGCGAGCGGGGCACCCACCACCACCCCGCCTTCCCCGTGGTCCTTGGCCTCCTTGCGGTTGAAACACCAGGGCAGGTCACGCCCTTGCTCGCGCGCCAGCGCGATGGCCGTGGCCGCCACCAGGGGAATGCCCTTGTAGGCCGGCCCGAACAGCAGGTCGAAGGCGATGCCGGAGGCGCGGATGGCCTCGGCGTAGAAATGCCCCAAGCGTTCCAGCCGTCCCCCGGTGTCGAACCGGCCGGCGTTGAAGAAATAGGGGCTGACACGGCCCGACTTGAGCCGGAACTCACCAAAACGCAACACCCCGGTCGCGAGACAGAACCGGATGAATTCCTCCTGGTATGCCTGCATACCGCCCTCCGTGCATTGCCTGGGGAGAGACGACCTCCTAACATGGGCCGCCATCATACCAGCCGCACTGCCACTCACCATGCACCTGCCTACCCTCCCTGCCCGCCCCGGACCCTGGAGACCCCGCCCATGCTGAGCGGAACCGGCGCGCTGGCCGCCCTGCTCGTGGGCCTGCTGGGCGGCGTCCACTGCGCGGGCATGTGCGGCGGCATCGTGGCCCTGCTGGGAGCGAGCCTGTCCGGGCCGCACCGTCACGCGATGCTCGCGGCCTACCACGGCGGACGCATCGCCAGCTACACCTTCATCGGGGCCCTGTTCGGGGGGCTGGGCGAGCGCCTGGTGCACGGCCTGGGATTGCCCCAGGCCCAGGCCGTGCTGGCCCTCGCCGGAGGGGCCTTCCTGGTGCTGCTAGGGCTCTACCTCGGGGGCTGGTGGCCGGTCCTGGCCCGGTTGGAACGGCTGGGCGGCCGGCTGGTCTGGCGGCGGCTCGAACCCCTGGGGCGGCGCTTCCTCCCCCCGTCCGGTCCCGGGCAGGCCGTGCTGCTGGGGATGGTCTGGGGCTGGCTGCCCTGCGGGCTGGTCTACAGCGTGGCCCTCTGGGCCCTGGCCGCGGGCAGCGCCCTGCGGGGGGCAACGCTGCTGCTGGCCTTCGGGCTCGGCACCCTGCCCAACCTGCTGCTGCTCGGCTGGGCGGCGGTACGCATGCAGGGCTGGTTCCGGCGGCCGGGCTTCCGTCGCCTGGCCGGGGGGCTGGTGATCGCACTGGGGGCGGTCATGCTGGTCCGTGCCGCGACCCTACTCGGGCGGCTCGGGTGACCCGGGGCCCGAAGGCGCCGGGCGGACGGCCCGGCACCGCCTCCATCACTCCGTGAAGAACTGCTTGCGGAAGACCACCCGCAGCGACTCTTGCTCCCCCTGGGGATGGACCAGGAGATCGAAGCGCAGCCGCTGCTCGTTGTGGACCTTGAACTCCGCGATGTAGTAGATGGCGTTTCCTTCCCGGATCTCCCGGAACTTCAGCGGTATCGCCACCCCGGTCAGGTCGTAGGCCTTGCCCTCGACCCGGGCCTTGACCGGCTGGCCCGTGGCCCCCAGCACCTTCTTCAGGACGACCACGTTGAGCATGCCCCGGCTGCGGGAACGCTGGATATGGTTCTCGCGTGCCACCTTCGGCGGCAGCATGTCCGTGGTCAGGGCGTTGTAGTGCACCACGTAGACCCCGAAGTCCTGCATGTTCTCGGCCCGCACCGGCAGCGACGACACCAGCGCCGCCAGCAGGGATCCCAGGATGAGGAAAAAGCGACCAGGCATACGCATGTGCGACCTCCTTTGTTCTCTCTTCTTGTCACCGGGGATTCGTCTCCGGCACCCATACCGCAAGTATAGTCCGGTAACGGGAGGGCGGGACGGGGATCCACATCAAGCAGTGGCGGCTTCGGTCGAGGCAGCGCCCCCTTCCGGGAGGGGGGCCGCCAGGCGCGCCTGCAGGGCCTCGAGCGCCTCCAGGTCCGTGCTGCAACGGCGGCATTCCTGGGTGAGCACCTGCAGGCGTTCTTCGAGTGCCTCACGCGATGCGCTGATCCGACGCAGGGTCTCGAGGCGACGGTCCATGTCCTGGCGGTGGGCCTTGATCTGATGGACGAGCGGGTGCATGACGTCGCGCAACCAGGCCTCGGCCTCCTGGTGGGCCTGGAAGAAGAGCGCGCGTGCCTGGGCCACCAGGGTGACGAAGAAGCGGCGCACCACCACGTGCTGTTCCAGCATGGCGGTGATCGGGCTGTTGCGGAAGGCCTCGGCTTCCACCATGAGCCGGTGCAGGGCCTGCAGATGGGGCTCCACCGAAAAGGCCCTGGGCTCGAGGGCCGGCAGGCCGTGCGCCTCGTGGAACTTGCGGTAGGTGGCCAACACCAACCGGCGCGTCTGTTCCGCCTGGTCGGCGGCCTGGACCATGGCGTCCCGGGCACCGGCGAAGAAGTGCTGCATGCCCTGACGCAGTCCGCGCGTGGTCCAGGCCTCCTGCATCGCCTGGCGGGTCTGGCGGATGAGCCGGTCGAAGGCCTGCAGGTCGAGGGCCGCGAGCAGTTCCCGGGCCTGCTGCCGCAGCAGCCGCCGGCTCGCCTGGAAGCTCTCGACGCTGCGCAGGTAGGCGGCCTGCTCCGTGCGCGATCGCTCCAGGAGCTGTTCCAGCACCTCCGCGTTGCGGCCCTGGAGGGCGCGCAGGTGCTCCAGTTCCTGCCGGGCGCGCTGCAGGCGACCGGTGAGCTCGAGGCGCAGCCCATCGATCAGGGGACCGAGCCGCCCGAGCACGTGTGCCTGCAACATGCGCTGGCGGTTGGGTACCACCTCCTGGTAGAGGTAGCGCTCCAGCGCCGGCAACCCACTGCGTTCGAGCAGTGCCTCGTCCCCCCGTACCTTGGCCACCAGCGCCTTCTGGGCAGAGACGGGAAAGACCCCTTCAGGGGAGATGCCCAGGGCTTCCGCGGCCCGGCGGCATTGTTCACGCAGGATGGCCGCGATCTCGTCGGCTTCCTTGAGCTCGTCCCAGAGCACGTCGATCTTGTTGAGGGCCACGATGCGGCACCCGTGGGCGGCGCCTTCCGCCCCGCGCACGTGGTGATTCCACATCTCCAGGTCCGACTGGGTGACCCCGGTGTCGGCCGCGAGAAGGAAGAGCACGGCCTGGGCGGAAGGCAGCAACTGCAGCGTGAGCTCGGGCTCGCTGCCCAGGGCATTGAGTCCCGGCGTGTCGAGGAGCACGAGACCGTGCTCGAGCAGGGGGTGGGGAAAGCTGATCAGGGCGTGTCGCCAGCGCGGGATCTCCACGGTGTCCGCTTCCGGACCCGCTCCGTCCGTGGGGGAGACGGGGAAGCCGAGCGCGCGCGCCTCCGCCACCGGGACCCGGCGGGTGCGCACCACCTCGCGCAAGGTCTCGGCCATGCGCTCTGGATCCTGGACGTCGAGGGGCAGGTGGACCCAGCACTCCGGGGCCTCGCGCAACTCGGCGAGCGTGCGCGCATCGGCGCGCGTCTCGATCGGCAGCAGGCGCACGTAGGGCGCGTCCGCCTCCCGGTCGTGGAAGAGCTCGCAGGGGCACATGGTGGTGCGACCGGCCTCGGAGGGCAACAGGCGGCGTCCGTAACCGGCGAAGAAGATGGCGTTGATCAGCTCGGTCTTGCCCCGGGAGAACTCCGCCACGAAGGCCAGGCGCAGGCGGTCCCGGCGCACGGCCTCGAGGGTCTCGTACAGGCGCAGGTCGTCCTCCCCGGACTCCGGGCGGTAAGGTTCCAGCCAGGCACGGAAGGCCTCGAGCGCATCGAGCAACTGGCGCTTCCAGGCAGCGTAGGCCGTCAGCCGATCCCCGAGGTGGTCGCGAGACATTCCCGTGCGCATCCTCCCTGGACCACAAGGCAAGGCACTCCGGGCTAGCGACCGCGACGGGAAAAACTTGACGCTCCGGCACGAGGCGCGTGACGGGGCTCACGTTTCGCGGGCCGGTATCCCGGGCGGCAGGGCGCGCGGTGCACGGATGCGCACCCGCTTGCTGCGTCCCCCCTGCCCGGCCTCGACCCGGACCGCCGACTTGGGCACGTCGCAGAGTTCGGCGAGAAAGGCGCACAGATGGGCGTTGGCCCGCCCCTCGATGGGCGGGGCGGTGATGCGGACACGGAGGCGGTCCCCGTGCCGGCCCAGGAACTCGTCGCGCCGGGCGCGCGGCTGGACATGCAGGGAG
>RFHK01000089.1 GCA_003695825.1 Gammaproteobacteria bacterium | reverse complement strand
GAGAAACGGGCAAAAGTGATCGAATCGGTGGATTTTCCGCTCAACCCAAACTCAAGATTTCGACTCAACTGACCGGTCACTTTTATTTGGCATATAACCCCTAGCTTCTAGCTTCTGACTTCCCGAACCACGCCCTGTCCAACCCCATCAGGACAGGGTACACTTGGCGCGGACGATACAGGCCGGACACCGGACTCCCGATGAACCTCAATTTCCTGGACTTCGAACAGCCGATTGCGGAGCTCGAGGCCAAGATCGAGGAGCTGCGCTACGTCGGCGACGACGCCGAGATCAACATCAGCGAGGAGATCCAGAAACTCCAGGAGAAGAGCCGGGCGCTGACCCAAGCGATCTTCTCGAAGCTCACGCCCTGGCAGATCTCCCAGCTCGCCCGCCATCCCCAGCGCCCCTACACGCTGGACTACGTCGAACGTATCTTCACCGATTTCGAGGAACTGCACGGCGACCGGCATTTCGCCGACGACGCCTCCATCGTCGGCGGGCTGGCCCGCCTGGACGGGCACCCGGTGATGGTCATCGGTCACCAGAAGGGGCGGGACACGAAGGAAAAGCTGCGCCGCAACTTCGGCATGCCGCGGCCCGAGGGGTACCGCAAGGCGCTGCGCCTGATGGAGCTGGCCGAACGTTTCCGCCTGCCCGTGGTCACCTTCATCGACACGCCCGGGGCCTACCCGGGGATCGACGCGGAGGAGCGCGGGCAGAGTGAGGCGATTGCCAGGAACCTGCAGGTGATGTCGGAGTTGCGCGTCCCGGTCGTCTGCACGGTGATCGGCGAGGGCGGTTCGGGGGGTGCCCTGGCGATCGGCGTGGGGGACCGGGTCTTCATGCTCCAGTACAGCACCTATTCGGTAATCTCGCCCGAGGGCTGTGCCTCGATCCTGTGGAAGTCGGCCGACAAGGCCCAGGAGGCCGCCGAGGCCCTGGGTATCACGGCGGACCGGCTCCTGGAACTCGGGTTGATCGACGGTGTCATCGAGGAACCGCTCGGCGGTGCCCACCGGGACGTGGAGACCATGGCACAACGCATCCGCCGGCGGCTGGTCACCGAGCTCGAGACGCTGCGCGCGGTGCCCGTCGACCAGTTGCTGGAGTCCCGATACCGTCGCTTGATGGGGTATGGCCGCTACCAGGTGAAGGAATGAGCGGCCAGGCCTGCAGCCCGGTTCCCCGCCACGCCGTCCTCCCCCGATCCGCCTCCGACCCATGAAGCCGATGCCGCTCGCACGCAGGCTGCAGCGTTTTTTCGCTGCGCTCACCCCGGCACCCGATCGGTGCTGGGTGGCCTTCAGCGGGGGCGGGGATTCGACTGCGCTGCTCTACCTGATGGTCGAGCTCGCCGGGGATTTCGACTGGTCGCTGGGGATGGTCCACGTGCATCACGGCCTGCTCCCGGAGGCGGAGGCATGGGCGACCCGGGCCCGGGACCTGGCCTCGCGCCTGCACCTCCCGGTACAGGTGTTTTCGGTGCAGGCCCGGCCGAGGCCGGGCGAGAGCCCGGAGGCGGCCGCGCGCGAGGCCCGGTACGCGGCCTGGCGCGACTGGCTGGCGGAAGGCGAGGTGATCGTCACGGCGCATCATGCCGACGACCAGGCCGAGACCCTATTGCTGCAACTGTTGCGGGGTGCGGGACCGCACGGGCTGGCGGCGATGCCGGCCGTGGCGCCCCTGGGGCGGGGACGCCTGGTACGCCCGTTGCTGGAGGTGCCGCGGGGTGAGGTGCGCAGCTGGGCGCGGAGCAAGGGCTTGGGATGGGTGGAAGACCCGAGCAACCGGGAGCTGCGCCACGATCGCAACTATCTCCGCCACCAGGTGATGCCGGTTCTCGAGGCACGTTGGCCCTCCCTGGCGCGGACGCTGCATCGGGCGGCCGAGTTGCAGGCGGAGGCGGCCGGGCTGCTCGATGCGCTCGCCGCCCAGGACCTGGCGGTCGCCGGTGAGGGGGACCGCTTGCGGGTCTCGGTCCTCACGAGGCTCGCCCCGGCCCGACAACGCAACCTGTTGCGTGGGTGGATCGCACGGCATGGGCATCCACTCCCTTCGCGGGCGGTCCTGGAACGCATTCGCTGCGATCTGCCCGGTGCCCGCCGTGACGCCATGCCCTGTGTCCGCTGGGCGCGCAGCGAGGTGCGGCGTTATCGTGACCGGCTGTACCTCCTGGAGGCGCTGCCGGACGCGGTGCCGCCTCCCGTGGCCGACTGGGATCTCGAGCCGCTGGTGTTTCCGGGGCTGGGGCGGACCCTCAGGTTGGTGCCGGCGGTGGGCCAGGGCATCGCTGTGCACTGCCTGGAGCGGGGAGGGTGGTCGGTGCGCTTTCGACAGGGCGGGGAGCGCATCCGCCCGGCCGGGCAGGCGCATCATCGTCCGCTCAAGCACTTGCTGCAGGAGGCCGGGGTGCCGCCCTGGGAGCGGCGTTTTCTGCCCCTGGTATACTGGAAGGACCGGTTGGTGGCGGTGCCCGGGATCTGTGTGGCCGAGGGTTGGCAGGCCCGGGAGGCGGCGCCGGGACGGCTCCCGGTGTGGGGATGAGGCCCCGGCGGCGCCGGGCCGTCACTCGGTTCGGCATCCACGGTACTCCCAGCTTCTAGCTTCCAGCTCCCAGCTCCCAGCTTCCAGCTCCCAGCTCCCAGCTCCTAGCTCCCAGCTTCTAGCTTCCAGCTTCCAGCTTCCAGCTTCTAGCTTCTAGCTTCCATCTCCCCCCTGTATAATCCCCCCTTTCCATTCAACCCGACACGGATCCCCGATGCTGCGTATCGCACAGGAAGCACTCACCTTCGACGACGTCCTGCTGGTTCCGGCCCATTCGAAAGTCCTTCCGCGTGACGTGGACCTGACCACCCGCCTGACCCGGGCGATCCGCCTCAACATCCCACTCGTCTCCGCGGCCATGGACACGGTCACGGAGGCACGCCTGGCCATCGCGCTCGCCCAGGAAGGCGGCATCGGCATCATCCACAAGAACATGACCGTGGAACAGCAGGCGGCCGAGGTCCGCAAGGTCAAGAAATTCGAAAGTGGCGTCATCAGCGATCCCATCACGGTCCATCCCGAGACCACGATCCGGGAGGTCCTGGAACTGACGCGCAAGCACAACATCTCCGGGGTGCCGGTGGTCAAGGGCGAGGACCTGGTAGGCATCGTCACCAACCGCGACCTGCGTTTCGAGACCCGGTACGATGCGCCGGTCTCCACCATCATGACCCCCAAGGAGAAGCTGGTCACCGTCAAGGAGGGGGCCTCGCGCGAGGAGGTGCTGCGCCTGCTCCACGAACACCGCATCGAGAAGATCCTGGTGGTGGACGACGCCTTCCACCTGAAGGGCATGATCACGGTGAAGGACATCCAGAAGGCCTCCGACAAGCCCAATGCCTGCAAGGACGACCACGGCCGCCTGCGCGTCGGCGCGGCCGTGGGCGTGGGGGCGGGTACCGATGAACGCGTGGCCGCCCTGGTGGCCGCTGGGGTGGACGTGATCGTGGTCGATACGGCGCACGGCCATTCCCAGGGGGTGCTCGATCGCGTGCGCTGGGTGAAGGCGCACTTCCCCGAGATACAGGTCATCGGTGGCAACATCGCCACGGCCCAGGCGGCCCGCGACCTGGTCGAGGCCGGTGCCGATGCCGTCAAGGTGGGGATCGGCCCAGGCTCCATCTGCACCACCCGCATCGTGGCCGGTGTGGGCGTGCCCCAGATCACGGCGGTGAGCAACGTCGCCGAGGCGCTGGAAGGCACCGACGTGCCCTTGATCGCCGACGGCGGGATCCGCTACTCGGGGGACATTGCCAAGGCCATCGCGGCAGGGGCCCATTCGGTGATGGTGGGCAGCATGTTCGCCGGTACCGAGGAGGCCCCGGGCGAGGTGGAACTCTACCAGGGGCGTTCCTACAAGGCCTACCGCGGCATGGGCTCCCTGGGGGCGATGGCCTCGCAGCAGGGCTCTTCCGACCGCTATTTCCAGGAGGCCACGGAGGCGGAAAAGTTGGTCCCCGAGGGCATCGAGGGCCGGGTGCCCTACAAGGGCCCGCTGCAGCCGGTCATCCACCAGCTGATCGGGGGATTGCGTTCGAGCATGGGATATACCGGCTGCGCCACCATCGAGGAGATGCGCACCCGGCCCGTATTCGTGCGCATCACCGGCGCGGGAGTGCGCGAGAGTCACGTCCACGACGTGCAGATCGTCAAGGAGGCACCCAATTACCGGGTCTGACGGCATGACGGCCGACATCCATGCCCATCGCATCCTGATCCTGGATTTCGGCTCCCAGTACACGCAGCTCATCGCCCGCCGGATCCGCGAGATCGGCGTCTACTGCGAGATCCATCCCTTCGACATGGAGGCGGAGGCGATCCGCATCTTCGCGCCGAAGGGGGTGATCCTCTCCGGCGGACCCTGGTCGGTCACGGAGGAGGGCAGTCCGCGCGCGCCCGAGGTGGTGTTCTCGCTGGGCGTGCCGGTGCTCGGGATCTGCTACGGCATGCAGACCATGGCAGTGCAACTCGGCGGCATGGTCACGCGCGCCGAGACCCACGAGTACGGCTATGCCCAGGTGCGGGCCCGGGGGCATACGCGGCTGCTGCGGGACATCGAGGATCACACCAGCCCGGAGGGCTGGGGGCTGCTGGACGTCTGGATGAGCCATGGGGACCAGGTGGTCGAGCTGCCGCCCGGCTTCCGGGTCATGGCCAGCACGGACGCGGCCCCGATCGCCGGCATGGCCGACGAGGCGCGCGGCTTCTACGGCCTGCAGTTCCACCCCGAGGTGACGCATACCCGCCAGGGACGGAGGATCCTCGAACGGTTCGTGGTGGAGATCTGTGGCTGCGACACCCTCTGGACGCCGGGCAACATCATCGAGGAGAGCATCCGCGCCATCCGGGCCCAGGTGGGCGGGGAGCGGGTACTGCTGGGACTCTCGGGTGGCGTGGATTCTTCCGTGGTGGCGGCCTTGCTGCATCGAGCCATCGGCGACCAGCTCACCTGCGTGTTCGTCGACAACGGCCTGCTGCGCTACCAGGAAGGCGACCAGGTGATGGCCACCTTCGCCGAGCACATGGGTGTGCGGGTGATCCGGGTCGACGCCGAGGACCGGTTTCTCGCCGCCCTCGCCGGGGTGACCGATCCGGAGAAGAAGCGCAAGATCATCGGCAATCTCTTCGTCGAGGTGTTCGAGGAAGAGGCCGCCAGGCTCACCGACGTGCGCTGGCTGGCACAGGGGACCATCTACCCGGACGTGATCGAGTCCGCCGCCGCCCGCACCGGCAAGGCCCACCTCATCAAGTCCCACCACAACGTAGGCGGGTTGCCGGAGCAGATGAAGCTCAAGCTCCTCGAGCCCCTGCGCGAGCTGTTCAAGGACGAGGTGCGCCGCCTGGGGGTGGAGCTGGGTCTGCCCTACGACATGGTCTACCGGCACCCCTTCCCGGGCCCGGGTCTGGGCGTGCGCATCCTCGGCGAGGTGAAGAAGGAATATGCCGACACCTTGCGCCTGGCGGACCACATATTCATCGAGGCCCTGCGCGAGCGGGGGCTCTACGACCGGGTCAGCCAGGCCTTCGCGGTCTTCCTGCCGGTCAAGTCGGTGGGCGTCACCGGCGACGGGCGCCGCTATGACCATGTCGTGGCCCTGCGCGCCGTGGAGACGGTGGATTTCATGACCGCCCGCTGGGCCCAGTTGCCCTACGACTTCCTGGACGAGGTCTCGCGCCGCATCGTCAACGAGATTCCCGGCATCTCGCGCGTGGTCTACGACATCACCGGCAAGCCGCCGGGTACCATCGAGTGGGAATGAGGCCGGTCCGACGCGTTATAATGCACATCAACCCTATCGAACGTACGGGAAATCGTCCCGTCCAGGGAGGACGCCATGAGCGCGGAAATTGAGGACATTCGTCGTTGTTTCATCGAGGCCGTGCAGGGTTGTTCGCGCCGGGACGATCCCTGGCGCCATTGGTTGCTGGAGGATTGCCTGCCCCCGGCAGTGGGCGAGGCCCTCGCCAACCTGCCGATCCCGGTTCCCCGGATCGACGACACCCGCGGCAAGCGGGAGACCCACAACCTGCTCCGGCAGTTCTTCTCGGTCGAGAACCGCCGGCGTTTTCCGGTCATGGACCAGGTGGCGCGGGCCTTCCAGTCGCCCGAGGTCGTGGAGGCCCTGGAGACACTCTGCGGGGTCGACCTGTCCGGAAACTACCTGCGCATCGAGTATTGCCAGGACACCCAGGGCTTCTGGCTGGAACCGCATACCGACATCGGCGCCAAGAAGTTCACCATGTTGATCGGCCTGTCGAAGGAACCCGAGGCCGCCGCTTGGGGCACTTCCATCTACCGGGACAAGGAAACCTTCGTGGGGAATGCGCCCTTTGGTTTCGACAAGGGACTGATCTTCATTCCCGGTGACGATACCTGGCATGGATTCGTGGAGCGTCCCATCCAGGGCGTGCGACGCCAGATCATGCTCAATTACGTCATTCCGGAATGGCGCAGTCGCCACGAACTCGCCTTTCCGGACCAACCGGTCTCCTGAACCGCGTGGCAGCCCCGCGCTGCTGGACACTGACCACCGGCGAGGCCGGTATGACCAGCCAGGCCATCGGCCTGGCCGAGGCCGTGGGCCTCCCTTTCGCGCACCGGGTCGCCCGCCCCCGCGCCCCCTGGCGTTGGTTGCCCGGTACCTTCACCGTCGGTGTTCTCGAACATGGACTGGCACCCGGCGGCGATCCCCTCGAGCCCCCCTGGCCGGAGCTGCTCATCACCTGTGGCCGGCGCAGCGCCGCGCTCTCGATCGCCATCCGCCGCCACAGCGGCGGGCGCACGTTCACCGTGCACATCCAGGATCCGCGCGTGTCTCCCCGTCACTTCGACCTGGTCGTACCCATGGCGCATGATCGCCTGCGCGGTGCGAACGTGGTCCCGGTGGTCACGGCCCTGCACCGGGTCACGCCCGAACGGCTCGAGGCCGCCGGCCGGCACTTCCGTGCCCGACTGCTCGGCGAGGCATCGACGCCGGGACCGGTGGTGGCCGTGCTCATCGGCGGCAGCAGCCGCCGTCACCGCCTCGATCCGAAGACCAGCCGGCGCCTGGCCGAACGCCTGGTGTGCATGGCCGAGCAACGCCGGGCGCGGCTCCTGGTGACGGCCTCGCGCCGCACGGGAGCGGCGAACAGCGCCGTGTTCGAGGCGGTCCTGCGCGAGGCCGGGGCCTTCTTCTGGGCGGGGGAAGGCGAGAATCCCTATCTCGGCATGCTCTCGCTCGCCGATTTCATCCTGGTGACGGAGGATTCGGTTTCCATGGTCTCCGAGGCCTGCGCCACCGGCAAGCCGGTCTATACGTTGCAACTGCCCGGCCGCAAGAGCAGGCGCTTGGTGGCCTTCCACGAAGAATTGCGACGACGGGGCATGACCCGGCCCTTTGCCGGCGTGCTCGAACGCTGGACTTACACGCCGCTCGACGAGACCGCGCGCATCGCCCGCATCGTGCAGGAACGTATGGGCGCCCGAACCTGAGGTTCGGTTACTCCGCTGATTCCTCTCCGAGCACGGTCAGGGCCTGGCGCTTCTTGAATGAGGCCAGGCGGCCGATCACCAGGGCGCTGACGGCCACGGACCAGACGATGGCCGGTCCGGACGGCAGGTCAAAGAGCGCGGAGAGCAGCAGCCCGAGCGCGTAGCCGAGGATCCCGATTGTCCAGCCCAGGCCGAGCCCCCGCCACCGGTTCCAGTGGCGTGTCGCCAGCGCCGGCACCACCAGGCTGGTGAAGACCAGATACACGCCGACGAGCTGTACCGAGGCCGTGATGGCAAGCGCGAAGACCAGATAGAAGCCTGCGCCTCGGCGAATGCGGGGGAAGCCGAACCAGAGTGCGAGCAGCAGGGCATAGAGTGCCGTGACGGGATAGAGCTGCTGCCAGTCCACCCACAGGATCTGTCCGGAGAGCAGGTCACGCATGTGCTCACCCCCGTGGGGGTTGTGCGCGATCAGCAGCAGGCTGGCGGAGGCCGCCAGCACGAATGCGATGCCGATGAGCGCTTCCTGGATGCGGGGCCAGCGCGTATCCAGCCAGCCCAGTACCAGGGCACCGAGCAGGGCACTGCCCGTGGCCGCAATCTGCAACCCCCAGCCACCGGGATCCCAGTGATAGATCTGGGCAGCCAGCATCCCGAGCCCGGCGATCTGCGCGATGGCCAGGTCGATGAAAATGATCCCGCGCCGCAAGACTTCTCTGCCGAGCGGCACGTGGGTCGAGAGCACCAGCAGCCCGGCACAGAAGGCCGGTGCCAGGATCGCGGGATCCAGGGCCTGCCAATCGAATCCCGCGGTATTCATGGCTTGGCCTTCAGCAACCGGTCCAGGGTATCGTCGAACAGCCCGAACAGATCGCGAGCACCAGGCGTGCCGCCCACCGTAAAAGGCAAGGTGACCTCGGGGATGCCGGTCTGCTTCGACAGCCAGTGGGCGGGTGCCGGATCGAGATAGGCCGCATGGATGATCAGGTCAGCGGGTTCCTTTGCGAGCCTCGCCTTCAGGTCGGCCAGGTGCCCGGGCGTCGGTGGCAGGCCGGGCTTGGGTTCCAGTTCCCCGACCTGTTTCAGTCCCAGCCAGGCCTCGAGGTAGGGCCACTGCCGGTGATGCACCACGATCTTCAAGCCCTTGAGAGGTCGGGCCCGTTCTTCCCAGCGATGGATCGCCTGCTGCCAGCGGTCCTGGAACGCCTGCAGCCGCTGACGGTAACGATCGGCGTGCGCGTCATCCAGCGCTTCCATG
>RFHK01000088.1 GCA_003695825.1 Gammaproteobacteria bacterium | reverse complement strand
CTGATTGCGCCGATTGCGATGGAGGAGGGGCTGCGCTTTGCGATTCGCGAGGGCGGCCGCACCGTCGGCGCCGGCGTCGTCTCCAAGATCATCGAGTAACCTTGACCAGTGCGGGCGGCGCTGCCGCGGGAAGTTCTCGCGGAAGCGTCGCTCGCCGTTTGGGAAGCGCAAAATGGCAATGACGAACCAGAGGATCCGGATCCGGCTCAAGGCGTACGATCACCGGCTGATCGACCAGTCCGCGCGCGAGATCGTGGAAACGGCCAAGCGCACGGGTGCCCAGGTGCGCGGACCGATTCCGCTGCCGACCAAGAAGGAGCGCTACACCGTGCTGATCTCCCCGCACGTCAACAAGGACGCGCGCGACCAGTACGAGATCCGCACGCACAAGCGCCTGATGGACATCATCGATCCCACCGACAAGACGGTGGATGCGCTGATGAAGCTCGATCTCGCCGCCGGCGTGGACGTGCAGATCAAGCTCAACTGAGGTGTTTGCGGTGCCCGCGCGGCCCGTCCGGCGGGACCAGCGAGAGGAACGAACGATGACGATCGGTGTGATTGGTCGAAAGATCGGCATGACCCGGGTCTTCACCGAGGACGGTGTCTCGATCCCGGTGACGGTGATCGAGGTCGAACCGAACCGGGTCACCCAGGTCAAGACGCAGGAGACGGACGGCTACCGTGCGCTCCAGGTCACCACCGGGCGGCGCCGCCCGAGCCGGGTGACCAAGCCGCTCGCCGGGCACTTCGCCAAGCACGGCGTGGAGGCCGGGCGCGGCCTGTGGGAGTTCCGCCTCGACGAGGGCGAGGGCGAGGACATCGCCCCCGGCGCCGAGATCCGCGTGGACATCTTCCAGGTCGGCCAGAAGGTCGACGTCAGCGGGACCACCATCGGCAAGGGCTTTCAGGGGCCGGTCAAGCGCCACCACTTCCGCACCCAGGACGCCACGCACGGCAACTCGCTCTCGCACCGGGCCCCCGGCTCCATCGGCCAGAACCAGACCCCGGGGCGGGTGTTCAAGGGCAAGCGGATGGCCGGCCACATGGGCAGCGTGCGGCGGACCGTGCAGAACCTGGAGGTGGTCCGGGTCGATCCGGAGCGGAACCTGCTGCTGGTCAAGGGCGCGGTGCCCGGCGCCCGGGGCGGGGATGTCATCGTGCGCCCGGCCGTCAAGGCCCGGTCGTGAGCAGAGATCGCGAGGGAGTCGGCATGGAGATTCAGGTGCAGGGCGGCTCGGCGGTGCAGGTGTCCGACCGGGCCTTCGGGAGGGAATTCAACGAACCCCTGGTCCACCAGGTGGTGACGGCCTACATGGCGGGGGCGCGCGCCGGCACCAAGGCGCAGAAGAACCGTTCCGCCGTGCGCGGCGGCGGGGCCAAGCCCTGGCGCCAGAAGGGGACAGGAAGGGCCAGAGCTGGTACAATCCGCAGCCCGCTCTGGCGCGGGGGTGGCAAGGTGTTCGCCGCCCAGCCGCGCGACTACAGCCAGAAGGTCAACCGCAAGATGTATCGCGGGGCCCTGGCGTCGATCCTGTCCGAGCTGCTGCGGCAGGGGCGGCTGATCGTCGTGGAATCCTTCACGGTCGAGCAGCCGAAGACGCGGCTGGTGCGGGAGAAGCTCCGCGAGATGGGGCTCGAGGACGTGCTCATCGTCACCGAGGCCCTCGACGAGAACCTGTACCTGGCCGCGCGCAACCTCTACCACGTCGGCGTGCTGGAGGTCGACGCCGTCGATCCCGTGAGTCTGATCGGTTATGAGAAGGTGCTCATGACCTTGCCGGCGTTGCGCCGGATCGAGGAGAAGCTGGGATGAGTACTCAGGAACGCTTGCTCAAGGTGCTGCTCGCGCCCGTGGTCTCGGAGAAGAGCGCCCGGCTCGCCGACCGCCACCGGCAGTTCGCCTTCCGGGTGCTGCGCGACGCCACCAAGTCCGAGATCAAGGCCGCCGTCGAGATGCTCTTCGACGTGAAGGTGGTGGGCGTCCAGGTCATGAACGTCAAGGGCAAGGTCAAGCGTTTCGGCCAGAGCGTCGGGCGCCGTCCCAACTGGAAGAAGGCCTACGTCACCCTGGCGGAGGGCTACGACATCGATTTCACCGGAACCGCCGACTGAGACCGTCGGACGAGAGGTTGTGAAGGAAGCTGATCATGGCACTGGTCAAGGCTAAACCGACATCCCCCGGGCGCCGCTTCGTCGTGCGGCCGGTCACCGAGGGGCTCTACAAGGGCAAGCCCTATGCACCGCTGCTCGAGAAGAAGACCAAGACCGGGGGGCGCAACAATTACGGGCGCATCACCACGCGGCACCGGGGCGGCGGGCACAAGCAGCGCTACCGCATCATCGATTTCAAGCGGCGCAAGGACGGCATCCCGGCGCGTGTCGAGCGCATCGAGTACGATCCGAACCGCAGCGCCCACATCGCGCTCGTCTGCTACGCGGACGGCGAGCGCCGCTACATCCTGGCCCCGAAGGGGCTCGAGGTGGGTATGACCGTGCTCTCGGGGTCGGATGCGCCCATCCGCCCGGGCAGCGCCATGAACCTGCGCAACATCCCGGTCGGCACCCTGGTGCACAACGTCGAGCTGCGGCCCGGCAAGGGCGGCCAGCTCGCCCGCAGCGCCGGCACCAGCGCCCAGCTCGTGGCCCGCGAGGGCGACTACGCAACCCTGCGGCTGCGCTCCGGCGAGATGCGCAAGGTGCATGCCGACTGCCGGGCCACGATCGGCGAGGTCGGCAACGCCGAGCACAACCTGCGCTCGCTCGGCAAGGCCGGGGCCAAGCGTTGGCGCGGCATCCGCCCGACCGTGCGCGGGGTGGCCATGAACCCGGTGGACCATCCGCACGGCGGCGGCGAGGGGCGCACCTCCGGGGGCCGGCACCCGGTTTCGCCCTGGGGCATGCCCACCAAGGGGCACAAGACCCGCAGGAACAAGCGGACCGACAACATGATCGTGCGTCGCCGCAACCGTTAACGAGAGAGGAATCGAGTCGTGCCACGTTCAGTACGCAAGGGACCGTTCGTCGACGAACACCTGATGAAGAAGGTCAGGGCGGCCATCGAGAGCAACAGCCGCAAGCCGATCAAGACCTGGTCGCGGCGCTCCATGATCGTGCCGGAGATGGTCGGCCTGACCATCGCGGTGCACAACGGGCGCCAGCACGTGCCGGTCCTGATCAACGAGAACATGATCGGGCACAAGCTGGGCGAGTTCGCGATCACCCGGACCTTCAAGGGTCACGCGGCCGACAAGAAATCGAGATAGGGGATACGTCATGCAGGTCAGTGCCAGGCTGCGCAACGTGCGCATCTCTCCCCAGAAGTGCCGGCTGGTCGCCGACCAGATCCGCGGCATGCCGGTCGAGAAGGCCCTCCAGGTGCTGATGTTCAGCCCGAAGAAGGGGGCGAGGATCGTCCGCAAGGTGCTCGAGTCCGCGATCGCCAACGCCGAGCACAACGAAGGGGCCGACATCGACGAGCTGAAGGTGGCCGCCATCTACGTCGACGAGGGGCCGATGTACAAGCGCTGGCGTCCCCGCGCCAAGGGGCGCGCCAACCGGATTCTCAAGCGGACGAGTCACATCACCGTGACCGTGGGAGACTGAAGCCATGGGTCAGAAAGTTCATCCGATCGGGATGCGGCTGGGTATCGTCAAGGACTGGTCGGCGAAGTGGTACGCCAAGTCCCGGGACTTCGCCGACACCCTGATCAGCGACATCGAGGTGCGCGACTATCTCAAGAAGAAGCTTGCGCACGCCTCCGTCAGCCGCATCCAGATCGAGCGCCCGGCGAAGAACGCCCTGATCACCATTCACACCGCCCGGCCCGGCGTGGTCATCGGCAAGAAGGGCGAGGAGATCGAGCGGCTGCGCGCCGAGGTGAGCCGGCGCTTCGGCATGCCCGTGCACATCAACATCGAGGAGATCCGCAAGCCCGAGCTCGACGCCCAGCTGGTGGCCGAGGGCGTGGCCCAGCAGCTCGAGCGGCGCATCATGTTCCGCCGGGCGATGAAGCGCGCGGTCGCCAACACCATGCGTGCCGGTGCCCAGGGCATCCGCATCAACGTCGCCGGCCGGCTCAACGGGGCCGAGATCGCGCGCACCGAGTGGTACCGCGAGGGCCGCGTGCCCCTGCACACCCTGCGTGCCGACATCGACTACGGGTTCGCCGAGGCCAAGACCACCTACGGCGTGATCGGCGTCAAGGTGTGGATCTTCCGGGGCGAGATCCTCGGCGACGAGGCCGAGCCCGCACCCAAGGCCGGTGCCAAGCGCAAGAGCGCAGCTTCGTAACGGAGAAGAAAGATGTTGCAGCCCAAGCGTACCAAGTTTCGCAAGCAGCAGAAGGGTCGCAACCGCGGCCTGGCCCAGCGCGGTACCCGCGTCAGCTTCGGCGAGTATGCGCTCCAGGCGACCAGCCGCGGGCTGATCACGGCCCGGCAGATCGAGGCGGCCCGTCGCGCCATCACCCGGCACGTGCGCCGCGGCGGCAAGCTGTGGATCCGCATCTTTCCCGACGTGCCGGTCACCAAGAAGCCGATCGAGGTGCGCATGGGCAAGGGCAAGGGTAACGTGGAGTACTGGGTGGCCCGGATTCAGCCGGGCAAGGTGCTCTACGAGATCGAGGGTGTCTCGGAAGAGGTGGCCCGCGAGGCGTTCCGCCGCGCCGCGGCCAAGCTTCCGGTCAAGACCCAGTTTGTCAGCAGGACGATGATGGGATGAAAGCGAGCGAATTGCGACAGAAGACGGAAGCCGAGCTGCGGGAGGAACTGCTGGCGCTGCTGCGCGAACAGTTCAACCTGCGCATGCAGAAGGCCACCGGGCAGCTTTCCCGCCCGCACCAGTTCTCCCGCATCCGCAAGGACATCGCGAGGATCAAGACGGTTCTGAGGGAAAAGGCCATCGAGAAGGCGAAGGCGGCCAAGGTAAGAGAGAGTGACGCGGCATGAGCGAAGCGCAGAAGAAGGTCAAGACCCTGATCGGACGGGTCGTGAGCGACCGCATGGACAAGACGATCACGGTGCTGATCGAGCGGCGGGTGAAGCATCCCCTCTACGGCAAGTACATCCGCCGTTCCACCAAGCTCCACGTCCATGACGAGGACAACGCCTGCCGGGAGGGTGACACCGTGGTGATCGCCCCGTGCCGCCCGCTCTCCAAGACCAAGAGCTGGCGCCTCGTCGAGATCCTCGAGCGGGCCCAGTCGTAGTAGGCAGAGAACGCAACAGCAGATCCGGGATACGGCCATGATTCAGATGCAAACCATGCTCGATGCCGCCGACAACAGCGGTGCACGCAAGCTGCAGTGCATCAAGGTGCTCGGCGGATCGCACCGCCGCTACGCCAACATCGGCGACGTCATCAAGGTCAGCGTCAAGGAGGCGATCCCGCGCGGCAAGGTCAAGAAGGGCGAGGTCTACAATGCCGTGATCGTGCGCACGCGCAAGGGCGTGCGCCGCCCGGACGGCTCCGTGCTGCGCTTCGACTCCAACGCCGCCGTGTTGCTCAACAACAAGCTCGAGCCGATCGGCACGCGCATCTTCGGGCCGGTGGCGCGCGAGCTGCGCGGTGAGCAGTTCATGAAGATCATCTCCCTGGCCCCCGAAGTGCTCTGAAACCAGGCTGCAGGAATCGAGACCATGCGCAAGATCAGGAAAGGCGACGAGGTCGTGGTCATCGCCGGGAAGGACAAGGGCAAGCGCGGCAGCGTGCTCAAGGTGCTGCCCGACGACCGGGTCATCGTCGAGAACGTCAACATCGTCAAGCGCCACACCAAGCCCAACCCGGCCGCCAACCTCCCCGGCGGGATCATCGAGAAGGAGGCGCCGATCCACGTGTCCAACGTGATGCTCTACAACCCGCAGACCCAGAAGGGGGACCGGGTGGGGTTCCGCATTCTCGAGGACGGGCGCAAGGTGCGCTATTTCAAGTCCACCAACGAGGTGGTGGACGCCTGAACAACCAGACTGGGGTTCCGAGACCATGGCACGCTTACTCGATCATTACCGGGACGTCGTCATCGGCCAGCTGCAGGAGCAGTTCGGCTACAAGAACGTCATGGAGGTCCCGAGGATCACCAAGATCACGCTCAACATGGGCGTGGGCGAGGCGGTCGCCGACCGCAAGGTCATCGAGCATGCCGTCAACGACATGATGCTCATCGCCGGCCAGCGCCCGGTGGTGACGCGCGCGCGCAAGTCGGTGGCCGGCTTCAAGATCCGTCAGGGCTGGCCCATCGGTTGCAAGGTCACGCTGCGCCGCGAGCGGATGTACGAGTTTCTCGACCGGCTGATCAACATCGCCATCCCGCGCATCCGCGACTTCCGCGGGCTCTCCCCGCGGTCGTTCGACGGGCGTGGCAACTACAGCATGGGCATCCAGGAACAGATCATCTTCCCCGAGATCGACTACGACAAGATCGATGCATTGCGGGGCATGGACATCACCATCACCACGACAGCCAAGACCGACGAGGAAGGCAAGGCGCTGCTCGCGGCCTTCGACTTTCCCTTCAGGAATTGAGGACGAACCATGGCCAAGAAATCCATGATCGCCCGCGAGGCGAAGCGCATCAAGAAGGTGAAGAAGTACGCGGCGCGCCGCGCTGCGCTCAAGGCGAAGATCAAGGACCCCAATGCCAGCGTGGAAGAGCGCATGGCGGCCATCGCCCAGCTGCAGAAGCTGCCGCGGGACGCCAGCCCCGTCCGCTTGCAGCGGCGCTGCCGGTTGACCGGCCGTCCCCATGCCGTCTACCGCAAGTTCGGCCTGTGCCGCAACAAGCTGCGTGAGCAGGCCATGTGGGGCAACGTGCCGGGCCTGACCAAGGCCAGCTGGTGACGGGCGGACACAGAGACGGGAGGTACCGCCAGAGATGAGCATGAGTGACCCCATTGCGGACATGCTGACCCGCATCCGCAACGCCCAGCGCGCGGAGAAGGCGCGCGTCGGCATGCCGGCGTCCCGGATGAAGACGGCCATCGCCGCCGTCCTCAAGGAGGAAGGCTACATCCGGGACTACCGCGTCGAGGAGGAACAGGGCAAGCCCACCCTGGTCGTGGAACTGAAATACCACCAGGGACGCCCGGTCATCGAGCACCTGCAGCGCGTCAGCCGCCCGGGGCTGCGTATCTACCGCGGCAAGGACGAGCTGCCCAAGGTCGACGGCGGCCTCGGCGTGGCCATCGTCTCCACGTCGAAGGGCGTCATGAGCGACCGCAAGGCCCGCGAGCTGGGCGAGGGCGGCGAGATCATCTGCACCGTGAGCTAGGAACTGCGACCATGTCACGTATCGCCAAGAAACCCGTCGAGATCCCCTCTGGCGTCGAGGTCTCCCTCAGCGGCCAGAAGGTCGCGGTCAAGGGGCCCAAGGGCAGCCTCGAGTACGTCGTGCACGACAAGGTCGAGGTGCGCCAGGACGGCAATGCGCTGCTGTTCTCGCCGCGCACCGAGACCCGGGACGCCGTCGCCCTCACGGGGACCATGCGTGCCCTGGTCAACAACATGATCGTCGGCGTCAGCCAGGGGTTCGAGAAGAAGCTCGAGCTGGTGGGCGTGGGCTACCGTGCCCAGGCCCAGGGCAACAAGCTGAACCTCGCGCTGGGCTTCTCGCACCCGGTGATCTACGAACTGCCCGAGGGGGTGAGCGTCGAGACGCCGAGCCAGACCGAGGTGATCGTGCGCGGTTGCGACAAGCAGAAGGTCGGCCAGGTGGCCGCGGAGATCCGCGCCTTCCGCCCGCCGGAACCCTACAAGGGCAAGGGCGTGAAGTACGCCGACGAGGTGATCGTGCGCAAGGAAGCCAAGAAGAAGTAGTCCCGTATCGATCTGGAACGTGACGGTCGGTATCGTCACGAGGAGAGTCGAAGATGGCGAAACTGGACAAGAAGGCGGCCCGGCTGCGTCGCGCGCGCAAGACCCGGGCCAGGATTCGGGAACAGGGTGCCTACCGGTTGTGCGTGCATCGTACCCCGCGGCACATCTACGCCCAGGTCATCACCCCCGGGGGCGACCGGGTCGTGGCCGCGGCGTCCACACTCGAGAAGGCGTTGCGCGAGTCGCTCTCTTCGACCGGCAACGTCGAGGCCGCGGCCGCCGTGGGGCGTGCGATCGCCGAGAAGGCGAAGGCCGCCGGGATCACGAAGGTGGCCTTCGACCGTTCCGGCTTCAAGTATCATGGACGGGTCAAGGCGCTGGCCGAGGCCGCGCGCGAGGCCGGTCTGGAGTTCTGAATCTTCACAACGCAGGTGAGACATGGCGAACGTCGAGTCACAGGTGGCGAGCGACGGCCTCCAGGAAAAGCTGGTGGCGGTCAATCGCGTGGCCAAGGTGGTCAAGGGTGGGCGCATCTTCGGTTTCTCCGCGCTCACGGTGGTGGGTGACGGCAACGGTCGCGTCGGGTTCGGCACCGGCAAGGCCCGCGAGGTGCCGGTCGCCATCCAGAAGGCCATGGAGGCCGCCCGCAAGAACATGCGCACCATCCCGCTCAACGATGGGACCCTCTACTATGCCGTCAAGGGGCGGCACGGGGCGGCACGGGTCTACATGCAGCCCGCCTCGGAGGGTACGGGCATCATCGCCGGGGGTCCCATGCGGGCCGTGTTCGAGGTGCTCGGCGTGCGCAACGTGCTCTGCAAGAGCATCGGCAGCCGCAACCCCATCAACGTGGTGCGTGCCACCATCAACGCGCTCGAACGCATGCGTTCTCCCGAGGAGATCGCGGCCAAGCGCGGCAAGCGTGTCGAAGAGATTCGTGGGTGATGCCATGGCGGAGAAGAAGCTCAAAGTGACCCTGGTCCGGAGCATGCACGGCCGGCTCAAGTCGCACCAGGCCTGCGTGCGCGGCCTGGGCTTGCGGCGCATGCATCAAACGGTCGAGGTGCAGGACACCCCCGAGAACCGTGGCATGATCGACAAGGTGTCCTATCTCCTGCGCGTCGAGGAGGCATGAGATGCGTCTGAATACTCTCAAGCCCGCCGAGGGCAGCAAGTCGGCCCGCAAGCGGGTCGGCCGGGGTATCGGCTCGGGCCTGGGCAAGACCTGTGGCCGCGGTCACAAGGGCCAGAAGTCCCGGTCCGGCGGCTACCACAAGGTGGGGTTCGAGGGCGGCCAGATGCCGCTCCAGCGTCGCCTGCCCAAGGTCGGGTTCCGGTCGCGTATCGGCCGCACCCGCGCCGAGGTGCGTCTCTCAGAGATCGCCCGGCTCGACGCCGAGGTGATCGACCTCGAGACGCTCAAGCGGGCGGACGTGGTCGGGCGTCGCATCCGCCAGGCCAAGGTGATCCTGTCCGGCAGTATCGACCGGCCGGTGGTGCTCCGCGGGCTGGCCGTGACCCGGGGCGCCCGGGCGGCCATCGAGGCGGCCGGCGGACGGATCGAGGACTGAGGCCTTGTCCACGACGTCGGCAGCGATGGCCGGGTCGTTCACCGACCTGGCCCGGCTCAAGGAACTGCGGCAGCGCATCCTGTTCGTGGTCGGTGCGCTGATCGTGTTCCGCCTGGGATCCTTCATTCCGATCCCGGGCATCGATCCGCACGTGCTCGAGCGGCTCGCGCAGCAGCAGACCGGGACCATCCTGGACATGTTCAACATGTTCTCGGGCGGGGCGCTCAAGCGGCTGTCGATTTTCGCCCTGGGCGTGATGCCCTACATCTCCGCCTCCATCATCCTGCAGCTGCTCACCTACACCATCCCTTCGCTCGAGCAGCTGAAGAAGGAGGGGGCCGCCGGGCAACGCAAGATCACGCAGTATACCCGCTATGCCACCGTGGGGCTGGCGGCCCTGCAGTCCATCGGCATCGCCGTGGGGCTGCAGGGGCAGATGAGCGGGGGCCAGCCGCTGGTCATCGTCTCCGGGCCGGCCTTCGTCCTGAGCTCGGTGGCCACGCTGGTGACCGGCACCCTGTTCCTGATGTGGCTGGGCGAGCAGATCACCGAGCGGGGCGTGGGCAACGGCATCTCGCTGCTCATCTTCGCCGGTATCGTCGCCGGGCTGCCGCGCGCCGTGGGCGCCACCCTGGAGCTGGTGCGTACCGGGGAGATGAACCTGCTGACGGCCTTTTTCCTCTTCGCCCTGGCATTGGCGGTGACCGGGTTCGTGGTCTTCATCGAGCGTGGGCAGCGCCGCATCACGGTGAACTACGCGCGTCGCCAGCAGGGGCGCAGGATCTACGCGGCGCAGAGCACCCACCTGCCGCTGAAGCTGAACATGTCGGGGGTGATCCCGCCCATCTTCGCCTCCAGCATCATCCTCTTCCCGGCCACGCTGGGCAGCTGGTTCGGCAACAGCGAGGGGATGCGCTGGCTCAAGGACCTGGCCACCATGCTCTCGCCGGGACAGCCGCTCTACGTGATGCTGTACTCGGTGGCGATCGTGTTCTTCTGCTTCTTCTACACCGCGCTGGTCTTCAACTCGCGGGAGACGGCGGAGAACCTCAAGAAGTCCGGCGCCTTCATCCCCGGCATCCGGCCCGGGGAGCAGACGGCCCGGTACATCGACCAGGTCATGACCCGGCTCACCCTGGCGGGCGCCATCTACATCACGGCGGTCTGCCTGTTGCCGGAGTTCCTGATCCTGTACTGGAACGTGCCGTTCTACTTCGGCGGCACCTCCCTGCTGATCATCGTGGTCGTGGTGATGGACTTCATGGCCCAGGTGCAGGCGCACCTGATGAGCCACCAGTACGAGGGGCTCATGAAGAAGGCCAACCTGAAGGGCCATGGCCGGGCCGGGATCGTGAGATGAGCCTGCAGCCTGCAGGCGGAATGCAAGCAAAGGTGGAGCGACGATGAAGGTTCGAGCATCCGTGAAACGCATCTGTCGGCATTGCAAGATCGTGCGCCGCAAGGGCGTGGTGCGCGTGATCTGCAAGGATGCACGGCACAAGCAGCGCCAGGGCTGAAGCGGCGCCAGTACGCATTGATTTTCATGTTTCCACCGGGTATGCTACGCCGTTTTCCGGCGGCGTGGCCCCGGTCTGTAGTCCCAGGAGACATCGATGGCACGTATTGCGGGTATCAACGTACCGGACAACAAGCACTGCGTGATCGCGCTGACGGCGATCTACGGCATCGGGCGCAGCCGCGCGCGCGAGATCTGCGCCGCCGCCGGTGTCGCGCCCGACCGCAAGGTGCGTGATCTCGACGAATCCGAACTCGAGCGGCTGCGTGCCGAGGTCGGCAAGTACACGGTGGAGGGTGACCTGCGGCGCGAGGTCAACATGAACATCAAGCGCCTGATGGACCTCGGCTGCTACCGCGGGATCCGCCACCGCCGCGGGTTGCCCGTGCGCGGGCAGCGCACCCGCACCAACGCACGCACCCGCAAGGGGCCCCGCCGCCCGATCAAGCGCTGAGCCCCGTACGCAAACCCGGACAGCTGACAGAGACGAGACATGGCCAAGGCTGCAACGCGCACCAGGAAGAAGGTCAGGAAGAACGTGGTCGACGGCGTCGCCCACATCCAGGCCTCGTTCAACAACACCATCATCACCATCACCGACCGGCAGGGGAATACCCTGTGCTGGGCCACGGCCGGCGGGTCCGGCTTCCGCGGGTCGCGCAAGAGCACGCCCTTCGCCGCCCAGGTGGCGGCCGAGCGTGCCGGCAAGATGGCCCAGGAGTTCGGCATGAAGAACCTGGACGTCAAGGTCAAGGGACCGGGCCCGGGGCGTGAATCCGCCGTGCGTGCGCTGCACGCCGTCGGGCTGAGAATCACCAGCATCCAGGACGTGACTCCCATTCCGCACAACGGGTGCCGTCCTCCCAAGAAACGTCGCGTCTGAGCGAGGGAACCATGGCAAGATATCTCGGTGCCAAGTGCCGTTTGTGTCGGCGCGAGGGAACGAAGCTCTTCCTCAAGGGCGAAAAGTGCTACACGAGCAAGTGTCCCGTCGAGAGCCGGCCCTATCCGCCCGGGCAGCATGGCCAGCGCCGCACCCGGCTGTCGGACTATGCGCTCCAGCTGCGCGAGAAGCAGAAGCTGCGCCGCATCTACGGCGTCCTGGAGCGGCAGTTCCGCAACTATTACAAGGAAGCCTCGCGGCAGAAGGGCTCCACCGGTGAGAACCTGCTGCGCCTGCTCGAGGGACGGCTCGACAACGTCGTCTACCGGATGGGGTTTGCGGCCTCGCGCAACGAGGCACGCCAGCTCATCCGCCACAAGGGCGTGAAGCTCAACGGGCGCACGACCAACATCCCCTCGGCCCAGGTCAAGCCCAACGACGTGGTTTCCCTGACCGAGAAGGCCCGTCGCCAGGCCCGGGTCCAGGCCGCCATGGAACTGGCCCAGCAACGGGGCATCGCCGACTGGGTCGAGGTGGATCCCGACAAGATGGAAGGCGTGCTCAAGAACCTGCCCGAGCGCAGCGATCTGCCGCCGGACATCCAGGAACAGCTCGTCATCGAGCTGTACTCGAAGTAATCCCGCAGACGTCTTCCCCGAGGGGAAAGGAGCCAGGAAACCATGCAGGTTGGTGCCACCGAATTTCTCAAGCCCCGCATCGTGGACGTGACCACGGTCGAGCCGCTGCGCGCCCGCGTCACCATCGAACCGCTGGAGCGGGGCTTCGGCCACACGCTCGGCAATGCCCTGCGCCGCGTCCTGCTCTCGTCCATGCCGGGGGCGGCCATCGTCAGCGCCGAGATCGACGGGGTGCTGCACGAGTACTCCACGATCGAGGGCGTGCGGGAAGACGTCATCGAGATCCTCATGAATCTCAAGGGCGTCGCCATCCGCATGCACGCGAAGGACGAGTCGCGCATGACGCTCCGCAAGCAGGGTCCGGGCGTGGTGACGGCCGGCGACCTGGAGACGGACCACGACGTCGAGATCGTCAATCCCGATCACGTCATCGCCCACATCCACGGCGAGACCGAGCTCAGCATGAAGCTGAAGGTCATCAAGGGGCGGGGTTATGTCCCGGCCACCGCGCGCCTGTCGGCCGAGGAGGACCGGCCCATCGGCGTGCTCCAGCTCGACGCCAGCTTCAGCCCCGTGCTCAAGGTGACCTACAACGTGGAGTCGGCCCGCGTCGAGCAGCGCACCGACCTCGACAAGCTCGTCATGGACATCGAGACCAACGGCACCATCGACCCGGAGGAGGCGATCCGTACCGCGGCCAGCATCCTGCAGGACCAGCTCTCCGTGTTCGTCGAGCTCAAGGGCACCCAGGAAGAGGAAAGCGAGGCCGCGCCGGTCGACATCGACCCCATCCTCCTGCGCCCGGTGGACGATCTCGAGCTCACGGTGCGTTCCGCCAATTGCCTCAAGGCGGAGAACATCTTCTACATCGGCGACCTCATCCAGAAGACCGAGGTGGAACTGCTCAAGGCACCCAATCTCGGCAAGAAATCGCTCACCGAGATCAAGGACGTGCTGGCCACGCACGGGCTCTCGCTGGGCATGCGCCTGGAGAACTGGCCGCCGCCCGGGCTCAAGGACAAGTCTTCGTCCTGATTCCGCCGGCGAACGAGGACCTGAACGACAAGGGTTGGAACCATGCGTCATCGCAAGAGTGGACGTCACCTGAACCGCACCAGCGCGCACCGCAAGGCCATGTTCCGCAACATGGCGGTCTCGCTGTTGCGACACGAGGTCATTCGGACCACCCTGCCCAAGGCCAAGGAGTTGCGCCGGGTGGCCGAGCCGCTGATCACCCTGGCCAAGGAGGACAGCGTCCACCGCCGGCGCCTCGCCTTCGCCCGGCTGCGTGACCGGGAAGTGGTCACCAAGCTGTTCAACGAGCTGGGTCCGCGCTACAAGGACCGCCCTGGCGGATACCTGCGCATCCTCAAGATGGGACCGCGGCCTGGGGATGCCGCACCCATGGCGTTGGTCGAACTGGTCGACCGGCCGATCGCCGACGAAGAGGACGAGGTGGAGTCCTTGCCCGAGGCTTCCTGAACGAAAAGCACCCTCCGGGCCGCGTCTCCGTCCAGGGTGCGGGGGCGCGGCCGCTTGCACGTCGGCGCCTCCACCCTCCTGGCGTCTTCATCCTTCCCGCTCCACGCCGCCCACCGGGCCGGGCTGCCGCGCCGGCGCCGATCGGCAGCCTGTCCGCCTCGCGGGTGCTTCTCGTGCCCACTGTGCGCCTCGAAATCGTGAACATTCGCCCTCGCGCTCCCGCCTTGCTCGTTACGATCCCCAAAGTCCGCCAGGCTGCTAGGCATTGGCGAGGCGGGCGAAGGCGGCGAGGTCGAGCTGTTCCGCCCGGGCGGAGGGGTCCACCCCGGCCGCCTCGATGTGGTGGGCCTCGAGGAGCCCCTGCAGGGCATTGCGCAGGGTCTTGCGGCGCTGGCCGAAGGCGGCGCGCACGATCGCGGCGAAGCGAGCCTCGTCCACGACCTCGACCGGGGGGCGTGCATGCGGCGTGAGGCGGACCAGGGAAGAACGGACCCGGGGCGGGGGTGCGAAGGCGCCCGGGCCGATGTCGAAGAGCGGCTGGACGCGACAGTGGTACTGCACCATCACCGAGAGGCGGCCGTAGTCCTTCCCCCCCGGCGCGGCGGCCATGCGTGCCACCACCTCTTTCTGCAGCATGAAATGCATGTCCTGGAGGCAGCGGATGTGTTCCAGGGCGTGGAAGAGCAAGGGCGTGGAGAGGTTGTAGGGGAGGTTGCCCACCAGCCGGAGGTCCCGGCGGCCCGGATAGAGGGCACAGAAATCCACCACCAGCGCGTCCCGGCGATGTACCTGCAGTCCCGGGAAGCCGGCCAGGCGTTCCGCCAGGGACGCGGCGAGGTCGCGGTCGATCTCGATGACCTGCAGCGCTCCGGCGCGTTCGAGCAGGGGGCGGGTGAGCGCTCCCTGGCCGGGTCCGATCTCGACCAGGGCCTGGCCCGGTGCCGGGGCGATGGCCTGCAGGATCCGCTCGATCACGCCCGGGTCGTGCAGGAAGTGCTGGCCGAATCGCTTGCGGGGCCGGTGCGCCGGAGCCTGTCTCGCCATCCGTGGTGCCTCGGTGCTCGGGGACGGCTTCACAGCGGTTCCCGGATCTCGACCCAGGCCTCGTCGCGCAGGCGGCGCAACCAGCGCTGCAGGGCCTCTTCCTCCTTGCGCCGGCGGATGACCTGGCGTGCCCGGGCACGGATGTATTCCCGGGTGCTGTCCTTCTTGCGACGGCCGAGTACCTGGATGATGTGATACCCGTAAGGCGTGTGCACCACCGGGCTGACTTGCCCCGGTGCGAGCCGGTTCATGGCCTCTTCGAAGGCCGGGACCATCTGTCCCGGGTTGACCCAGCCCAGGTCGCCGCCGTTGGCCGCCGAGAGGGTGTCCTCGGAATGGGCCCGCGCCAGGTCGGCGAAGTCCTCGCCGTTGAGGATGCGCTTGCGCAGCTGTTCGGCCCGGCGGCGCGCTTTCTCGGGGGGCAGCAGCGGGCTGGGCTTGATGAGGATGTGGCGGACGTGGGTCTGGCGCAGCACGCGCGGCGCCTGGCCTTCCCGGACGGCGAGGAGGTGCAGGATGTGGAAGCCGCCGGGGCCGCGTACCGGGGGGCTGATGTCGCCGGGCTTCATGTGGCGGACCTGCTCGGCGAGGCGCTCCGGCAACTGTTCCAGGCGCCGCCAGCCGAGATCGCCCCCTTGCAGGGCCGTGCGGGCGGCGGACTCCGCCATCGCGGTGGCGGCGAAGTCGGCCCCCGCGCGCAGGCGGGCCACCAGGCGTTCGGTCTTCTCCCGCGCCCGGGCGACCTGTTCCGGCGAGGCCCCGTCGGGGACGGGAACGAGGATGTGGGCGAGGTGGTAGCGCGTGGCATCCATGCCCCAGGCCTTGCGGTTGGCGAGCAGGTTGTCGACCTCCTGGTCGGTCACTTTCACCCGGTCGCGCACCACCTGCTGGTGGAGGCGCTGGATGCGCAACTGGCGGCGCACCTTCTCCCGGAAGCGGGCATAGTCGACGCCCTCGCGCTCGAGGGCCTGGCGGAACTGTTCGAGCGTGAGCCCGTTGTCGGCCGCCAGCCGTTCGAGGTGGGCGTTGAGCGTCTCGTCGTCGACCCGGATGTGGTTGCGGTCGGCGAGCTGCAGCTGCAGGCGTTCCAGGATGAGCTGTTCGAGCACCTGGCGCCGGAGGGCCTTCTCCGGGGGGAGCTGCCCGCCCTTGCGAGCGAGGCGCGCACGCACCTCGCGATAGCGTTCCTCCAGTTCGCTGGCCAGGATGACGTCGTCGTTCACCACGGCCACGATGTGGTCGAGGGGTTCGCTGTTCCCGGCGGGTGCGGCCAGTACCGACCGCAGGGGCACCAGCAGCAGGCACAGCAACAGGATCAGGCGTACGCTCATCACTCACTCCTCGCGCGGTCGGCATAACCCAGGACACTCTGGGCGAGCAGTTGTTCCACGGGGTGCCCGATGCGGGTGAGTCCCTTGAGGACCACCTGCACCAGGAAGGCCTGGTCGTGTGCGCCGTCGATGTCGGCGACGTAGCGGCGCACCACGAGCCGGGCCAGCCAGCAGCATTGCTCGTACTCGATCCCCGCCAGGCCCTCGAGCAGGGTGTGGTGGCGCAGCGAGTATTGCCAGCGGCCCACCAGGTGCCAGGTCGGGTTCAGGTACCACAGGCCGGAGGCGTCCACCTGCTCGAGGATCCCGTTGCGGTAGCGATAGGCGGCCTGGAGGCGGTGGCGGGGATCCTGGCGGTAGCGCAGGCCCAGGCCGCTGCGGCGGGTGGCGGCGGCATGGGGGTCCCATTGCAGGGAAGCCTCGAGGCGCAGGGCCCGGGCGAGGGCCAGGTCGAGGTGGGCGAGGAGATCCGAGGTGGGACGTTGGTCGATGGACTCCCCCGGGAGGGTCACCCGCCGGTCCCGGAAGTAGCGGATCTCGCCCAGCGTCAGCGCGGCGTGCTGGGTACCGGTGCGCGGATCGAGGAAGCGGCTGGTGAGGGCCAGGGTGAGCTGGTGGGCGTCGCCCTGGCGGTCCGCGCCGCTGAAGCGGTTGTCCGCGAACAGGAGCAGGTCGTTGAAATCGCGCCGCCCGGTGTCGAACACCGGCAGCCGGTCTTGGTCGCGGTAGGGGACATAGAGCCAGAAGAGGCGCGGTTCCAGGGTCTGCAGTCCACCCGGGCCGAAGAGCCCGCTGTCGCGCTCGAGGAAGAGGCGCAGGTCGAGGCTGGCGATGGGCGTGGTGCGCGTGGGCCGGCTCGGGGTGCCCGGGTCCTGGCCGGAGAGCCAGTACCGGGTGTGGCGCAGGGTCAGTGCCGGGGTCGCCTCCCAGGCCGCCCCGCCCCAGGTGCGCTGCCAGGCGGGCCGCAGGTCGAGCCGGGTGCCATCGACCCGGCCCTGCTGGGTGAAGCGTACCAGTTCCGCGTCCAGGCGGGACTCCAGGCCCAGGGGACGCCGGGCCAGGCGCCCGGAGAAGCTCAGCTGGGGGAGGCGCCGGTAGGGACGCGCCTCCGGCGGCAGGGTGGGGTCGAGGGTCTGGAAGTCCTGGACCCGGCCGGTGAGGCTCCAGGTGCCGGCGTGCCAGGTCAGGCGGGCATTGCGGTCGAGGTGCACCTGGCTGGCGAGCCCCAGCGAGCCGCCCAGGTCACGGAAGTAGTCGGGGTCCGAGACGCGGCGGTAGTGGATCTCCCCGTCGAGCCGGGGGCTGAACCAGCCACCGTGCTCGTAGGCCACGAGCGAGCGGTCTTGGTGGCGCAGGCGGTCGCCTGGCAGGGCCTCGAGCTCCAGCCTGCCACGGTACCCATGGCCCAGGTAGCGGTATTCCCCGAGCAGCTGCACGCCCCGCTTCTCCAGGTAGCGGGGCGTGAGCGTCGCATCCCGTTCCGGGGCGATGTTCCAGTAGAACGGCAGGCGCAGCTCGGTGCCGTTGTTGCCGCTGTGTCCCAGTCCGGGCGTGAGGAAGCCGGTCTTGCGGGAGCGGTCCAGGGAATAGCTCATGCGCGGCAGGTAGAGGACCGGCACCGAGCGCACCCGCAGCTTCACGTGGCGGGCGCGCGCGACCTGGCGCTGGCGGTCGAGGGTGAGGGTGTGGGCCTCGATCCGCCAGGACGGACGGGGCCCCGGGCAGGTGGTGTAGGTGGCCCGTTCGAGCCGCTGGTGCCGGGGATCGCGCTGTTCGGCACGCACCGCGGTGCCCCGGGCCCCGCGCCCGGGCAGGTGGTAACGCACCTGCTCGAGCCGGGCCCGGCGCGTGCGGGTGTGGAGTTCCGCCCGCGCGGCCTCGAGCCGCAGCCCCGGGAGCGTGTAGACCACCCGGCCCTCGGCCTCGGCCCGCCCGGACACGCGGTCGTAGCGCATCCGGTCGGCCGTGAGGCGTTCCCCGGGGCGTTCGAGGCGCACGTGGCCGCGAAGGAAGTAGCGCTGCCCCTCGCTGCGGGCCTGGTCGGCGCTGAGCTCGAGGG
>RFHK01000087.1 GCA_003695825.1 Gammaproteobacteria bacterium | reverse complement strand
TTCAACTCGCACCCGCTGCGCGGGGAGCCTCCCTACGATGCCTATGTCCAGGCCCTGCTGGAGGACCTGGAGGAAGACCTGCCCTGGGTGGAGGACCGGGTACTGCAGAGCCTCTATCTCGGCGGCGGCACACCCAGCCTCTTCCCCCCGGAGGCGATCGCTGCGCTCCTCGCCGGCATCCGCGCCCGCCTGCCCTGTCGACCGGACCTGGAGGTCACGCTGGAGGCCAACCCGGGCACGGTGGACGCCGCGCGTTTCGCCGCCTTCCGCGACGCCGGCGTCAACCGCCTCTCGATCGGGGTGCAGAGCTTCGACGACGCCCGGCTGGCGGGCCTCGGGCGCATCCATGACGGCGGGGAAGCACGCGCGGCCGTCGAGGCGGCCCAGGCGGCCGGGTTCGAGCGGATCAACCTGGACCTGATGCACGGGTTGCCGGGCCAGGACGTGGAGGGGGCCCTCGCCGACCTGGAGACCGCACTGGCCTTCGCGCCCGGCCACCTCTCCTGGTACCAGCTCACGATCGAGCCGCACACGGCCTTCCATCGCCAACCGCCCACGCTCCCCGACGAGGACACCGCCTGGGCCATCCGGGAAGCGGGGCTCGCCCGGTTGCGCGCGGCCGGTTACGAACACTACGAGGTCTCGGCCCATGCCCGCGCCGGGCAGGCCTGCCGGCACAATCTCAACTACTGGCAGTTCGGCGATTACCTGGGGATCGGCGCCGGTGCCCACGGCAAGCTCACGCTCGCAGGCACCGGCCGGGTACTCCGCACGGTGCGCGTGCACCATCCCGAGGCCTGGCTGGCGGCCCCCGGCCGGCGCAAGGCGCGCACCCACCGCCTCTCGGATGCGGACCTGCTCTTCGAATACCTGCTCAACCGCCTGCGCCTGACCGAACCCTTCTCCCGGGAGGCGTTCGAGGCCGCCACCGGGCTGGCCTTCGAGACCCTGGCCCCGAAACTGGAACGGGCCTGTGCCGAGGGCCTGCTCGAGGCACTTCCCGGCCAGCGCTACCGACCCAGCCCCCTGGGCGCTCGCTTCCTGGACGACCTCACGGCCCGCTTCCTTCCCGACTGATCCAGGACGGAAGCCGGGGCCCGAGAGACGGCGCATTCGCGACCTCGGCGGGTCGAAACAGCGGTTGAGTATGCAGGCTAACGCGCCCCCTTGCTCCAGAGCACGACCTCGGCCGTCTGCAGGAGGATGAGCAGGTCGAGCAGGAAGCTGTGGTTCTTCACGTAATAGAGGTCGTACTGGAGCTTCTCCAGGGTATCGTGCTCGTTGGCGGCGTAGGGATAGCGCAACTGGGCCCAGCCGGTGATGCCCGGTTTGACGCGGTGGCGCTCGTCGTAGTAGGGAATGCGCCGGGCCAGCTCGCGCACGAATTCCGGGCGCTCCGGGCGGGGGCCGACCAGGCTCATGTCGCCCCGGAGCACGTTGAGGATCTGGGGCAGCTCGTCGATGCGGAACTTGCGGATCACCCTGCCGACCCGGGTCTTGCGGTCGTCGTCGGCCTGCGCCCAGCGGGCCCCGTCCTTCTCCGCGTCCACGCGCATGCTGCGGAACTTGAGCATGTCGAAGGGGACCCCGTTCTGGCCCACCCGCCGCTGGCGGTAGAAGACGGGGGCACGCGGCCCCTCCTCCAGCCAGATGCCCAGCACCGTGAGCAGCATGAAGGGCCAGCCGACGACGAGCAGCAGGATGCTGGCCGTGATGTCCAGCAGCCGCTTGGTCATGTCCCGGAAGGCGTTCATCTGGAAGCCGTCGGAGAACACCAGCCAGCTCGGGGTGAGCAGGTCCACGCGGATCTTGCCGAATTCCCGCTCGAAGAAGGTTTGCACGTCCACGACCTCCAGCCCACCGATGCGGCAGTCGAGCAGCTGCTCGATGGGCATGCCCTGGCGGCGGTCGTCCACCGCCACCACGATCTCGTCCGCCTGCTGCGCGCGGCAGAAATCCGCAAGCGGCTGGTCGGCGGGCAGATCGAGTCGCAGGGCTTCCGGTACCCGCGGCGTGTCGCCGGGCATGGGCACGAAGCCGAGCACCGTGAAGGTGCATTGTTCCCCCGATTCCAGTGCCTGGGCGATCGACCGCGCCTGCCGCCCGGCGCCCAGTACCAGGGTGCGGCGCTTGAAGGCCTCCAGGTCGATGAGGCGATAGAAGAGCGTGCGCACGCCCAGCACCCCCACGAGCGAGACCAGGAAGGCCAGGCCCAGGGCGCCGCGCCCGATGAACACCGAGGGGAAGAGGTAGAACAGGAAGGTGAGGGTGAGTGCACCCAGGATGTAGGCCGCCAGCAGCCGGATCAGGATACCGGCCAGTCCCTCGCGTAGGCGGGCCTGGTAGAGGCCCACGGAGATCATGGCCAGGGACAGGATCGAGGCGTAGAGCAGTGACCGGGGGAAGAGCCAGCCGATGTAGGCCGCCGCGGCCGCCTGGTCGCCCGAGAAACGCAGCCAGGCCCCGGCATAGACCGAGAGCGCGAAGAGCACGAATTCCAGGATCCCGAGCAGCAGGAACGGCAGCGGGACGTAGTGTCGAAAGATCCGGATCTTGGCCATCGAGGTGAACTGTCCTTCCGGCCGCGGTGCGTGGCCGGTGCTCCCTGAAACCTGTCGTTATGTATCGGCGGGCCCGGCCGGTGCCGGATCCCGTGCTGTCGTAGTCGAAAATGATACCGCGCAACGGAAACCGCGGCCATCCCGCCGTCACGAAAAGCCGCGGCATATCAGGGACATATTTCCCAATTCCAATCACGCCCCGGGAAGGGGTTGCAAGACGCCGCCATCGACGGGCGTGCGGCCGCCTGCGAACGGTGCCGGCCCTGCTATACTCGAAGCACATGGCCGACCAGGACGACTACCGACCCATCGACTGCCACCGTTACAGTCAGCTCGAGGTCGCCATCCTGCGGCGCTGGCGGCTGCGCCTGTGCTGGCAGGACGAACACGGTGATGCGCACGTGGAGGTGGTCGAACCCTTCGACCTGCGCACGGCGAACCACGAGGAATTCCTGCTCGCGCGCCGGGACAACGGCGAGACGCTGCGCGTGCGGCTCGACCGGCTGCGCAACGTGGAACCCGTGGGCGAGGCCGTCGACCTATGGGACTGAGGCGAGCAGGGCCGCGGCGCTGCGGCAGGTCTCCCGCGCCATCCGCTCCAGGGTCTCGATGAACTCTGCATCGTGGGTGGCGCGGTTGATGGTGGCATGCACCCGCAGCAGGGGGACTTCCTTCTCGTTCTCGGCCGTCACCGTCCATTGCAGGGCGTTGGGACACTCGGGCAGGGTGAAGCGCACCCCGTAACGCAGGGGCTCGCGCCGCACGGCGAACTCGCCCCACAGGGTCCAGATGCGCCCCTGTTCGCCCGCCGCCTCGAGCACCCGTTCCACGGGCTCGCACCATGCCGGCAGGTTGTCGATGCGCAGCACCTGGTGCAGCCGCTGCGGCGCGCACGCACAATCCCGTTCGCAGAAGAATTCCATCGTTTCACCTCCCTGGTGCGGTCAAGGGGCGGGCGTAGAGGTCGTGGTCGTCGTGCCCCGTGACCTCCACTTGCACGAATTCGCCCACCGGCAAGCGGCTGCCTTCCACGATCACCCGGCCATCGACCTCCGGCGCGTCACCGGCCGTGCGCCCGATACTGCCTTGGTCATCGGCGGCATCGACCAGGATCGTCACTCGGCGTCCCCGGTAGCGCGCCAGGCGCTCGGCGCTGATGCCGGCTTGCAGCGCGAACAGGGCCTCGAGCCGCTCCTGGGCGACGTCCTCGGGGACGGGATCGGGCAAGGCGTTGGCCGGTGCCCCTTCCACCGGTGAATAGACGAAGGCACCCACCCGGTCGAGGCGGGCCGCCTCGAGAAAGTCCAGCAAGCGTTCGAAGTCCTCGTCCGTCTCGCCCGGGTAGCCCACGATGAAGGTGCTGCGCACCACCAGATCGGGGCACTCCCGGCGCCAGTGCGCGATCCGCTCCAGCATCTTCTCGGCCGCCGCCGGGCGGCGCATGCTGCGCAGGATACGGGGGCTGGCGTGCTGCAAGGGGACATCGAGATAGGGCAGGATGCGCCCCTCGGCCATGAGCGGGAGCAGCGCATCGACATGAGGATAGGGGTAGACGTAGTGCAACCGGACCCAGACACCGAGCGAGCCCAGGGCTTCCGCCAGGGAAAGGATCTGGGTACGCAGCGGCCGCCCGTGCCAGAAATCCGTCCGGTAGCGGACGTCCGCCCCGTAGGCGGCGGTGTCCTGCGCGATCACCAGCAACTCGCGCACCCCGGCCGCGACCAGGCGCTCGGCCTCGATGAGTACCTCGCCCACCGGGCGCGAGACCAGCGGCCCGCGCAGGCGCGGGATGATGCAGAAGGCGCAGCGGTGATTGCGCCCCTCGGCGATCTACAGGTAGGCATAATGGCGCGGCGTCAGGCGCAAGCCTTCGGGG
>RFHK01000086.1 GCA_003695825.1 Gammaproteobacteria bacterium | reverse complement strand
TTGAGGCTCATGGAGTCGATGCCGATCTCGACGAGGTACTCGGCCATCTCGGGATAGTCGGAAGGGGCCTGGCCGCACAGCCCGGAATGGCGGCCGTTGCGGCGCGCGCCCTCGACGGCCAGGCGGATCATGGTCTTCACGCCGGGATCGCGCTCGTCGAAATCGAAGGAGACCAGCTCGGAGTCGCGGTCGACGCCGAGCGTGAGCTGGGTGAGGTCGTTCGAGCCGATCGAGAAGCCGTCGAAGTGCTTCGCGAACTCGTCGATGAGGACGACGTTGTTGGGGATCTCGCACATGACGTAGATCTCGAGCCCGTGCTCGCCGCGCTTCAACCCGTGCGCGGCCATGGCCTCCAGCACCCGCTCGGCCTCCTCCACCCGGCGGCAGAAGGGGATCATGAGGATGACGTTGGTCAGTCCCATCTCCTCGCGCACCCGGCGCATGGCGGCACACTCGAGGGCGAAGCCTTCGGCATAGGCGGGGTGGGTGTAGCGCGCCGCGCCGCGGAAGCCGATCATGGGGTTGTCTTCCACGGGCTCGAAGTCGCGCCCGCCGAGCAGGGCGGCGTACTCGTTGGACTTGAAGTCGCTCATGCGCACCACGACCGGCTTGGGCCAGAAGGCGGCGGCGATGGTGCCCACGCCCTCGGAGAGTTTCTGCACGAAGAAGCTGCCGCCGTCGGGATAGCCCGAGAAGAGGGCCTCGACACGGGCGCGCACCTCGGGATCGCTGACCCGCTCGGGATGGAGCAGGGCCAGGGGGTGGGCCTTGATGTACTCGTTGATGATGAACTCCAGCCGCGCCAGGCCCACGCCGTCGTTGGGCAGGAGGGCGGTGGCGAAGGCGAGGTCCGGGTTGCCGAGGTTGATCATGATCTTCGTCTTCGGCCGCGGCAGGCCGGCGAGGTCGATGCGCTCGACCTCGTAGGCGAGCGCGCCCCGGTAGACCAGGCCTTCGTCGCCGCCGACGCAGGAGACGGTGACCGTCTCGCCGTCCGGGATGGTCTCGGTGGCATCGTCGGTGCCCACCACGGCCGGGATGCCCAGCTCGCGGGCGACGATGGCGGCATGGCAGGTGCGCCCGCCGCGGTTGGTGACGATGGCCGCGGCGGTCTTCATCACCGGCTCCCAGTCGGGCGTGGTGGTGTCCGCCACCAGTACCTCGCCGGGCCGGAACTCGGGCAGGTGGGCCACGTCCGGGATGTACCGCGCCCGGCCGACGGCGATCCTGGAGCCTACGGCGTAGCCGCGCGCCAGGACCTCGCCCGTCTCCTTGAGCACGTACTGCTCGAGCACCGTGCCCTGCTTCTGGGACTGTACCGTCTCGGGGCGGGCCTGGACGACGTAGAGTTCCCCGTCGAGACCGTCCTTGGCCCACTCGATGTCCATGGGCCGTTCCTCGCCGGCCTTTCTGGAGTAGTGCTTCTCGATGAGGAGGGCGTACTCGGCGAGCCGCAGCACCTCCTCGTCGCTGATGCAGTAGCGACGGCGGTCGGCCTCGGGCACCGGGACGTTGCGCGTGAACTCGCGCGCACCGCCCGTGGCGTAGACCATCTTGATGCGCTTGCTGCCCAGGTGGCGGCGCAGCACGGCGCGGTGCCCCTGCGCGAAGGTGGGCTTGTGGACGTAGAACTCGTCCGGCTCGACCGCGCCCTGGACGACGTTCTCGCCGAGCCCGTAGGCGGCGGTGATGAAGACCACGTCGCGGAAGCCGGTCTCGGTGTCGAGCGTGAACATCACGCCGCTGGCGGCGAGGTCGGAACGCACCATCTTCATGATGCCCACCGAGAGGGCCACCTTGAAGTGGTCGAAGCCGTTGTCGATGCGGTAGTGGATGGCACGGTCGGTGAACAGCGAGGCGAAGCAGCGGCGCACGGCGTCGAGCAGGTGCTCGTCGCCGCGGATGTTGAGGTAGGTCTCCTGCTGTCCGGCGAAGCTGGCGGTGGGCAGGTCCTCGGCGGTGGCGGAGGAACGCACGGCCACGCTCAGCCCCTCGCCGTACTCCTCCTGCAGCCGGTGATAGGCCTCGAGGATCTCCTGCTGCAACGCCTCCGGCAACGGCGCCCCGTAGACGAGCGCGCGGGCCCGGGCGCCGCGGCGCGCGAGGTCCTCGACGTCATTGGGGTCGAGGCCGTCCAGGAGGGTGTGCAGCTCCGGCATCACCCCGGCCTGCTCCAGGGTATCGCGGTAGGCCTGGGCCGTGGTGGCGAAGCCGTTGGGGATCTTCACCCCCAGGGGCATCAGCTCCCGGTACATCTCGCCCAGGGAGGCGTTCTTGCCGCCCACCAGGGGCACGTCCTCGATGCCCAGATCCCGGAACCAGCGCACGTACCTCGCCATCGCCTCGACTCCTTTCCTCGCGGGTGGGGATCCGATCGGGCAACTCTATGCCCTGGCAGGGCAGGAGACAAGGCGGCAGGCTTGTCATTCGCCCGGGACTTGACGATGATCAGCGAAATCCCCGCTTCGCGAGCCCTGTGCCATGCCGATGCCCGGATTCGAGAGCCTCATGGAACGCGCCAACCGGCTGCTGCACCTGTTCATCGCGCTCGCCCTGCTGGTGGCCAGCCTGCTGGTCGTCTGGCAGTTCCTGCGCGATGCCTGGGCGGTGCTGCAGTCGGGGGCCGTGGTGCGCGGCTTTCTCCAGGCGCTCGGCAACCTGTTCATCCTCTGGGTGCTCTCGTCGCTGATCTCGGCGGAGGTGCGCTACATGAAGACGGGCATCTTCCGCCTGGTGGTGTTCATTGAGGTGGCGCTCATCACGCTGCTGCGCCAGCTCATCCTCATCCCGGTGGAGAGTGCCGGCCACCTGGAGACGGCGATCTGGAGCTACAGCCTGACGATCGTGGCCATCCTGGCGCTGGGGCTGACCTACTGGCTGGTCAACCACAGCCAGCTCAAGTGCCGGATGCTGGAAGAAGAAGACGCGGAATCCCGGGGCGACCCTGGCCCCGAGACCCCCTGAGGCCGGCCCCGGGGCCTACGGCCTCGCTTCAGTACCGGTTGGCCAGGCCGACGTCGACCAGGAAGTCGCTGCCGGAGAAGGGATTGTCCGGGGCCACCATGATGGCCACCGCGAAGATGCCCAGGATGGCGCCGATGCCGATGACGATCAGCGCGATATCGATGATCTTCTGCCGCTTCTTGCGATCCATGGCGGTATACCTCGCAGCTGGGGGGGTGCTGAGAAGGGTATCGGCCGCCGGGGCGGCGACTTGACCGAGCAGCCTGTGGGTCTTTGGCCGGATCGACTGCGCAGGCGGGAGTGCGAGGGGCGGGCAAAGAGACGCCTGACCAGGGGTGCTGATCAGGCGGGTGACAAGGACAAGGGGAAGCCAGCGGGCACCGTCACCAATGCAAGCGGTAGGTCACGAACAGGCCGGTGCGGGAGACGCGGGGCCCGGTCGCGCTCGCGCCCAGGGCCTCGAGATCCCGCCGGGCCTGGCGCACGGCCTCGGGGGCACGCCAATGCAATCGCAGCTCGCCCCGGCCGGGATGGGCCGGGTGGTTGAGGGCCAGCCCCGGCCCTGCCACCAGGCCCTGGACACGGCGGTCGGCCAGCGAGTCCCGAACCCAGCGCAGGTGCAGGCGGTCGGCGACGCCCTCCATGACGTCGAGGCCGGCCTGCCAGCCCGCGGGGGCGGCCGGTTCGCCCGCCTGGGCCCGGGTGGTCAGAATGACGCCCAGCATGACGAAGAGGGCCAGCAGCGTGAGGATGTCCGGTTTGCGGTGGAGTCTGCGCATGGCCACTACCTCCTCTTGGTCGGCATTCCGGCGTTCCCTGCCTTTTGCGGTCTCTGTAGCAAGGATCGGACCTCCCACCGGGACCTTGACGGTCGAAGGCCGGGAATGTGACACAGTACCCGGGCGGGAACGCGAAGTCGTGACGGGATCCACATTTCCACGCGGTGGCGGGACCGGCGAGGGTTCACTTCCGCGGGTAGTCCGGGTCGGTCCAGCACCGCGGCAAGGGCTCCCCGGAGGGGAAGACGAGTGCGGCCTTGGCGAAATCGGCCGGCTCCTGGAGCTCTTCCCCGGCGTGGAACCGGCCCGGGACGCGGTCCCGGAAGGGGTCGAAGAGGGCCTGCAGGTCGAGCACCTCGACGAGGTCCCCGGAGGCACGGTCTTTCAGGTACATGGCTTCCTCCCGCTCGGCTGGCTTCCCTGCCTTCAAATATAGCCGGTCGCGGTTGCATTTCGGAGTGATCGATATCAATCTCGGGGGCCGGCCGGTTCCCGCGCCCCGGCCCGAGGAGAGCGAGATGACGCGACCCCAGATCGAGATCCTGCCCAGCCGGGCGGACTTCACCCTGCAGGCCGTGCGGCACTGGCT
>RFHK01000085.1 GCA_003695825.1 Gammaproteobacteria bacterium | reverse complement strand
CTCCCCGGCATCCGGGGATTCCTGGCCGGAGATCATGCGGAACAGGGTGGTCTTGCCGGCCCCGTTGGGACCGATGATGCCCACGATCGCTCCCCGGGGCACGCGGAAACTCAAGCCGTCGATCAACAGGCGGTCGCCGTAGCCCTTGCGGAGGTCGCGGGCCTCGATGACCAGGTCGCCCAGGCGCGGGCCCGGGGGGATGTAGATCTCGCGGGTCTCGTTGCGCTTCTGGTATTCCTGGGACTGGAGCTCCTCGAAACGCTGCAGGCGCGCCTTGCTCTTGGCGTGGCGGCCCTTGGGATTGCTGCGCACCCATTCGAGCTCGGCCTGGATCGCGCGCCGGCGTGCGGCCTGGGCCTTCTGTTCCTGCTCGAGGCGCTTCTCCTTGGCCTCCAGCCAGGCGGAATAATTGCCCTCGAAGGGGATGCCGTGGCCGCGGTCGAGCTCCAGGATCCAGCCGGCCACGTTGTCGAGGAAGTAGCGGTCGTGGGTGACCGCCACCACGGTACCGGGAAAGTCGTGCAGGTAACGCTCCAACCAGGCCACGGACTCGGCATCGAGGTGGTTGGTGGGCTCGTCGAGCAGCAGCATGTCCGGGTTCGAGAGCAGCAGCCGGCACAGGGCCACCCGACGCCGCTCGCCGCCGGAGAGCTTCGTGACGTCGGCATCCCAGGGCGGCAGGCGCAGGGCCTCGGCGGCCACCTCGAGCTTGTGGTCGAGGTTGTGGGCGTCGGCCGCCTGCAGGAGGTTCTCCAGCCGTGCCTGTTCCTCGGCAAGGGCATCGAAGTCGGCGTCCGGCTCGGCATAGGCGGCGTAGATCTCGTCCAGCCGCTTGCGCGCCGAGACGATCTCCGCCAGCCCGTCCTCGACGTTGCCGCGCACGTCCTTGGCAGGGTCGAGTTGCGGTTCCTGCGGCAGGTAGCCGATGCGGATGCCGGGTTGCGGGCGGGCCTCGCCCTCGATCTCGGTGTCCACGCCGGCCATGATGCGCAGCAGGGTGGACTTGCCGGCGCCGTTGAGGCCCAGCACCCCGATCTTGGCACCGGGGAAGAAGGAGAGGGAGATGTCGCGCAGGATCCAGCGCTTGGGCGGGACCAGCTTGCCCACCCGGTTCATGGTGAAGACGTATTGGGCCATGGCGGAACGCTATCCGGTTGCATGAGGCTCGGGTCGTTGTGCCCATTATACCCGGACCGGCCCCATGACGCGGCCGGGGCGTATGGGCTATCATGTGCGCTTCCGCCCGGCATCCCAGGCCGGGCGCGGTCGTTTTACGGAATCGGAGGTGTGCAGATGTTCCGCCGGGACATGACCATCGCGGGGTACGACGACGAGCTCTGGGCTGCCATCGAGGGGGAACAGCGCCGCCAGGAAGAGCACATCGAGCTGATCGCCTCCGAGAATTACGCCAGCCCCCGGGTGCTGCAGGCACAGGGGTCGGTGCTGACCAACAAGTATGCCGAAGGCTATCCCGGCAGGCGCTATTACGGCGGCTGCGAGTTCGTGGACATCGCCGAGCAGCTCGCCATCGACCGGGCCAAGCAGCTCTTCGGGGCGGACTATGCCAACGTTCAGCCCCATTCCGGCTCCCAGGCCAACGCCGCCGTCTACCTGGCCTTGCTCGAGCCGGGAGACACCATCCTGGGCATGAGCCTGGCGCACGGCGGGCATCTGACCCACGGCGCGAAGGTGAACTTTTCCGGCAAGCTGTTCCACGCCGTGCAGTACGGGCTCGATCCCGCGACCGGCGAGGTGGACTACGACCAGATCCGGGAGCTGGCGCGCAAGCACCGCCCGAAGATGATCGTCGGCGGGTTCTCGGCCTATTCGCGCACCCTGGACTGGAACGCCTTCCGCGAGATCGCCGACGAAGTGGGCGCCTGGCTCATGGTGGACATGGCGCACGTGGCCGGCCTGGTGGCCGCCGGGCTCTATCCCAGCCCGGTGCAGATCGCCGACGTCACCACCACGACCACCCACAAGACCCTGCGCGGGCCGCGCGGCGGACTGATCCTGGCCAAGGCCAATCCCGAAGTGGAGAAGAAGCTCAATTCCACGGTCTTCCCGGGGACCCAGGGCGGTCCCCTGATGCACGTCATCGCCGCCAAGGCCGTGGCCTTCAAGGAGGCCATGGAACCCGAGTTCGTCGAGTACCAGAAGCAGGTGCTGGTCAATGCCCGCGTCATGGCCGAGGTGTTCATGGAACGGGGCTACGACGTGGTCTCGAAGGGTACCGACGACCACCTGTTCCTGGTGAGCTTCATCGACCAGGGCCTGACGGGCAAGGAGGTCGATGCCTGGCTGGGTGCGGCCAACATCACGGTCAACAAGAACGCCGTCCCCAACGATCCCCAGTCGCCTTTCGTCACCTCGGGCATCCGCATCGGCACGCCCGCCATGACCACGCGTGGCTGCCGCGAGGCCGAGGCCCGCGAGCTGGCGGGCTGGATGTGCGACATCATCGACAGCCGGGGCAGCGAGGAAGTGATCGCACGGGTGAAGGAGAAAGTGCTCGCCCTGTGCCGCAAGTACCCGGTCTACGCCTGACGGGAGGCAGGCCATGCACTGTCCCTTCTGCGGTGCCGAGGACACCAAGGTCGTGGACTCCCGGCTGGCGGGGGGTGGGGCCCAGGTGCGCCGCCGGCGGGAATGCGTGCGCTGCGGCGAGCGTTTCACCACCTTCGAGGAGGCCGTGTTGGTCATGCCGCGCGTCGTCAAGCGGGACGGCAGCCGCGAGCCGTTCAACGAGGACAAGATGCGATCCGGCATGCTGCGGGCGCTGGAGAAACGCCCCGTGAGCACCGAGGAGGTGGAGGCCGCCATCGAGCGCATTCGCCGCCGCCTCCTCGCCGGGGGCGAGCGCGAGGTGGCCTCTCAGGACATCGGCGAGCTCATCATGGACGAACTGCGTCGACTGGACCAGGTGGCCTACGTCCGTTTCGCCTCCGTCTACCGCAGCTTCCAGGACGTCAACGCCTTTCGCGAGGAGATCGAACGGCTCGAGAAGGAACCCACGCCCGAGGAACGACGCAGCCAGATTCCGCTGATCCCGGACGATGATGGTGCGGAAGCGGGGAGCTAGGTAGGAGCTAGGAGCTAGGAGCTGGGAGCTGGGAGCTGGGAGCTGGGAGCTGGGAGGCGGTACTTTCCGGTGTCGATCGAGGCCTTGGGAACGCATGGCAACGGCTGAGGACTTCCACTACATGGCCCGGGCGCTGCGGTTGGCCGAGCGCGGGCGCTACACCACCGACCCGAATCCCCGTGTCGGCTGCGTGATCGTGCGCGAGGGCGAGGTCGTCGGGGAGGGCTGGCACCGGCGCGCCGGCGAACCCCACGCGGAGGTCCACGCGTTGCGGGCGGCGGGGGAGAAGGCGCGCGGTTCCACCGTCTATGTGACGCTGGAGCCCTGCAGCCACCACGGCCGTACCCCACCTTGCGCCGACGCCCTGGTGGCGGCCGGGGTGGCCCGGGTGGTGGCGG
>RFHK01000084.1 GCA_003695825.1 Gammaproteobacteria bacterium | reverse complement strand
TCCCCCCCGGACGAGCACCTGATCGACCCGCACCGGGTGGCCGACTATGCCGAGCACCTGGTCCTGCCCTGGCGCCGCGAAGACGGGGTGCTGGTGTTCGCGACCGCCGACCCCGGGGCGGAGACGGAGGCCTACATGCAAGGCCTCGCCGGGGACGCGCCCTGGGACTACGTGATCACCTCGCGCTTCGACATCCTCTGGACGGTGCAACGGCACGCCGACGACTACTTGAGCCAGGCGGCCGTCACGCGCCTGGCGGAACGCCAGCCCCAGCACTCCGCCCGCACCGTCTTCACGGGCGCCCAGCTGCTCGGCATCCACCTGCTGCTGACCCTGGGGCTGGCGGCGCTGGCCCTCTGGCCCCGGGAGGCGCTCGTCGGGCTCAACCTGGCGGTGGCCCTCTTCCTGCTCGTCAACTTCGGGCTGCGCCTGCTGTTCGTCTGGGTGGGCGGCGACGAGCGGGTGGACGTCAAGGTGCGCGACGCGGAGGTCGCCGCGCTCGACGAGGCCTCCCTGCCCACGTACACCGTACTGGTGCCCATGTACCGCGAACCCGAAGTGCTGCCGCACATCACCCGGGCGCTGCGCGCGCTCGACTATCCCCTCTCGCGCCTGGACATCAAGTTGATCCTGGAAGAGGACGACGAGGCGACCATCCGCCGTGCCAAGGAACTGGGACTGGAAGGCATCTTCGAGATCGTGCGCGTGCCGCGCTCGCACCCGCGCACCAAGCCCAAGGCCTGCAACTATGCGCTCAATTTCGCCCGGGGCGAATTCGTCACCATCTACGATGCCGAAGACCGGCCCGAGCCCGACCAGCTCAAGAAGGCCGTGCTCGCCTTCCGCAAGGCCCCGCGCAACACCGCCGTGATCCAGGCGCGCCTGAACTACTTCAACGCCACGGAAAACTGGCTCACGCGGATGTTCACCCTCGAGTACTCGCTGTGGTTCGACTTCTACCTGCCGGCCCTGGAGGCCCTGGGCATCCCGATCCCGCTGGGCGGCACCTCCAACCACTTCCGCATGCACGTGCTGCGCGAGGTGGACGCCTGGGACCCGTACAACGTCACCGAGGACGCCGACCTCGGGGTGCGCTTCACCCAGCTCGGCTACCGGGTCGGGGTGGTCAATTCCACCACCTACGAGGAGGCCAACAAGCGGCTCGGCAACTGGATCCGCCAGCGCTCGCGGTGGATCAAGGGCTACATGCAGACCTACCTGGTCCACATGCGCAGGCCGCTGCACCTCTACCGCACGCTCGGCCACGTGGGCTTCTGGGGTTTCCAGTTCTTCATCGGCGGTGCGGTGTTGAGCAACCTCATCGCCCCCTGGCTGTTCGCCGTCTACGGCCTGTGGCTGGCCACCGGCACCCACCTGCTCGATCCCGTCTTCCCGCCGCTGGTCCTCTACATCAGCCTCTTCAACCTGCTGCTGGGCAACGGGCTCTACGTCTACCTGTCGATGCTGAGCGTCTTCAAGCGGCACCTCTACCGGCTCATCCCCTATGCGCTCACCATGCCCGCCTACTGGCTGCTGATGTCGATCGCGGCCTACAAGGCCCTGTGGCAGCTCATCCACGACCCCTTCTACTGGGAGAAGACCGAGCACGGGCTGACCAGCTTCGACGGGGACGCCGGGGTGCGGGAGGAACCACCGGGAGCGGAGTCATGCAGCGCGCAGCGCGCCTGAGTCCCGCCGCGGCCTTCGCGGTCGGCACCCTGGTCTTCGGGGCGCTGGCGGCCCACGTACTTGCCATGCACTACCACGAGGATCAGGCGCTCTTCCGCTGGGCACGGATCCTCGGGGTGAGCGACGCCGCGCACCTGCGCTTCGAGGACTTCGGGCTCATCTATCCGCACGTGCCCTTCTACCTGCTGCTCCCCTTCCGGTTCCTGCCCGGGCTCGACACGCCGGCCGCGCCCTACCTGCTCTCGGTGCTGGCGACCGGGCTGCTGCTCGCCCTGTGGACACGTCATCTCGCCCGCGCCGGACTCGCCCCGGGCTCGGCACTCTGGCTGGGGTTGCCGGTCCTGTTGCAGCCGGCGCTGGTTCGGGCGGCCACCACGGGCGGCACCCTGGCCCTGGGGCTGCTGTTCCTGTACGCCCTGCACCGCTCCATGGTGCGCATGGCCACCCGGGGAGACATCCGGGCCTTCATCGTCCTGGGCGGCACCCTGGCCCTGTACTTCTTCACCGACGCCCTGAGCGTCCACCTGTTCCTGGCGCTGTTGCCGTTGCTGGTCCTGGTCGTCCCCGAGCGCATCCTGCGGGACTCGCCGCTCAGCGTCTACGTGATCCTCGCCACCCCGCTGGTCGTGGCCGCCGGCAGCTGGGCCTACCTGAACTGGATCTTCGAGGGGGACTTCCTGCAGTTCCTGGCGGCCCCGGGCTCCGCCTACCGCGGGGGCTGGCAGCAGGTCCCGGACCTGCCCTGGCTGGCCCGGTACGGCGGGACCTGGTGGGCCGCCTTCGGCGCGGCCGCGGTACGCCTGTTCCTGTGCTATCCCGTGCTCCTGCCCCTGCTCCTCGCCGCCCGGCGCCACGGCGCCCATGGGCGGGCCCTGTTCGCCTTCTGCCTGCTGTTGCCGGCGGCGACCGCGTTCGCGACCGCGCAGAACTACCTGCGCCATCCCGACGACCTGCTCGGGCTGGCCGCGGCGGCGGTGATGGCCGAACTGGCCCTCCTGCCCGAGAGCCGCCGGCCCGGGTGGCGGCTGGCCTTCGTGCTGGCGCTGCTGGCAGGGGCGGGTTACGGCTGGTACGACTACGCCCACGACCGGGGCCCGGTCATCCGCCCCTGGCAACAGGCCCTGGCCGGGCACCCGCAGACGCCCCCGCCCGCGGGCGCGCTCGCCCTCGGCCGCTGGCTGGCCCGGGAGCGCGAGGAGACGCTCATCGACGAGCGCAGCGCCTACCACGTGATCGCCGCGCGGGGCGACGCCCGCGGCCTGGTGCTGAGCTTCGACGAGCGCTTCAAGCTCGCCCTGCGCCGGCGTCTCCCCGACCTGCGGCAGATCGCCGTGCCCGATCCCCATTCCCCGGCCGGGCACAGGGACGGCATCCTGGCCCGCTTTCCGCACCTCTACGACCGGGGCCTGCCCGGGTACGTGCGCGTCTACGATCGGCTGGGCTGGCGTGTCTATCGCCGCCGGGAGCCGGGGGAGGCCTCATGAAGCCGGTCGCCGCGCTCCTCTGCCTGCTGGCCCTGGTCCCGGTCACCGGGTGCCGGTTGCTGCCTCCCGCCGCACCGCCCACGTCCCTGCACGGGTTCGCCTTCCTGCCCGGGGCATCGGCCCCGCTCGGCTCGGACCGGGCCCGAAGGGCGTTGCTCCGCCTCCGTGCCACCGGCGCCAACAGCCTGTGCCTGGTGGTCTTCCTGCGCCAGGACGGCCCCCGCGCCGTGGCACTGCGGCCCCCACGCAGCGGCGCACGGCAGATCCTCGCCACCCTGCGCGCCGCCCGTGCGCTCGGGCTGCATACGGTGCTGAAACCCCAGGTCTTGCCCCGCACCGGCTGGGCCGGTGTGATCGCGCCCCGCGACCGGGGACGCTGGTTCCGCCACTACCGGGCGCAGCTGGTCCGGCTCGCCCGCCTGGCCGAGGCCGCCGGCGCCGATGCCTTCGTGGTGGGGACCGAGCTGCGCCGCCTGGCCGACGCCCCCGAATGGGGCGGCCTCATCACGGCGTTGCGTCGGCACTTCCACGGCCGGTTGACCTACGCGGCCCACGGCCTGGAGGGACTCGCCGCCTTCCGCTGGTGGCACCGACTCGACGTGGTGTCCCTGACCCTTTACCCGCCCCTGCCGGCCGACCCGGACCCCGAGCGCCTGCGCCAGGTACTGGTCCACAGGCTCCACGTCGCCCGGGCGCTGGCCCCGGCCGACAAGCCCCTGTGGGTACTCGAGGCCGGCATCCCCTCCGCGCGGGGCTGGGAACGCCGCCCCTGGGACTGGAGCGGCTTGCGCGCGGCCGGCGTCGTTCCCGATCCCGCGCTGCAGGCCCGGGTGCTCGAGGCCTGGGTACGGGCACAACGCGCCACCGCCCTGGACGGCCTGTGGCTCTGGGCCTGGTACAGCGACCCCGAAGCGGGGGGCTGCCGGGACACCGGCTATGCCATCCAGGGCAAGCCCGCCGTCGACCGCCTGCGCTGCCACTGGCGCGGCGATTGCCGGGAGGAGATCCGATGCACGTGAACCGATTGCGCCGGCCTTCGATTTGCAGCCTGCTCGCCCCCCTGTGCGGGCTCGGCGCCCTCGCCCTGCTGGCGGCCATGCCCGCCTCCGCCACCAGCCCCTGGATGCGGTCGGAACGGGAGGCCTACTATGCCACGGGCCTGGCCTTCTCCACTTCGCGCCATTACTGGGACCGGAGTGGGCGGCGGCACCGCTCGGGCTGCCGCACGCGGCAACTGGAGAACCGCCACCACTTCGAATACGGGCTCAGCTATTACCACACCCTGTTCCTTTCCGTGGGCCTGGAGACCAAGCACTGCGGCGGGGCCGCCTCGACCGGGCTCGGGGACCTGCGGGTGGGGGTGCGCGGGCGCCGCGACCCCTTCCGCAACGGGCGCACCTGGGAGGTGCTGGCGATCCTGCCCACCGGCTATTCCCGCACCGAGCGCTTGCGTCGGGGCTTCGGCGAACCCGGGATCGAGGCCGGCATCGCCAGCCTGTACCGGGGCCAGGGAATGGATACGGCACACACCTGGGACTGGGAATACGGTGCCGCCCTGCGCTACTGGGCCGGTCCCCCGGCCCCCCAGTTCGTCGGCCACCTGAAATGGACCTGGCCGCGCGATGACGGCACGCGCCGCTTCCTGGCCCTGGAGACGGAGCTCGCGCTCGACGGCGCCCGCCCGGAACCCCTCGCCGGCTCGCCCGGTGAGGCCGTGCGGGCCCGGCACGACCTGCTGCGCCTGCGTGCCGGCATCTCGCGGCGCCTGGCCCCCGGCTGGCGGCTGCGCCTGGAGGCCACGCGCACCCTGTGGGGGCGCAATACCGGCGAGCGTTACTCGCTGGGTGTCGTACTCAGTCATCACTGGCAACGCCCCGGGAGGTGGTGGTGATGCGATGGACCGCGATCCTCTGGCTGTGCCTGGCGCTGCCGTGGCCCGGGATCCCGGCGGCCGCGGCGGAGGGACTCACGCCCCGCGTGCGGGCGCTGCACGTGCGTGCGGGACCGGGGACCGAGCACCCGGTGGTGGACCTCGCCGTGCGCGGCGATCGGCTGGACCCCCGGGAACGGCGGGACGGCTGGCTGCTGGTGCGCAATGCCCGCACCAGGCGCATCGGCTGGGTCCGCGCCCGCTATCTCCGCCCCCTGCCACCGCCCTCTCCGCCGCGCCAGTCCCCGTCGACCGCGCAAAGCGGGTCCCAGCCTACCGGTACGGGCCGGAAAGGGACCCGCAAGGCCCCAGGCCTTCCCCCTCGGGCGGCATCCCGCGCCCTGCGACCGGCCCCGGCAGTACCCGAGTCCAGGCCTCACGGGCCACCCGGGTCGTTCATCCCTCTGCTGACGTTGCGCCTGCACATGGAGCCGCTGGATGCAGCGGTCCTGATGCGCAAGGAAGCCGATGACACCTCCACCTTCCCGGCGCGCGTGCGGCTCGAGGACGGCACCACCGCCCGGGCCCGCATCGCGGTCCTGGGCAGTTCCAGCCGCCACGTGCGCAAGCGTTCCCTGCTCCTGTACCTGGAACCGGGACACCGCTGGCACGGCCAGCGGCGGATCGCCCTGGACGGCCTGGGCACGGATCCCTCCCTGGTGCGCGAATGGCTGGCCTGGCACCTGTTCGCCGCCCTGGGCGTCCCCGGCCCGCGCGTCCACTACGTGCGACTCTTCATCAACGGGCGCTACCAGGGCCTCTACCTCTTCACCGAGTGGGTCGACGCCGAGCTGCTCGCGCGGCGCGGCCTGGCATCCGGGGGGCGGCTCTACCAGCCGCGGGACGCCACCTACTGCGGGGACCTGCGTCCCCCCTTCGACGCCCGCCGCCTGCAACACTGCTGGCACCTCCCGGACGGAAAGGCGGCCCGGGAGGCCCTCGCGCGGCTGGGACGGTCCCTGGCGGCGGCCCGCGTCGAGACCTTCGATGCCTTTCTCGCCACGCATTTCCATCCCGAGACCGTGCTCGACTGGCTGGCGGTGAACGTCCTGCTCGACGACGGCGACACCTACAACAAGAACTATTTCCTCTACCGGGAACCGGCCGGCCGCTGGGCAGTGATCCCCTGGGACTACGACCTCAGCTTCGGGCGCAACTGGGATCCCTACCTGCCCTACCCGCGCAACCTCTTCAACGACCGCTTCCAGTACTACTACCCGCCGGAGTCCGGCGCGGCCAACCCGCTCAAGGAGAAGACTCTGCGCAATCCCCGCCTGCGCGACTGGATCTTCCGGCGCCTGCGCCACCTGCTGGGCCTGCACCGCGAACCCGGCGCCCCGGCCTATGGCTGGTTCACGCCGGCGGCCATGCAGCGGCGCCTGGACAGGCTCGAACACACGCTGCGCCGCGCGGCCCTGGCGGACCCGCGGCTCGGCCTGACGGCCGCGCGCTGGCACGAGGCCCTCGAGGCCATCGCCGACTTCACCGCGCGCCGGCGCGCCTACCTGCGTGAGATCCTCGACGGCGCGACGCCCTGGGACCCGGACCGGGCCACCTGGGATCCCGCGCAGGCCCCGCCCCCGCCGCCCCTGCCGCACCACCTGCACCGCAAGGGACGCGCCGGCCCCGGCGAGGAAGAGACCCTCCTGACGGCACCCGGCTGGGGCCTGGTGGTGGCCGGCCTGGCCCTCACGGAGGGGGAGGCGCCGGCCCCCGTGAGCGCCGAGCTCGATGCCGGACCGCCCGCCGCGGTGCCCCCGGGACAGGACCCGGAGGCCTGCATCCGGCGCACCTGGTTCGTGACCGCCACTGCGCCCCGGCGCACGGTCCGCGCCCGGCTCTCGTTCGAATACCTCGAAGAGAACGCGCACCGGCACGAGAAGGGTTCGCGCGTGAAGGAACCCGGACTGCGCCTGTGGGCCTTCGACGGCGTGCGCTGGCAGCCGATGCCCACCCGGGTCAATACCCTCTCCAACGTCCTGCGCACCCTGGGGCCCGTGCGCCTCGCACCCCAACACATGCTGCGTTTCGTGGCCTGCAGCGGAAAGACACCATGAACCGCCGGGACGCCCTTCCCCTGCCGTTCCTGGTGCTGCGACGCGGCGACCTCGGCCCGGCGCTGCGCCTGTCGGCGCGCCTGTTCCTGGTGCTGCTCGCCTATTACCTGCTCAAGCCGACCCGCGAATCCCTGTTGCTCGCCACCGGCAGCGCCGAGCTGCGCAGCTATGCCGTCGGCACCCAGGCCCTGCTGTTGCTGCTCTCCCTGCCGCTCTACCGCTGGGCCGCCGAGCGCAGCCGGGGGGAAAGGCTCTATCGCCGGGTCTCCTTCTTCTTCCTGTGTCAACTGGGACTGTTCGTACCCTGGATCGCCCTGGGCGACTCGGCCTGGCTGGGGTTTGCCTTCTTCGTCTGGTTGGGCCTGTTCGGCGTCACCCAGCTCGCGCAGTTCTGGGCACTGGCGACCGACAGCCTCCCACCGCGCCGGGGAGAACGGGCCCTGCCGCTCATCGCCGCCGCCGGCTCGCTCGGCGCCCTGGCCGGCAGCCAGGCGGCCGCCCTGGCCTATCCCCGGCTGCAGGCCGAGGGCAGCCTGCTGCTCGCCATCCTCCTGCTGCTGGCGAGCCTGGCCATCCCGATCCGGGGGCGCACCCGTCGCCCTGCCCGTCCCGGGCAAGCACCATCGCCGTGGCGCACCTGGCTGGGCGGGCTGCACCTGGTCTTCGAGGACCGCCTGCTGCGCGCCATCGCGCTCTTCATCCTGTTGCTCAACCTGGTCAACACGACCGGTGAATACCTGCTGGCGGGCATGGTGCAGGCGGCTGCCCCGCCGAGCGGACCGGAGCGGGCGGCCTTCATCGCCCGCTTCTACGGCCACTTCTTCTTCTGGGTCAACCTGCTCGCGCTCGGCCTGCAGCTGTTCGTGGTGGCCCGGATCTATCGCCGCATCGGCGTGGCCGGGGCCGTGCTCTGCCTGCCCCTGCTGATCCTGGCCGGCTACCTCCTGCTGCTTATCCTGCCGCTCTTCTCCCTGTTGCGCTGGTTCAAGGTGGTGGAGAACGCCCTCGACTATTCCCTGGCCACCACGACCCGGCACGCGCTCTTCCTGCCGCTCGACCGGGAAAGCAAGTACGAGGGCAAGACCACCATCGACACGCTCTTCTGGCGCCTGGGCGACCTGGCGCATGCCTTGCTGATCTTCATGGGAAGCACGCTGGGCCTGGGCTATGCCAGCTTCTTCGGCATCAATGCCGCGCTGGCCACGCTCTGGGCCGTCATCGCTGTGGGCGTCGCCCGCGCCTACCGTCGTTCACGCGAGGCGGTCGCGTGGGAAGACAGTCGCCTGGATTCGATGCTCACCACGGAGCTGCTCTAGCACTTGACCACGCTGCGGGTGTATTCGCGCAGCGGCCGCAGCAGCGCCTGGTGGCGCACGATCTTGCGGGCCCGGTTGCCCCGGCCGAATTCCTCGCGCAGCTCGTGCCGGAACTGGCGGAAGAAGTCGAGGTAGAGTTCACCTCCCCGCGTACCCACGGCATAGAGCCCGTCGCCGGCGGCGTCGTATTCCAGCTCGATCGCCGTCAGCGGCTGGGTGGCAGGACCTTCCAGGACCTTGCCGCCGGCGGCCGGGTCATAGACGCTGCCGTGGGCGCAACAGGTGATCACGTTCAGGCGGCCCGAGAGCTTGTCCGCCTCGGCATGGTAGTTGATGAGGCTGTACTTCGCCGAAGGGTGGGTCATCAGGTGGCTGCAGATCGCGGCGAAGGCGACGATGCTCTTGCCCGGTCCCACGCCGCCCAGCCACTCGTAGGATTCGCCCTGGGCCGTCTTCAGGTCCTCGCCGTGCGTGGGCACGCTGAGCCGGATCAGGTAGCAGGGTGTGCCGACGTAGGGATAGAAGAAGATGTAGGGCTCGTCCACCTCGAGCGCAGCGGCACGCACCGGCTTGCCGTGGGCGTCGACCAGGCGCACCCGGTCGTAACGGCGCACCGGTCCCTTGGCCCAGACCGACCGCAAGAGCTCGCCCTGGGCCAGGGCCAGGGCGCCGGCACTGCACAGCCCCAGGAACTTTCTTCGACGCATGCGTGCATTCCCTCCGGAGGAACAGGATGGGGCCGGCGGCGAACGCCGCCGGCCCGGTGCCCCTGATCAGGAGAACATGTCGCGGTACAGGCCGCGCGCCCATTCGAGGGTCGCAATACCCTTGGCCGTATCCCGCTCCTGGTCCATCTTGACGTTGTAGAACCCGAAGGACTGCTTCTCCTTGTTGTAGGAGTAGTAGGCGTCCACCATGATCGCTTCCTGCGGATCGGCATTGACCATGGAGTAGCAGATGGTGTGCGGGCTCTGCCACTTGCCCGGGTCCTTGCCGTTGGCCCGCGCGGCCACGACATGGGCCACGTACTTGCCCTCCGAGTTGGCGGTGTTGCCGCTCTTGGAGTAGGGCATGGGGCGGGCGTCGCCGGCGACGTAGACGTGCATGTCGCCCTTGACGTTGTAGTAGAAGGGATCGATGTTCGCCTCCATCTGCGGGCTCTTGGGGTCGGCGAGCCCGAGGGTCTCGATGAGCTTGGAGGCACGCACGCGAGGATAGATGGCGGCATCGTTGAAGGGATACTCGTCGAACTCGGTCTTGACCCGGCGATTGGCCACGTCGACCCCGACGATATTGGCCGAGGGCACGTACTCCAGGTAGTCCTTGTAGAGCTCGTCGAAGGCGGCGTGGAAGCC
>RFHK01000008.1 GCA_003695825.1 Gammaproteobacteria bacterium | reverse complement strand
TCCCACAGCACCTCGGCCCACTTGGCCGATTCCAGAGACACCCCGTCGGTGCCCGAAAAGCGCGTGGAAATGAACCCGATGTTCTCCGGCATCCCTGTCGCTCCCGGCGTCATCCGTACGTCAAGGGTAAGACTTGACTAGCAAAGTTCAAGCCATGCCGCATTCTGATATGATCTTGGCATCGCTCGGTTCGAGGAAGCAGATGCACGCCAGGAAAGAAGAAGCCCTGCTCGCCCGGGTACGCCGGCTGCCGACGGAACTGGAACCCTTCCGCGAGCTGCTGCTGGCCAACCTGGTGATGTTCGGCGAGATCCCCGCGCCCACCTTCGGGGAGGAAGAACGCATCCGTTTCCTGCAGCAGCGGTTCACCGAGTGCGGCCTGCAGAACACCTCCACCGACGAGGTGGGCAACGGGGTGGGTATCCTGCCCGGCCGAAGCGGGGGCCGTTCCATACTCGTCGCCGCCCATGCCGACACGCCCTTCTCCGCCACCGTCAACCACACCCTGAGCCTGCTGCCGGATCTTGTCACCGGCCCCGGGGTGGCCGACAACAGCATCGGCATGGCCCTGCTCGCCACCCTGCCGACCTTGCTCGAGGGGCTCGACATCCACCTCGAATCCGACCTGGTCCTGCTCGGCCACGCCCGCTCCCTGGGACGGGGCAATCTCCAGGGCCTGCGCTTCTTCCTCGAACACAGCGAATTGCCGCTGCGCGCGGGCCTGTCGGTGGAAGGCGCCCAGCTCGGCCGCCTGCACTACACCTCCAAGGCGACCCTGGGCGGAGAGGTCACGGTGGAGGTGGACGAAGAGGGGGAACTGCCCAGCGCGATCGCGGTGCTCAACGATTTCATCGACGCCCTGCAATCCTTGCCCCAGCTGGGCGAGGAGAACACCGAACTGGTGCTCGGCGTCGTCGAGGGCGGTACCTCCTTCAAGACCGCGGCGCGCCGCGCGGCGCTCTGTTTCCAGGTGCGCAGCGACAGCGACGAACGGGTGGAGGCGATGGGGCGCGCGATCGAGGCCCTGGCGCACGACCTCTCCCGGCCCACGGGGATCACCGTGCGCTTCGAGATCATCGCCAACAGCCATGCCGGGGGGCTCGCCGACGACCACGAACTCATCCTCCAGGCCCGGCGCGTGATGACCAGCCTGGGCATCCAGCCCCAGGCCGGGTGCTGTTCCTCGGCGGCCTCCAGCTTTGCCGAAAAGGGTGTCCCGGCGCTGACCCTCGGGCTCACGCGGGCCCGGCGGCTCAACCAGCCGGACGAGACCATCGAACTGGGCCCGCTCATGCGCGGGGTGGCCCAGCTGATCGGCATCCTCATGGCCATCGACGGAGGCTGCTGTGACTGACATCAACCAGTGGCTGTCCACCAACACCTTCCACCACTCCCAGTTCTGGGACCTGATGCGCCTGATCGAGGAGAAGGAAAAGCAGGGCCTGACCATCTCCCTGTGCATCCCCACCCTCAACGAGGAGAAGACCATCGGCAAGGAGGTGGTGCTGTTCAAGTCCGAGCTCATGGACCGCTATCCCCTGCTCGACGAGATCGCGGTGATCGACTCGGGCTCCACCGACCGGACCCTGGAGGTGGCCGCCGCCTTCGGTGCCGACGTCTACCTCTCCGCCGACATCCTGCCGGAGATGGGCTACAAGCGGGGCAAGGGCGAGAACCTGTGGAAGGCCATCCACCAGTTGCGCGGCGACATCCTCGTCTACGTGGATGCCGACATCAAGAACATCCATCCCCGCTTCGCCTACGGGCTCATCGCGCCGCTCATCTACCGGCCCGAGGTCAAGTACGTGAAGGCCTTCTACGACCGGCCCCTGGCGCTCTCCGGCGAGATCCGGCCCTCGGGCGGCGGGCGGGTCACCGAGATCCTGGTGCGTCCCCTGTTCTCGCTCTTCTTCCCGGAGCTGACCGCGATCATCCAGCCGCTCTCCGGTGAATACGCGGTGCGCCGCGAGGTACTCGAACGCATCTCCTTCCCGATCGGCTACGGGGTGGAGACCTCCCACCTCATCGATGTCTACAAGCTCTGGGGGCTGGAGGCCTTCGCCCAGACCGATCTCGACCAGCGCGTGCACCGGCACCAATCCACCCGCGACCTCGGCAAGATGGCGCTGGGCATCCTGCGCACCTTCTTCAAGCGCCTGCGCCGCCACGACATCCTGCACGAGTTGCCGGAATTGCCGGCGATCCTGCGCCAATTCCAGGTGCGCGACGGCCACTACGAGCAGGTGCTCTACGAGATCCAGGAAGAAGAACGCCCGCCGATGATCGAGATCCCCGCCTACCGGGAGCGCCGCGGGCTGGCACCGGCCTGAAGCGACGCGGCATGCGCATCGCCATCGTCCACTACCACCTCCAGCCGGGCGGCGTCACCCGGGTGATCGAGCACGCCGTCCGTGCCCTGGACGGCGGCGAGGAGCGCCTCCTGCTGCTCACCGGCCAGGCCCCGGAGACCCCGCTGCCGGCCCCCACGGTGGTGGTGCCCGAACTGGCCTACGACACCCGTCGCCCGGCCGATCCCCGGCGCCTGCTCGAGGGCCTGCTCGAGGCGACACGCCGGCACTGGGGGGAGCCGCCGGACCTGTGGCACGTCCACAACCCGTCCCTGGGGAAAAACACCGCGCTGCCCGAGGTGCTTTGGCGCCTGATCGAACGGGGCCAACGGCTGGTCCTGCAACCCCACGATTTCGCGGAGGACGGGCGCCCGGCGAACTACCTGCGCCTGCGTCGGGCCCATGCCCGCCTGCGTCCTGCAACCCCCTGGGAACATTGGCTTTATCCCGCGTCCCAGGGGGTCGTCTATGCCCCGATCAACCCGCGCGATGCCGCCTTTCTGCGTGCCGCCGGCCTCCCCGAGGCCCGCTGTTTCCTCTTGTCGAACCCGGTCGAAATCCCCCCCGGAAAGGTTGTGGACAACCCTGTGGATGTCCCTGTGGATAACGGGCGCCTCTGGCTCTATCCCACCCGTGCCATCCGGCGCAAGAACCTGGGGGAGTTCCTGCTCTGGTCGGTGCTCGGCGAGGAAGGCGACCGGTTCGGGCTCACCCTCTCGCCGCGCAATCCCCAGGAACGCCCCGTCTACGAGGCCTGGAAGGCCTTCGCCGCCGAATGCCGCCTGCCGGTCACCTTCGAGCTGGGGGAGGGAGGGTGCGACTTCCCGGACCTCGTCGCCCGGGCGTACGCCCTGGTGACCACGAGCATCACCGAGGGCTTCGGCATGGCCTACCTCGAGAGCTGGTCCCTCGGCCGTCCCCTCGTCGGTCGCGACCTGCCGGAGATCACGGCCCACTTTCGCGCCGAGGGGTTGCGGCTTGGGCACCTCTACCCGCGTTGCGAGGTGCCGCTCGAGTGGATCGACCCGACCGCGCTGGAATACGCGGTCCGCACGGCCCTCGACCGCCTCTCCCAGGCCTACGGCGTGCCGCCCTTCGACGAGGCGGCGCGGGCCCGGGTGTACGCGGCCTGGGTGCGGGAGGGGCGCATCGACTTCGGGCGCCTCGACGAGCCCCTCCAGCGCACCGTGCTGCGGCGGCTGGTCGACTCGAGCGCGGCCCGCAGCGAAGTCCATCCGCCCTTTCCGAGGCTCCCGGACAGCGAAGACCTCCGGCACAACCGGGAAGTGGTGGCGGTCCATCACGGCCTGGAGGCCTACGCCCGCGCCCTGCGTCTTCTCTACCGGCGTACCCTGGAAGACAGGGCCCCGCCGGCCCGCGTGGATGCCGGGCAGGTCCTCTCCGCCTTCCTGGCCCCGGAGCGTTTGTGGTTGTTGCGCACATGACGCCCGAACTGCGAACACGGCTCATCGCGCGCATCCGGGCCCTGAGCCGTCCGCTGGTGCCCCGGCCCACTGCCTTGGCCTTCCGCCCCCCCGAGCGCCCCTTGCGGACCCGGACCCTGGTCTTCGACCTCTATGGCACCCTGCTGATCTCCGCCTCGGGAGACGTCGGCACCACGGCCGAAGACGACGTCCGGGCCCTGGCCGACGCACTGGCGAGCACGGGCCTGGAGGCCCCGGCCCGGGCACTGGTGGACGCCCTGCATGCGGCCATCCTGGAACACCACCGGCATGCACGGGAACGCCTGGGCATTGCCTACCCGGAGATCGACATCCGCACCTGCTGGGCTGCGGCCTTCCAGGCCGTCACCGGGACGATCCCGCCCCAGGTGCAACTGGAGCGGCTGGCCGTGGAATACGAATGCCGCATCAACCCGGTATGGCCCATGCCCGGCGCCGATGTACTGCTCGCGGAACTCTCCCAGGCCGGTATCCGGCTGGGGATCCTCTCCAACGCCCAGTTCTATACCCCCTTGGTTCTCGAGGCCCTCTTCGGGAAGAGCGTGGCGCAGTTGGGCTTCGATCCGGCCCTGTGCTTGTGGTCCTGGGAGACGGGGCACGGCAAACCTTCCGACTGGCTCTTCGCTGAACTCGACCGGCGCCTTGCGCCCGGCGAGCGCCCGCTCTACGTGGGCAACGACATGCTCAAGGACATCGCCCCGGCCGCGCGCATCGGCTGGCACACCGCCCTGTTCGCCGGCGATGCCCGCTCCCTGCGCCTGCGCGAGGACGACCCGCGAGTGCGGGGCATCGAACCAGACGCCGTGCTGACCGAATTGCTGCAGATCAAAAAAATAATAGTGTAAACTATAAATTCATACGATTATAAATCCCATTCTAATTCATCAAGATAGATTCCCGAGGAAGGAGAATGGGGGAGACAGAAGTCAACTGGGAGCTGGGAGCTAGAAGCTAGAAGCTAGAAGCTAGAAGCTAGGAGCTAGGAGCTAGGAGCTAGGAGCTGGAAGACAGAAGACAGAAGACAGAAGTCAGAAGACAGAAGCCAGGAGCTGGGAGTCGGGGGATGAGGAAGAGAGAAGTCGGAGTTCAGAAGCCAGAAGGGAGTACCTCGAAACTGATGGTATTCTGACTTCTGATTTCCAATTATTGTCCATGTTCAGTACATAAATCCCGTTACGGGACACGGAGTGCACAGAGCCACAGAGGTCATGAAGTGCATCAGTCCCTCGAAAGCAGCTCCATTACCATCATGACATCTCTCCGTGTACGTTGCGCCTCAGTGCGCGCTGTGTTTGGATTCGCAGACGCATCGACGCGCCGCTTCGCGTTTCTGTGTGCAGTATCGTCCCCGGTCCACATCCCTTCTGCCTTCTGCCTTCTGCCTTCTGCCTTCTGACTTCTGCCTTCTGACTTCTGTCTTCTGTCTTCCAGCTCCTAGCTCCTAGCTCCTAGCTTCTAGCCCCCAGCCCCCATTCACACATCCAGGTTGGAGACGGCCAAGGCATTCTGCTCGATGAATTCCCGCCGCGGTTCGACCTGGTCACCCATGAGGGTCGTGAAGATCTGGTCCGCCGCCACCGCATCTTCGATCTGGACCTGCAGCAGGCGACGGGTCTCGGGATCCATGGTCGTCTCCCAGAGCTGTTCCGGGTTCATCTCGCCCAGCCCCTTGTAGCGCTGGATGTGTTGTCCCCGCCGCGCCTGCTCCAGCAACCATTCCATGACCTCCGAAAAGTGCCGGACGGGCTGCTTGCGTTCCCCGCGCTGGACGTAGGCCCCTTCGCCCAGCAGGCCCTGCAAGGCCTCGCCCACGTCCGCGATGCGCGTGTATTCGCCGGTGTCGAAGAACGCCGCGTCGATACGGCGCGACTCGACCAGGATGCCATGGATCTTCCGTTCCAGGATCACGTGGAAGGCCTTGCCATCGTCTCCGGATTCGAAGCGCCATGCGAGGCGCTGCCCCGCCGGCAGCTTGGCCTGCACCCGCTGCACCAGGCTTTCGAACCAGTCTCGCATCTGCTCCGGGTTGTAGAGCATCCGCTCGGTCACCCGCGGCATGTCCAGCATGGTCTGCAGGACCAGGGGATCCTGGTCCCGGGAGAGGCGACGGATCGCCTCCATCACCTCCAGGTAGAGGTGCGCCTTCTCTTCCAGGGCCTCCCCGCGGATGGGAGGCGCCTCGGCACTGGGGTGAAGTCGGGCACCGTCGAGTGCCGTCTGCAGCAGCCAGGCATCCAGTTCCTGGTCGTCCTTGACATACATCTCCTGCTTGCCGCGCTTGACCTTGTACAAGGGGGGCTGGGCGATGTAGATGTGCCCGCGCTCCACCAGCTCCGGCATCTGGCGGTAGAAAAACGTGAGCAGCAGCGTCCGGATGTGGGAGCCGTCCACGTCGGCATCGGTCATGATGATGATGCGGTGATAGCGCAGCTTGTCGGGATCGAACTCCTCCTTGCCGATCCCCGTGCCCAGCGCCGTGATCAGGGTACCGACCTCGGCGGAAGAGAGCATCTTGTCGAAGCGCGCCTTCTCTACGTTGAGGATCTTGCCCTTGAGCGGCAGGATGGCCTGAAAGCGCCGGTCACGTCCCTGCTTGGCGGAGCCACCAGCCGAATCTCCCTCGACCAGGAAGAGTTCCGACTTGGCCGGGTCCCGTTCCTGGCAGTCGGCGAGCTTGCCGGGCAGGCCGGCGACGTCCAGGGCGCTCTTGCGCCGCGTCATCTCCCGCGCCCGGCGCGCGGCCTCCCGGGCCCGGGCCGCGTCGATGATCTTGTTCGCGATCGCCCGGGCCTCGGAGGGGTGTTCGAGCAGGAAGTTCCGAAGGTGCTCGGAGACCAGGTGCTCCACCACGGGCTTGACCTCGGAGGAGACGAGCTTGTCCTTGGTCTGGGAGGAGAACTTGGGATCCGGTACCTTGACCGAGAGCACCGCCATCAACCCCTCGCGGATGTCTTCCCCGGTGGGGGTCACCCGGGCCTTGCCCAGCAGGCCCTCTTCGGTCATGTACTGGTTGAGCGTGCGCGTCAGGGCCGTGCGAAAGCCGCTCAGGTGCGTGCCCCCATCCCGCTGCGGGATGTTGTTGGTGAAGCAGAAGATGTTCTCCTGGTAGCCATCGTTCCACTGCAGGGCCACTTCGACGGAGATGCCCTGCTCCCCGTCACGAAAGTGAAACACTGTGGGATGAATGGCGGTCTTGCTGCGATTCAGGTGCTCGACGAAGGCACGGATGCCGCCCTGGTACTCGAAGACGTCCTGCTTCCCGGTGCGCTCGTCCTTGAGCACGATGCGCACGCCCGAATTGAGAAAGGAGAGCTCCCGCAGGCGCCCAGCCAGGATGTCGTAGTGGAATTCGGTATTGGAGAAGATCTGCGGAGAAGGCTTGAAGCGGATCTCCGTGCCGGTGTGCTCGGTGGTACCGATGGCCTCCAGCGGCGCCACTGGTTCTCCCATGCGATATTCCTGGTACCAGACCTTGCCCTCGCGGTGAATCGTCAACCGCAGGTACTCCGACAGGGCATTGACGACCGAGACGCCCACCCCGTGCAGGCCCCCCGACACCTTGTAGGAATTGCTGTCGAACTTCCCCCCGGCGTGGAGCACGGTCATGATGACCTCGGCCGCCGAGCGTCCCTCTTCCGGGTGGATGTCCACGGGGATGCCCCGCCCATTGTCCGTGACCGTCACGGAATCGTCGCTGTGGATGGTGACCTGGATCTCGGTACAGTAGCCCGCCAGTGCCTCGTCGATGGCGTTGTCGACGACCTCGAAGACCATGTGGTGCAGCCCGGTCCCGTCGTCGGTGTCCCCGATGTACATGCCGGGACGCTTGCGCACGGCATCCAGCCCGCGCAGGACCTTGATGCTCGAACCGTCGTAACTGGATTGCTGCGTCATCTCTCACCCGTTGCGGCAGCGCAGGGAAGGGGGCGTCGAGGTCGGTATTCGACTGCATACCCGTCCATGGCGGACTCAGGGAAGCGCAGGCTCGCCAACCCCGCCGTTACCCAAGACCGTTTGGGGGATCAAGAGTATACCACGTTCCGCACCTGGCCCTGTTTCACGTGGAACCATGCCCCGGCCCCTGCGAGTTCCGGCAGTTGCCCGGCCTCGATGGCGGTGACGAAACGCTGTGCCGGCAATTCGAGCAACAAGCGGAAGAGGCGATCCCGGTGCCAGGCATCCAGTTCCGAGGCCAGGTCGTCCACGAGCAACAGGGCAGGACGGCCGGTACCGGCATGGTACAGGCACAGTTGCGCCAGGATCAGCCCACAGACCAGCAGCTTCTGTTGCCCACGGGAGAGCCGTTCCCGGGCCGGGCGTCCCTGGACCCGGATTCCCAGGTCGGCCCGATGCGGGCCGAAGAAGGTGAACCCCCGCGCGCGGTCGGCCGAGAGCTGTTGCCCCAGCAGTTCATCGAGTCGCTGCTCGGCCGGCCAGCCGCGCCGGTAGTGAAGCTGCACGGCGCGCAGCGCCACGAGGGGTTCGAGCAGGCCTTCGAGGGCGTCCTGCAGGGCACGGACATAGGCCTCGCGCCGGTGGTCCATGACCTCGGAGACCCGCACGAGTTCGGCATCCCAGGCGCGTACCGCGCGCTCGGCCAGGCCTTGGCGCAAGGCCGCGTTGCGCTGTTGCAGCAGGCGTCGATAGCGGGCGAGCGCATCCCGGTAGGAAGGTTCCACGTGAAACACTCCCCAATCGAGGAAACGGCGGCGGTATTCCGGCCCGGCCTCGATCAGGAGGTGCGCATCCTGGTTGAGCAATTGCAGCGGGAGGAGGTCCACGAGGTCGGAACGGCGCCGAAGGTCCTGCCCGTCGAAGCGGACCCGGACCCCTTGCCTCGTGCCCTCCATGCCCAGGCGATGGTGTCGATCCCCGTCCGACAGGGAAGCGACCAGCCGGAACCCGGTTGCGCCCTGGCGGATGAGGGCCTCCCGGCGCGCGGTGCGAAAGGAGCGGTTACGTCCCAGGAAGTGGATGGCCTCGAGCAGGGCCGTCTTGCCGGCGGCATTCTCGCCGACGAGCACGTTGGTGTCGGGGTGCCAGTGGATTTCCGCGTCCAGGAGGTTGCGGAAGCCCTCCAGGGAGAGGGTGTCGAGTTTCATCGCCCGAGGCCTGCATGCGGCCTAGCAGCAACAACTGCAGATGCAGTTGGCCTCACAGCCGCATGGGCATCACCACGTATTCCGCGGAATTCCCCTCCGCCGCCCGGATCAGGCAGGAAGAATTCGGATCGGAGAGTTCGATCCGTACCTTCTCCCCCTCGAGCGCATCGAGGGCGTCGAGCAAGTAGGTGACATTGAAACCGATATCGAGCGGCGGCCCCTCGAATTCCACGCCCAGCTCCTCCTCGGCCTCTTCCTGCTCCGGGTTGTGCGCCTGGATCTTGAGACTGCCCGGAGACAGGGAAAGCCGGATGCCCCGGTACTTTTCGTTGGACAGAATGGAGGTGCGGCCGAGCGACTGGCGCAGGGATTCGCGGTCGGCCACCAGGCGCTTGTCGTTGTCGCGCGGAATGACCCGCCGGTAGTCGGGAAAGCGGCCATCGATGAGTTTCGAGGTGAACTGCAGGCCGGGCAGGGTGATGCGGATGTGGTTCTCGGTAAGCTGGAGGTGTGCCTCGCCTTCCTCCGGACCGAGCAGGCGCAGCAGTTCCTGCACCCCTTTGCGCGGTACGATGACCTGGCGGGGCTCTTCCTGGCCCGTGGCCAGGGGCGCCTCCGCCAGGGCCAGGCGATGCCCGTCGGTGGCGACCGCCACCACCCGGTCGGGGAGGATCTCGAGCAGGAGCCCGTTGAGGTAGTAGCGGACATCCTGGTGGGCCATGGCGAAGTGGGTCCGCTCGATCAGTTCCAGGAGAACCGGGACAGGCAGGCGGAGTGCTGCCGTGCCCGCATCGAGCTCCAGCCGGGGAAACTCCGCGGCCGGCTGGGTGCTGAGCGTGAAACGGCTGCGCCCGGAACGCACCGTCGCCCGCCCCTCACTGGCCTCAATGTGGATCTCGCTCTCCTCGGGCAGGGCGCGGCAGATGTCGTGCAGCTTGCGCGCCGGCAGGGTCAGTGCACCGGGTGCGAGGCCTTCGAGCGGCCGCTCCGCGCGCAGTTCGACCTCGAGGTCCGTGGCCGTCAGGCGGAGTCCCTCCGGGCCGGTCTCGCACAGGACGTTGGCGAGCATGGGCAGGGTCTGTCGGCGTTCCACCACGCCGAGGATTTTCGACAGGGGCTGGAGCAAGTCTTCACGCTGGACTGAGAGCTTCATGGCGATTCCGTGGGTCGGTGAGTCGTCGGGGCATCATATCCATTCTTTGGATAAAACCAGTCTGCAGCGATTGCTGGGTTCCGGCAAAGCTGTGGAAAAGTTCAGTTTCTCTTTGAATTTCAATACCGTATATGACCGATCAGGGCTGTCGTGGGACTGGTGGCGTCTTGTGACCAACCGGTGGACAAGTTTTCCACAATGCAGATTGTGCAAGTTGACGACAGCTTGTCCACATCATGTCGTCAGGGTCCTCAACAGGTTGGTGTAGTCCTCCTGAATACGCAGGTCGGTCTCGCGCAGCTCGGCGATCTTGCGGCAGGCGTGCAGGACCGTAGTGTGGTCCCGCCCCCCGAAGGCATCGCCGATCTCCGGCAGGCTGTGCTGGGTCAGTTCCTTGGCGAGTGCCATGGCGATCTGCCGGGGACGGGCGATAGACCGGCTGCGCCGCGGCGAGAGCAGGTCGGCCACGCGGATCTTGTAGTACTCCGCGACGGTCTTCTGGATGTTGTCGATGGAGACCAGCTTGTCCTGCACGGCCAGCAGGTCACGCAGGGCCTCCCGGGCGAAATCCAGGTCCACCGGGCGGCCGCTGAATCGGGCCGCGGCCGCCACCCGCTTGAGGGCGCCCTCGAGCTCGCGGATGTTGGACTGGATGCGCTTGGCGATGAAGAAGGCCACCTCGCTCGGCATCTCCAGGCGCATCTGCTGGGCCTTGGTCATGAGGATCGCGACCCGGGTCTCCAGCTCCGGGGGCTCGATGGCCACGGTGAGCCCCCAGCCGAAGCGGGATTTGAGCCGCTCCTCCAGCCCATCGACCTCGCGCGGGTAGCGGTCGCAGGTGAGCACCACCTGCTGCTGTCCCTCGAGCAGGGCGTTGAAGGTGTGGAAGAATTCCTCCTGGGAGCGTTCCTTGCCCGCGAAGAACTGGATGTCGTCGATCAACAGGGCATCGACCGAGCGATAGTAGCGCTTGAACTCGTTGATCGCGTTGTGCTGGAGGGCCTTGACCATGTCGGCGACGAAGCGCTCCGAGTGGAGGTAGATCACCCGGGCGTTGCGGTTGCGCCGGAGGATGTGGTTGCCCACGGCGTGCATCAGGTGGGTCTTGCCGAGCCCGACGCCGCCGTAGATGAACAGGGGGTTGTAGGCCCCGCCCGGGTTCTCACCGACCTGCATGGAGGCCGCCTTGGCGAGCTGGTTGGACTTGCCCTCCACGAAGGACTCGAAGGTGAACTCGGGGTTGAGCGTACTGTTGCCGAACGCCCCGCCCCGGGCGCGGTCCTCCTGGCGCGTGAAGCGGCGCTCGGGCGGCAGCGACGCCTCCCCGGCCGGATCGGACGCCTCGCGTGGACGCGAGCCCACCTCCAGCCGCACCGTGACGGGGCGCTCCGGTTCGAAGAGCGAGACGGTCTCGTGGATCTTGCCGATGTAGTGCTCGCGCACCCAGTCCAGCACGAAGCGGTTGGGGGCGAGCAGCTTCAGGCCCTCTTCGTCACGGACCGCGTGCAGAGGACGGATCCAGGTGTTGAACTGTTGCGGTGGAATCTCGTTCTCGAGCCGGGCGAGGCATTTCTGCCATAGCGGAGTGTTCAACGCCAGAGTCCTCCAAGCGCGTGAATGGCACGTTCGACAGGGGGGAAGGGATAAGGTATCCGCATCCGGGAAAAGGTCAAGGACCCCTGGGCATGCGGTTGACGCTTCCGCCCCGGCGCCGGTATGATTGCGCGCTCTTCGCCTGCCCCGCGACGGGGGTGCCGAGACCGGATTGCGAGCGAGGCCGAGATGAAACGTACATTCCAGCCCAGCATCATCAAGCGCAAGCGCACCCATGGGTTCCGGGCACGCATGGCGACCCGCAACGGCCGCCAGGTGTTGAAGCGGCGACGTGCCAAGGGGCGCGCACGCCTCACGGTCTGAGCCCTCCGCTCCTTGGTCGGGCGAGATCACCGCTTCCGGCCCCGGCACCGCTTGCGCACACCGGCCGAGTTCCGGCGCGTCTTCGCCCGCGGCCAGCGCTCCTCGGACCGGGAACTGACGGTACTCGCCCTGCCCAACGGGCGGCCCTATCCGCGCCTGGGCATGGCGGTCTCGCGCAAGGTTTCGAAGAAGGCCGTGGTGCGCAATCGCCTCCGGCGCCGAATCCGGGAAGTGTTTCGCCTGCATCGCGGGGAATTGCCCGGGCTTGATCTCGTGGTCGTGGCCCGGCCTGGTGCGGCCGAACTGGATTACCACACACTCGAGCAGCGACTGAGAGGGCATTGGCGACGCCTGGCCCGGCGACTGGGATGCGCAGAATCCTCGTGACACTGATCCGTGGCTACCAGAAGGGGCTCTCGCCCTGGCTGGGATCCCACTGCCGCTTCCATCCCACCTGCTCGAGCTACGCCGTCACGGCCCTCGAGCGCTTCGGCCTGCTGCGCGGCGGGGCGCTCGCGGTGCGACGCCTCCTGCGCTGCCATCCCTGGCACCCGGGCGGCGTGGATCCCGTGCCCGAACGCCTCGGAGAGCGCGACTGATGGCGAATCTCCGCTACCTGTTGCTCGCCGCCCTGGCCCTGGTCGCCCTGCTGCTCTGGCAGGCCTGGCAACAGGACTACGGGCGCACGCCGACCCCGGCGACCACCGCCGGCCCCCGGTCCCAGGCGGCTGCATCGGAGCGCGGTCCGGCTGCGCCCGCAGCCGGCGGGGACGTCCCCGCCGGCACCCCGTCGACAGCCTCCCCGCCCCCGGAACGCCCCGTGCCCCGGGCGGCCGTCCCGCACCGGAAGACCCCGGCGGTCGAGGTGGTCACCGATCTCTATCGCCTGGAGATCGACCTCGAGGGCGGCACCCTGCGGCGGGCCGAGCTGCTCCGTTACCCGGTTTCGCTCGAGACACCGCAGGTGCCGGTGCGCCTGCTCGGCGACACCCCGCCCGATGTCTTCCTCGCCCAGTCCGGCTTGCGCAGCATCGGGACCGAGGCCACCCATCACGTCCGTTTCACGGCCGAGCAGCGCCGCTATACCCTGGCACCCGGTCGAGACCGCCTCAGGGTGGCGTTGCACTGGACCAGCCCGGAAGGGGTGGAGGTGACCAAGCGCTATACCTTCCATCGCGGCCTGTACGTCATCGATCTCGAACAGGAGGTCCACAACGGCGGGGACCGACCCTGGGTGGGGCGCCAGTACTGCCAGCTCGAGCGTTCCGACGTCACCAAATTCAAAAAGCACAATCTGGGCATCTACACCTATACCGGTGGGGCGATCTACAGCCCCGAGGACAAGTTCCAGAAACTCTCGTTCGACGACCTGGCCGAATCCCCCCTCTCGCGCGACGTGCGCGACGGCTGGGTCGCCTTCATCCAGCACTATTTCCTGGCGGCCTGGATCCCGGACCGGGGCGAGACGGACCATTACTACAGCAAGGGGCTGGGACGAAACCTGTATGTGCTCGGCCTGATCGGCCCGCAGGTCGAGGTGCCGCCCGGGGGGCGCGCCGTCTTCCACGGGCGGCTCTTCGTCGGCCCGAAGCTCCAGCACCAGCTGGCCCGGATCGCGGAGGGTCTCGACCTGACCGTCGACTACGGCTACCTGACCATTCTCGCCAAGCCCATCTTCTGGCTGCTGGAGAAGATCCATGCCGTGGTGGGCAACTGGGGCTGGTCGATCGTGATCCTCACCCTGCTCATCAAGCTGCTCTTCTTCAAGCCCTCCGAGATGAGTTACCGCTCCATGGCGCAGATGCGCCGGGTGGCACCGCGCCTGAAGGCCTTGCAGGAGCGGTATGCCGACGACAAGCAAAAGCTCCAACAGGCCATGATGGAGCTCTACCGCAAGGAGAAGATCAATCCCCTGGGCGGGTGCTTGCCCGTCCTCATCCAGATCCCCGTCTTCATCGCGCTCTACTGGGTGCTGCTCGAGAGCGTCGAGCTCAGGCAGTCGCCCTGGATCCTGTGGATCCGCGACCTCTCCACGCGCGATCCCTATTTCGTGCTGCCGATCCTCTACGGGCTTTCGATGTTCGTGCAGCAGCGGCTCAACCCGCAGCCCATGGATCCCGTGCAGCAGAAGATGTTCATGGTCATGCCCTTCGCGCTGACGGTGATGTTCGCCTTCTTCCCCTCCGGGCTGGTGCTCTACTGGATCACCAACAACCTGCTTTCGATCCTCCAGCAGTGGTGGATCACGCGGCGGGTGGAACAGGCCGCGGCGCGATGAGCACACCGCCCGCCTGCGGGCGTCCCGACCGGGCCGTGGGGCCATGAGCACCGAGGACACCATCGCCGCCATCGCCACCCCGCCCGGACGCGGCGGCGTGGGCATCGTGCGGGTCTCCGGGCCGGGGGTGCCGGACATCGCCCGGGGCCTCTGCGGCGGCCTCCCGCCGGCGCGGCGCGCGGTGCTGCGCCGCTTCGTCGACGCCCGAGGCCAGCCGCTGGATACGGGCCTCGTGCTCTTCTTTCCCGGGCCGCGCTCCTACACCGGCGAGGACGTGCTCGAGCTGCACGGCCACGGGGGCCCGGTGGTGATGGACATGTTGCTCGAACGGGTCCTCGAGCTGGGGGCCCGCCTGGCCCGGCCCGGCGAGTTTTCCGAGCGTGCCTTCCTCCACGGGCGGCTCGACCTGGCCCAGGCCGAGGCCGTGGCCGATCTCATCGAAAGCGGTTCCCGGGCCGCGGCCCGGGCCGCCCTGCGCTCCCTGGAAGGCGAGTTCTCCCGCGCGGTGCATGCGCTCGGCGAGGCATTGATCGAGCTGCGTATGTACGTCGAGGCGGCCATCGATTTTCCCGAGGAGGAGATCGACCTGCTCGCCGAACCCGAGCTCAACGGGCGCCTGGACGCGCTCGGGGAGGCCTTCGACCGGCTCATGGAACAGACGCGCCAGGGCAGCCTGTTGCAGGAAGGGTTGCACCTGGTGATCGTGGGGGCGCCCAATGCCGGCAAGTCCAGCCTGCTCAACCGGCTCGCCGGGCGCGAGGCGGCGATCGTCACCGATATCCCCGGGACCACCCGCGACCTGGTACGCGAGGCGATCCAGCTCGACGGGGTGCCGATCCAGCTGGTCGATACGGCCGGCCTGCGCGAGAGCGAGGACCCGGTCGAACGCGAAGGGGTGCGGCGCGCCCGGGCCGAGCTCGCCCGGGCCGATCTGGCCCTGTTGGTGATCGACGACGACCGGCGCGACGCGGCGGCGGAGCGGGCCCTGCAGGCCAGCCTGCCCCCGGCGCTCGAGGTGCTGCGCTGCTACAACAAGATCGATCTCAGCGGGCGGCCGCCGGGAACGGTACCGGGCGAGCCCGAGGCGGTGGCCCTCTCCGCGCGCACCGGGGCCGGGCTCCAGGCACTGCGCGACCGGATCCGCCGCCGCATCGGGTTCAGCGGCGCGGCCGAAGACACCTTCATCGCCCGCCGCCGCCATCTCGATGCCCTGCGCCGGGCCCATGCGCACTTTCTCGCGGGCACGGAGGTCCTGCGACGGGAGCGCGCGGGCGAACTGCTCGCCGAAGAGCTGCGGCTGGCGCACCGGGCCCTGGGCGAGATCACCGGCGAGTTCACCAGCGAGGACCTGCTCGAACGGATCTTCTCCCGATTCTGCATCGGCAAGTAGTTCACCGCAGCCGGCGCAGGCGGGCGGCCATCGTGCGCAGGTGGCGCGCCCGCTCGGCCTCGGAGAGCGGCGGGCCGTAGCGCAGGCGGATGTAGGCGGTGAGGAAGGCCTCTGCCTCCGGCAACCAGGCGGGACGGCGGCGGCGCAGGCTCGCCAGGAGGCTGGCCGGCCCCTGGCATTCCGGCACGGTGAGGCCGTGGCGCCGGCACCGGGCCCGGAAACGTCCATAGAGCCGGCAGACCGGGTCCGGCCGCTCGCGCCGCCAGCGTCGCACCAGCAGCAGGCCCGCCAGGCCGGCCAGCGGCACCAGGAAGAGCACGGCCAGTGTGGCCAGGATCTGCCAGCTGAGCCCGTGCAGGCCCAGGCGTGCGAACAGGGCGCGCTGGCGGTGGCGGTCGAACCCGGCCAGGGCCCGGCTCCAGGTGGCGTCCACCAGGTCCCAGCCCTGGCGCAAACGGCGCAGCCAATGGGCCAGGGGGTGGTCGGGAGCGGCCAGGTAGGGCACGCCCTCGCGGGCGGGGAGGTCGGGTTCCAGCGGACGTTCGATACGCTCGGGCGCCACCGCCGCGGTGGGATCCACCCGTACCCAGCCGGCCCCTTCGATCCACACCTCGCTCCAGGCATGGGCGTCGGCCCTTCGCAGCACGAGATAGTGCCCCAGGGGGTTGACCTCGCCCCCCTGGTAGCCGGTGACCACGCGCGCCGGCAACCCGGCGGCCCGCATCAAGAGGGTGAAGGCCGAGGCGTAATGCTCGCAGAAGCCGCGACGGGTCTCGAACAGAAAGGCGTCCACCGGGTCCGGGTATCCGTCCAGGGCCGGCGGGTGCAGCGTGTAGTGGAAGGGTTGCCGGCGGAAAAAGGCCAGGGCCCCGGCGACGATGCGCCCGGGGACGCCCGCGGCCTGGTCGCGCAGGCGGCGGGCGAGGGCGCGGACCCGGGGCGAGAGGGTCTCGGGCACCAGTAGGTTGAGCAGGCGGTCGGTCTCCGAGAGGTGCCGGATGCGCGCCCGGGGATAGGAAACGACCCGGTAGAGCCGGGCGCGGTCGATGTCGTGCCCGGCCTCCAGCGTGTAGTCGGCACGCCACCGGGCCGGGGGGCGGACCTCCACGGGGTAGTCGAGCGCGGGCAGGATGCGCGTGTGCGGCTGCACCTCGAGAAGGATCTCCTGGCGCACCGGGTGCCCTAGCAGCTGCAGGCCCTCGGCGGGCGGCGCGGCCAGCGGGCGGCGGTCCGAGATGCGCTGCCAGCGGCGGCCGTCGGTGAATTCGAGCACCGGCCCGCGAAAGTAGCGTTGCTGCGGGGGCGGGATGCCGTCGGAAAAACGCACCCGGGCCACCGGCTCCGTGGAGCGGGCGAGCGCACTGATGGCCCCGGGTTCCATGCTGTCTCCCAGGCCCATGCGGGCGGCCCCGTTCTCCGGCAGCCGCCACAGGGGCGCGGGGAGGCGGGGGAAGAGCACGAAGAGCGCGAGCGCCAGGGGCAGGGTCTGCAGGCTCATCCGCAGCGCCCGGCGCAACAGGGCCCGGCAGCGGCATTCGCCCGGGGGGGCTTCCAGGCCCAGCCAGGTCGCCACCAGGACCAGGAACACCGGCAACAGGTAGAGCCCCATGGCCAGCGACTGGTCTTCGAGCAGGGCCGCGGCCACCAGGAAGAACCCCACGAAGAGCAGCACGTAGGCGTCCCGGCGCCGGGAGAGCTCGAGGAACTTGAGTGCCGCCATCATGACCAGCAGGGTGGTGGCGGCCGCGCGACTGAGGTGGGTGCCGTGGTGGTGGAACACGAGCACCGCGATCAGCAGGGCGATGGGCAGCCGCAGCCACCCCGGTACCCGGCCCAGGCCCTGCACCCCGTAGGCGATGCGCGCCCCGGCCAGCAGGATCCAGACCGTCACCAGCGACCAGGGCAGCTCCAGGAGATGGGGCAGGGAGGCCAGCAGCAAGGCCGTGCCGAGCAGCCACCACTGGCGGCGGTCCGGGCGCCAGGCGGGCTCAGCAGCCATGCTCCACCTCGTGCAGGGCCAGGGCCTCCAGGCAGCGCAGTCGATGGCGTTCCCCCGTACCCGGCGGGATCAGGGTCCCGGGTAGCCGCAGCCCGGCCGGCAGGCCGCGCCGCTCGGCCTCCAGGACCCAGGCGCAGAGGCGGGAGAGGCGTGCCTCGGGATCGCGCTCCGGGGCCTGGGCGAGGTCGAGCCAGCATTCCTCCCGGGTACCACTGGAGAAGACCTTGGCCAGCATGCCCCGCTCCCGGGCCAGGACCTTCCAGTCGAGGGCCCGCAGGGGATCGCCGCGGCGCCAGGGGCGGTGGCCGGCGAAATCGTCCGGTGTGCGTGCCCTGCCGGCGGCGTCGCCCGTGGCCGTACCGGTGCCGGCTTCGAAGGGCAGTGGCAGCGGGGAGGACGCGGGGCGGGGCCAGACCAGCGCCGTCCCCGCCAGGCGCAGGCGCACACCGGCCCGGAAGAGGCCGAGGGGATGGGTGGAGTACACCGACAGCACGCCGCCCGGGCGACGCCCCCGGTGCGGTGCCGGCAGTTCGAGTTCGATGCAGCGCCGGGTTTCCGGAGCCAGGTGCAGGTCGTAGCGGGGACCGTCTTCGTGCACCAGCTTCAGGTGGCGCGCCGGGCCCGGGACCCGGGCGCAGAGCGGAAAGCGCACCCGCCCCCCGGCGAACGCGGGCCGGGGCGGTTCCAGGCTGAGCATCACCCCGAGCAGTTGCCGCCAGGCGGCGAGCAGGGCATGGACGCCGATGGCCGCGAGCCACAGGCCCAGGAAGAGCGTGAGGTTGTTGTCGTAGTTGAGCCCCACCAGGAGCAGCAGCGCCACGAGTACCCCGAAGGCCAGGCCGAGTCGGGTGGGGCGCAGGTGGATACGCCCCGGGCTGAGGGTCAGGGCCTGGCCCGGCGCCAGCGCGATCGCACGCACCTTTTTGTTAGATAAATGTAAAAAACGAGCGATCTCCAAGTTATGCATCGACCTTCAGAATAGAGAAAAGCATGAAATCACTACCCTCTATGCATATTGGAAAGATATTGGTTTTTTCTATGATTACGTGCTGCATTGTAGATATCTATATATTTCGAGTTGCCTAAGGGATCGGCAATCCCAGCAGCGGGGCGACCGGGTCCGCCAGGCTGGCCGCCTCGCTCGGCGGCAACCGGTGCCGGCACACGGCGGGCAATACGGCCCGGACGTCTTCCGGCAGCAGGTGATCGCGCCCCTCCAGCCAGGCCCAGGCGCGCGCGGCCGCCAGCAGGGCCAGCCCGGCACGGGGCGAGAGGCCGGTCTGGTAGAGCCCGCTCTCGCGGCTGAAGGCCAGGAGCTGCTGGATGTAGGCGAGCAGGGCCTCGCTGGCGTGCACGGCACGCACCTCGGCCTGCCAGGCCTCGAGTTCGCCGGGGGAGACCAGGGGTTCCAGGCGGGCGAGCAGGGCGCGGCGGTCCTCCCCGGCCAGCAGGCGGCGTTCGCTCTCGGCATCGGGGTAGCCCAGCGCGATACGCATCAGGAAACGGTCGAGCTGGGACTCGGGCAGCGGGAAGGTGCCGATCTGGTACGTGGGGTTCTGGGTGGCGATCACGAAGAAGGGTTCCGGCAGCGGACGTACCTCGCCCTCGGTGCTCACCTGGCGTTCCTCCATGGCCTCGAGCAGGGCGCTCTGGGTCCGCGGGGTGGCCCGGTTGATCTCGTCGGCGAGCAGCATCTGGGTGAAGATCGGGCCGGGATGGAAGACGAAGCTCCCTTGCTCGCGTTCGTAGACGGCCACGCCCAGGATGTCCGCCGGCAGCAGGTCGCTGGTGAACTGCAGGCGGCGGAACTCGAGTCCGAGCAGGCGGGCGAGCACGTGAGCGAGCGTGGTCTTGCCCATGCCGGGCAGGTCTTCGATCAGCAGGTGCCCGCGCGCCAGCAGGCAGGCGAGCGCCAGGCGCAGGGCCCGATCCTTGCCCATGATCACCGCGCCGGCGGCCTCGAGCAGGGCGCGGGGCCCCGGGCGCAGGCCGTGCATGGGCATCGAAGTCGTGGGTCTTTTCGCTCTCTTCATGTTGCTCCCTGGCGGTGGACGTTGGAAGATGGGGGCGTGTGCCTCGTCTCCGGAAGATCGGCGGCGGCGGCGCGGACTTGACGGCAGAGCATGCAGGACGACCCCTTCACCAACCCGGTCTCGCGCCTGATCTGGGAGACCAAGTACCGCCGGCGCGGGGTCGATCGCCACGTCCGGGACACCTGGCGCCGGGTGGCGCGTGCCATTGCCGCCGTCGAGCCCGATCCGGCGACCTGGTCTGCGCGCTTTTCGCGCCTTCTCGACGATTTCGGCTACCTGCCCGGCGGGCGCATCCTGGCCGGCGCCGGCGTGGACCGGGAGGTCACCCTCTTCAACTGCTTCGTGATGGGCGT
>RFHK01000083.1 GCA_003695825.1 Gammaproteobacteria bacterium | reverse complement strand
TCCGCCGGGTCGGCGGGTTCCACGCCGACTCCGCATCCAACGATTCCTGTCCGTTGCGCTCCGGTATGGAAGCGCGCCGCAGGTCGTTGCGGCCTCGTCGCATGCATTCCGGAGGCAAGGACGGCCCGGCCCTTCCCTCCCGGGTTCCGGGACCGGCCCCTCACCTGCACCCGGTGCCGCATGCCGACCGGCAGGCCGTGGATCTGCAGCCGGTACAGGAAGCCCGCTGCCGGGCTTCGGCGATTCGAACGTGTTCCAGTCCGACGGGGAATTTCCCCGGCAACCGAGTGAGGTGAAGGAGATGGACAAGATCAGGATCGCAATCGTTGGTCTGGGCAACTGTGCCAGTTCCCTCATCCAGGGCATCCACTACTATCGGGACCGGGACCCGGCCGAGGCCATCGGTCTCATGCACCCGGTCATCGGCGGCTACCGCCCCTCCGACATCGAGGTGGTGGCGGCCTGGGACATCGACCGGCGCAAGGTGGGCAAGGACGTGGCCGAGGCCATCTTCGAGAAACCCAATTGCACCACGGTGTTCTGCCCCGACGTCCCCGCCACGGGGGTCGAGGTACGCATGGGGCGCATCCTCGACGGCTTCTCCGAGCACATGAAGGACTACCCGGCACACCGTACCTTCCTGCCCGCGGATGCGCCCGAACCCGACCGGGAGGAGATCGTGCGCGTGCTGCGGGAGTCCCGGGCCGAGATCCTGCTCAACTACCTGCCGGTGGGGTCCGAGGAAGCCACCCGCTTCTATGCCGAGTGCGCCCTGGAGGCCGGCGTCGCCTTCGTCAACAACATCCCGGTGTTCATCGCCTCCGACCCGGCCTGGGCACGCCGCTTCGAGGAACGCAACCTCCCCATCATCGGTGACGACATCAAGGCCCAGGTGGGCGCCACCATCACCCACCGTGCACTGACCGACCTGTTTGCCAAGCGCGGGGTGAAGCTGGAACGCACCTACCAGCTCAACACCGGCGGCAACACCGACTTCCTCAACATGCTCAACCGGGCACGCCTGGCCTCAAAGAAGACCTCGAAGACCGAGGCGGTACAGGCCGTGGCCGCCGAGCGGCTGGAGGAGGAAAACATCCACGTCGGCCCCAGCGACTACGTCCCCTGGCAGAACGACAACAAGATCTGCTTCATCCGCATGGAAGGGCGCTTGTTCGGCGACGTGCCGATGAACCTGGAGTTGCGCCTGTCGGTGGAGGACTCGCCCAACTCGGCCGGCGTGGCCATCGATTCCATCCGGCTCGCCCGCCTGGCGCTCGACCGCGGCATCGGCGGCGTGCTCTACGGTCCTTCGGCCTACCTGTGCAAGCATCCGCCCCGCCAGTACACCGACGACGAGGCCTACCGCATGACCGAGGCCTTCATCGAGGGGCGGCTGGGAGCGCTCCATGAAGTGCCTGATCCTGGCCGCGGGCAGAGGGAGTCGGCTGCGGCAGCGGGCTGAGAGCAAGCCGCTGCTGCCCGTGCTCGGGGTGCCGCTCATCGAGCGCACCCTGCGCACGGCGCTGGCCGCCGGGGTCGAGGAATGCGTGGTGGTCACCGGGCATGCCGGGGAGGCCGTCCGGAACCGGCTCGCGCACCTCTCCCGGCGCCTGGGCGTGCCGGTGCGGACGGTCCACAACCCGGCGTGGGAGCATGCCGAGAATGGCCGCTCGGTCCTGGCCGCGGAAGACCTGCTCGACGCCCCTTTCCTGCTGATGATGGCGGACCACCTCGTCGAACCGGCACTGGTGACCACCCTGCTCGCGTCTCCCCCACCCCCGGACGGGATCGCGCTGGCGGTGGACGGCGACCTGGACAACCCGCTGGTGGACCCGGACGACGTCACGCGGGTGCGCCGCCGGGAAGGGGCGATCGAGGCGATCGGCAAGGGGCTGGAGCCGTTCGACGGCTACGATACCGGGGTCTTCCTGTGCACCCCTGCCCTGTTCGACGCGCTGCGCGAGGTGGAGGACACCCGCCTGACGGCCGCCGTGGCGCACCTCGCCCGGCAGGGCCGGGTGCGGGCCGTGGACGTCACCGGGCGATTCTGGTGCGACGTCGACGACGCAGCCGCGCTGGAACGCGCCGAGCGTGCCCTGCTCGCGCGCCTGCGTGGCAAACCGACCGACGGCCCGGTGGCCCGCTGGCTCAACCGTCCCCTCTCGATCCGCATCACGCGCCACCTCGTCCGCTACCCGGTGACCCCCAACCAGATCTCGCTGTTCGCCTTCGCCCTCTCGGTGCTGGCGGCGGCGCTCTTCCTGGCGGGCGGCCGGGGCGGGCTCGCCCTCGGCGGCGTACTGGCCCAGGCCGCCTCGATCATCGACGGCTGTGACGGGGAAGTGGCCCGGTTGAAATACCTGCAGAGCGACTACGGCGGCTGGCTCGACGCCGTGCTGGACCGCTACGCGGATGCCCTGCTCCTCTTCGGGCTCACCTGGTACCAGTGGTCCACCACCCCCTCCCATCCGGGCTATGTGCTGGCGACGGGGTTCGCCGCCATCATCGGCTCCTTCATGTTGAGCTACACGGCGGACAAGTACGACCACCGCATGCAGGCCCGGATCCTGCGCGGCGGCCGCGCCGGCCTGCGGCTGGGCCGCGACGTGCGGGTGCTGCTCGTCTTCCTGGCCGCGCTCACCGGGCTGGTCTTCCCGGTCCTGCTCCTCATCGCCCTCGCCATGAACGCCGAAGTGGTCCGCCGGCTGTTCCTGGTGCGCGGGGAAGACTGAGCATGGCGGCATCCCCCCGTGACTGCGCCCGCGAGCGGATCCGTGCGGTCCTCGCGCACTCGGAGGTCCCCGAGGATCCACGCCACGCCGAGAATACGCTCGCGTGGTTGCACCGGCTGGGACCGGACGTGGACGCGGCCCTGGAGCTCGCGGCCCTCGGCCACGACCTCGACCGGGCTACCCCGGACCGGGTGCGGCGCGAAGACTACGCGGACTACGACCGTTTCAAGGCGGCCCATGCCCGGCGCAGTGCTCGGCTCCTGCGGCGGATCCTGGAGACGTGCGGCGTCGATCCCGCCACGATCGAGGAGGCCTGCCGGCTGGTGATCCACCACGAGACGGGCGGAGATCCCCGCTCGGACCGGCTGCGCGATGCCGACAGCCTCTCCTACTTCGAGGTCAACCTGCCCCTGTACCTCGCGCGCGAAGGGGAAGCGGAGACCTTGCGGCGCTGTCGCTGGGGTGTGGCTCGGCTCTCTCCCGGGGTGCGTCATCGCCTCCTGGAACTGCACCCCGACCAGCCCAGACTGCAACGCCTGATCCGCCGTGCCCTGGGTTGCCAGCCCGCATAGTGTACCGAGGGCTTCGAATAGTCCTACGAGCCTACCCGCTTCGCCTTGGTGTACTGTACGGGCTCGCAGGTGTCAGCCGGTCCCGCGCAGCTTGCGGATGTAGCGGTAGAGCGTACGTTCGCTGACCCCCAGCCGCTCGGCGGCCTGGGCCCGGTGCCCGCCCGTCTCCTGCAGGGCCCGGATCACGTCCTGCTCGGTGAGGCGGCCGGTGCGCCGGTTGAGGAGCTTCACGGCCCGGGCGCTGCGCCGGTCCTGCACCACGTTGGCCTCCTCGGAGATCTGCTTCTCGAAGACGATGTGGTCCGGCCGGATGATGTCGTCGCAGGCCAGGATGGCGGCGCGCTCGATGACGTTGCGCAGCTCGCGCACGTTCCCCGGGTAGTCGTGGCTCATGAGCACCTCGATGACGTCGGACGAGAGCGGTACGTGGCGGTCCGAGCCCTCGAGCTGGATGAGGAAGTGTTCGGCCAGCCGGGCGATGTCGTCCTTGCGCTCGCGCAGGGTGGGCACGTAGACCGGGAAGGCGGACAGGCGGTAGTAGAGGTCCTGGCGGAAGTCGCCCTCGGCCACCATGCGCTGCAGATCGCGGTGGGTGGCCGCGATGATGCGCACGTCCACCTTGACGAGCTCGGTCCCGCC
>RFHK01000082.1 GCA_003695825.1 Gammaproteobacteria bacterium | reverse complement strand
GGCGCCGCAGCGCGCCCATGCCGATCATGCCGAGCGTGTCGGCCACCCGCTGCAGAGGTTCGCGCAACCGGTCCAGGCCCTCGGGATCGGGCGACTCGGCGCGCAGGCGCACGTCGAGCTGTTCGCACAAGGCGGCCAGGTCCTCGCGCACGGCGGCGGTCACCGAGGCGATCAGGGACTGGTTGTGGCCGGAGAGGCTCTCGCGGGCCGCCTCGATCTCCTGCGTATCCGGAAGCAGGCGGTCCAGGTTCCAGGTCTGCCGGATGAGGTCGACGTCGTCGTCCCCCTCGCGCGCGCGCCCGACGTAGAAGAGCAGGTTGCGCAGCAGCTCTTCCGGCAGGTCGTGGACCAGCCCGTCCTCGCCGGCGTCGATGAGGCGCTTGATCATGCGATCGACCTGGCCGAGCAACAGCTTGCTGGCCATGCTCGACTCGAGCAGCCCCTTGCGCAGGGCGCGCGCGAGGCCGCCGGCGATCCACCACAGTTTCTGGGCCTCTTCCGTTCGACAGGCGGTGCGCAGGCGCTCGAGCACGGCCTCGATGTCCGCCAGCGCCTGCTGCGGCTCCCGCTCGCGGAACCAGCCGAGCAACCCGAGCTGGTAGCGGTGCCGCAGCTGCCGCGCGAGCACGGCGGGGTCGGGGGCCTCCGCCTCCTGCAGCCCCCGCACGGAGACCGGCAGGCGGCGGTCGAGGTCGGGCGTGAACAGGGCGTTCTCCGAGAGCAGCGGCTCGCCCCGCACGGCACGGAGGTCGTTGAGCAGCGGCAGCAGCACCAGCGGAATGTCGCGATGCCCGGCGGCGAGACGATCGAGATAGTCGGGCAACTGGATGATCCCCTGCATGAGCAGCTCGCAGGCCTCGTCCCGCTGGGTCACCCGGCCTTCGAGCAGGTCGAGAACGAGCTGTTCCATCTCCTCGGCCAGCAGGCTCGCCCCGTAGATCTCGACCATCTGCAGCGTGCCCGCCACCTGGTGCAGGTAACCGGCGCAGAAGCGGAGATGGGAAGGATCCTCCGGCTGCTCCACGTGGGCCTCGAGCATCTGCCGGGCCTGCCGGAGGGTCTCGTCGAGTTCCTGCTTGACCCACAGCAGGGTGTTCTGTTCGATGGCGGTGTTCATGCGTTCCCTTCCTCTTCGGGCTGCGTCCGGCGCCGGAATGCCAGCGTGCCCTCGTAGGCGATGCGCTCCATGGCCGGATGCGACCACACCGGTACGTCACCCGGCCCCAGGATCAGCACGCCGCCCGGCACGAGCCGCTCGGTGAGCCGGTCGAGGAGCTGCAGCCGCAGTTCCCGGTCGAAATAGATCAACACGTTCTGGCAGTAGATCAGGTGGAAGTCCCGCAGCGGAAAGCGGTCCAGCGCCACGAGGTTGAGCTGGAGGAAGGCCGTGCGCGCCCGCAGGACGTCCGCCACGCGTACCCGGCCGGCCCCCGCCGCCACCAGGAAGCGACGGCGCAGGTCCGCGGGCACGGCCTCCAGGCGACGCGCGGGATACTCCCCGGCCCGTGCCCTGTGCAGCACCGCGAGGCTGATGTCGGTGGCCGTGACCGCGTAACGGTCCGGGTAGCCGTGATCGCTGCGCGCGGCCTCCATGAGCATGGCCAGGGTGTAGGCCTCTTCCCCGGTGGCGCAGCCCAGGCTCCACAGCTGCAGGCAATCCACGCCTGCCGCGCGCATCTCGGGCAGGAAGACCTGCTCGACCAGGGCCAGCGAAGGCGGGTGGCGGAAGAAGCGGGTCTCGTGGACGGTGAGCCGGTCCACCAGCCGTTGCCACTCCTCGGCGTGCGTGCGCAGGTCCCGCATCCACGCGTAGTAATGCGCGAGGCTCGGGCACCCGCAGGCCCGCACGCGTTCGCGCAGCCCGGCGGCGAGAAAAGCGCTGCGCTCCGGGGGGAGGCAGAGACCGGTCCGCTCGCGAAGGAGACCCCGCCAGCGGGCCAGCTGCGCCTCGTCCGGCCGCTCCACGCGCTCCGGCATCCTCAGGGCGACGTTCACGGGGTGCCTCGCTCCCTTCGGGTCCTTCACTCAGGCAGCTTGAAGCCGGCCACCGACTTGCGCAGGTCCTTGGCCAGCTCCACCAGGTTGCCGATGGAGGCCGCCGTCTCGTTGGTGCCGGTGTTCGTCTGGGTGGTGATCTCCTGGATGACGTTCATGGTGGCCGTGATCTCCTGGGCCGCACGGGTCTGCTGGGCCGAGGAATTGGAGATGTTCTCCACGTACTCGGCCACGCGCCGGGACATGGAGACGATCTCTTCGAGGGCATCGCCGGCATCCTCGGCGAGCTTGGCCCCGGCGACCACGCCGGCGGTGCTCTGCTCCATGGAGATCACCGCCTCGTTGGTGTCGGCCTGGATGGTCTTCACCAGGGCCTCGATCTGGCGCGTGGCGTTGGAGGAACGCTCCGCCAGCCGCTGCACCTCGTCGGCCACCACCGCGAAGCCGCGCCCCGCCTCGCCGGCCATGGCGGCCTGGATGGCGGCGTTGAGCGCCAGGATGTTGGTCTGCTCGGCGATGTCGTTGATGAGTTCCACGATATCGCCGATCTCCTGGGAGGACTCGCCGAGGCGCTTGATGCGCTTGGACGTCTCCTGGATGTGCTCGCGGATCTTGTCCATGCCCTCGATGGTGCGCCGCACGGTCTTGCCGCCCTTGTTGGCGACCTCCACCGATTTCTGGGCGAGCTCCGCGGTCTCCTGTGCGTTGTCCGAGACCTCGCCGATGGAGACGGCCATCTCGTTGATGGCGGTCACCGCCGAGGTGATCTCCTGGGCCTGCTGCTCGCTGGCCTCGGCGAGGCTGACGGCCGTGGCCTTGGTCTGCTCGGCCGCGGACTCGACCTGCTCGGCCGTGGTGTTGATGGTGGTCACCATCTCGCGCAGGGCATCGATGGTGTAGTTCACCGAGTCGGCGATGGCGCCGGTGAAGTCCTCGGTCACGGTGGCGTACTGGGTCAGGTCGCCGTCGGCCAGGTTGCTCATCTCGTCGAGCAGGCGCAGGATGGCCTTCTGGTTCTTCTCGTTGGCCTGGCGTTCGGCCTCGGCCCGCTGTTCCTCGGCCTTGGCCCGCCGGTCGGCCTGGCGCTTCAGGTTCCAGCCCAGCAGGATCAGGCACACCAGCGCCACGGCGCCGAAGGCGTAGGCATGGACCTCGCGCAGGGGCCGGGCCGCGGCCTGCGACTCCACGGCCTTGCCGAAGGCGGCACTGGCGGCGAAGAGCGCATCGGACTGGCCGGCGAGGTCACGGGCGGCCTTCTGCAGGCGCAGCAGTTCCTCGGCGTTGTCGAGCACCTCGCCCACGTAGTCGCTCACCGAGCTGAACAGCATGGCGATCTCGCGCAGGCTGGCCTGGGCATCCTTGCTGGCGATCTTCTTCACCTTGCCGCCGCCGCGGATCTCGCCCTCGAGCACGTTGCCGAACTCCTCGGTGTCCTTCTCGAACTGGGCGATGGCGGCCTCGGCGTGCTCGCCGGCGAGGACCTTGTTCATGTTGTTGACGATGCGCTGGGCGAGCATCAGCTGGCGACTGGCCACGCGCACCTGCTCGGGACTGGTGTGCCGGCGCACCAGGATGTTGACCACCTTGTCGTAGTGCTGCAGGAGCTTGGGCATGAATTCGTTGATGACCGAGGCCGCCTCCTTGACGGACAGCACCAGTTCCTTGCCGCCGAGCACCGTCTCAAGGGTCCCGTTGAAGGCCTTCCAGCGCTTCTCGATGCCGGTGAGCGCGGGATCGAGGGCACTGCCCTTGCCGATCCCGGGCAGGCCCGTCTGCGGGTTGCCCCGGCGCAGGTGGCCGAGGAGCGCGACGAAGCGCTTGCGCTTCTGCACGACCTGGTCGAAGGCCTTGGCGTTCCCGGAGGTGGCCTCGAGCCCGTACTTGGCGATCTGCTGGGAGAGCACCTGCTGCTCGTTGGCATAGCCGATGCGCTCCTTGTCGAAGGCCGTCTCCTGGTTCACGTAGCTGAACACGCCCACCATGGCGACGACCGCGGCGATCATGAGGATCCCGAGGAGGATCATCATGCGGTTGCCCTGGCTTCCCTTGACGCTCGCTGTACTCATCACTCGTCTCCTGACAGTGTCACTCGTTCCCTGTCGGGCGCCACGCCCGGTCAGATGGCTGCATGCAAGAACTGCGGGGTCTCCGCCAGCCGGCGCAGGCTGAAGATTCCCCAGGATTCGTCCCCGACGAGAAAGCCGCCCTCGACGTAGGGCCGGTAGGCCTCGGGCACCTCGACCGAGGCCACCCGTTCCTCGGGCAGGAAGTGGCGCAGGCCGAGGACCTCGTCGACCACCAGCCCCGAGTAGACCCCCCGGTGGTCGATCACCAGCACGCGGCTGCGCCGCCCCGGCGGCGTGGGCCTGCCCTCGAGGTAGCCGCGCAGGTCCATGATCGGCAGCAGGTTGCCGCGCACGTTGGCGATGCCGCGCACCCAGCGGCGGGTACCGGGCACGGGAGAGAGCGCGGGGTGGGTGAGGATCTCGACCACTTCGCCCAGGGGGGCGAGCAGGCGCTGGTCACCGACGCGGAAACCGATGCCCACCCAGTCCTCGCGCACCTCCACCTCGATGGGCAGGGGAGCGGCGTGTTCACGGACCTGCGATTCGATCGACCTCAGCAGCGCATAGGCCCGGCTTCCCCCGGAGCTCGACTTCATGGTTCCTCTCCTCTGGTGAGGCGGTTCAGACCGCGCCCAGCGTCAGGCGGATCTTCTCGACGAGTTCTTCCTCGGTGACGGGCTTGGTGATGTAGTCCTTGGCCCCCTGGCGCTTGCCCCACACCTTGTCCGTCTCCTGGTCCTTGGTGGTGCAGATGATGATGGGAATGTCCCGGGTCTCCTCGTCACGGGAGAGCTGGCGCGTGGCCTGAAAGCCGTTGAGCCCCGGCATCACCACATCCATCAGCACGAGATCGGGCTTCTCCGACTTGGCGAGCTCGATGCCCCGCTCGCCGCTGTCGGCGGTGAGCGTCTCGAACCCGTTCTTCTCCAGCATGCCCTTGAGCACGTGGATCTCGGTCGGCGAATCGTCGATGATCAGGATGCGTGCCATGCTTCACTCCTTACTGTGTCACTGGCTTCCTTTCGGGTCCTGCCTGGCCCTTCACGGGGCATATCGCCCATCCCGGGGATTTGTTTAGCCCGCCGATTGCACCGGGGATTCCGGAGGATGGCGGAGCCGGATGCGGGCGGGATCCACCGGATGCTCGCAAAAATCGCACGAAAACCACTGCGAACCCCTGTTGTCGAAGCACATGTCCTGCCCGCTATCGATTTTGCAATATACGAGCCAACATTCCTCGCGCCAGGACGCAGACGACCGGGCAGGCGTGGATGAACCGATGCGTCGGCCGGGTGCGGCGGGCAGCCTCAACCGCCGGCGTATTCCCGGATCGCCCCCAGCAGTTCTTCCTTGGAGAAGGGCTTGGTCAGGTAGCGCTCGGAGCCCACGATGCGCCCCCGGGCACGGTCGAAGAGGCCGTCCTTGCTCGAGAGCATGATCACCGGGGTGTCGCGGAAGGCGCGGTTGTGCTTGATGAGCGCGCAGGTCTGGTAGCCGTCCAGCCGCGGCATCATGATGTCGACGAAGATGATGTCGGGCTTGTGGTCGGCGATCTTGGCCAGCGCCTCGAAGCCATCGTTGGCGGTGATGACTTCGCACCCGGCTTTCTTCAAGAGGGTCTCGGCGGTTCGGCGAATGGTCTTGCTGTCGTCGATGATCATCACCCGCAGGCCCTCGAGGGTATCCTGGCGGGTGCTCGCGGTTTCCACAGCTTCCCCCATGGATCCTTCCTTATCTGTCTCTCACCCGTGTTCTGCGAGGCAGTGCACGGATTGTTAGCACACAAACGGTCGGGAATCCACCGTTTGCACCACGCCCGGCCCGGTGTTCGCACCCGACAGCCGCATGGACTATCATATGCAGTCCATCTCCTACTGCCCTAGTAGCGTCCGGTACCCCCCAAAACTTTATGGCGAGCCCCGCGCTGTCACACGTCCCGCACCTGCAGACGGCCCTGAGCGGACCCCTGCACGAGATCGAGGCCCGCCTGCTGGAAGAGCAGAGCCGCATCGAGGCCTGGCTGCGCAGCCAGTGGCGCCAGACCCCGGCACCGCTCTATGCCTCGGTGGACCTGCGCAACGCCGGGTTCAAGATCGCCCCGGTGGACACCAACCTCTTTCCGGCCGGGTTCAACAACCTCAATCCGGCCTTCCTGCCCCTGTGCGTGCAGGCCTTCCAGGCCAAGATGGAGCAGGTCTGCGACACCGCCAGCCAGGTACTGCTGATTCCCGAGGACCACACGCGCAACCTGTTCTACCTCGAGAGCCTCGCCACCCTGCACGACATCATCGAGAAGGCCGGCTACGTGGTACGTATCGGCTCGCTGCGCGAGGACCTCACCGCGCCCGCCACCTTCGACCTGCCCTCGGGGCGGAGCCTGGTGCAGGAACCGCTCGTGCGGCGCGGCCGGCGCGTGGGCCTGGCCGACTTCGACCCCTGCGTCATCGTGCTCAACAACGACCTCATCAACGGCGTACCAGCGATCCTCGAGGACATCGAGCAGATGATGTTCCCGCCGCCGGCGCTGGGCTGGGCGCACCGCCTCAAGTCGGGCCACTTCTCCCACTACCACGAGGTGGCCTGCGAGTTCGCCCGCCTCGTCGACCTCGACCCCTGGCTGATCAACCCGCTGTTCCGCAACTGCGGCGAACTCGACCTGCGCGACGCCGAAGGCAAGCGCTGCCTGGAGGAGAACGTCGACAAGTTGCTGACGGACATCCGACGGAAATATGACGAATACGGCATCAACCGCCCGCCTTTCGTGGTCATCAAGGCCGATGCCGGCACCTACGGCATGGCCATCCTCTCGGTCCGCTCGGCCGAGGAGGTGCGCCGTCTCAACCGCCGCCAGCGCACGCGCCTGCAATCGATGAAGGGCGGTGCGCCGGTCACGCGGCTGTTGTTGCAGGAAGGCGTCTACAGCAACGAGACCTGGGGACCGGAGGCGGCGGTGGCCGAGCCCGTGGTCTACATGATCGACCACTTCGTGGTCGGCGGCTTCTACCGCGTGCACACCGAGCGCGGTCCCGACGAGAATCTCAACGCACCGGGCATGCACTTCGAGCCGCTGGCCTTCCACGAGTCCTGCAACACGCCCGACCGGGCCCGCGACCCGGACGCCGAGCCCAACCGTTTCTATACCTACGGCGTGATCGCGCGGCTCGCCCTGCTGGCGGCGGCCCGCGAACTGGCCGAGCACCGCGAGGCCCGATGAGCCTGCGCCTGGCCATGCTCATGGATCCGCTGGGATCCATCCAGCCTGCCAAGGACTCCAGCTTCGCCATGCTCCTGGCCGCCCAGGCGCGCGGCTGGCAGTGCTTCGTGCTCGGCCCCCGGGACCTGTGGCTGGAAGGGGATCGTGCCCTGGGGCGGCTCACGCCGGTCCAGGTCCGGGACGATCCCCGGCACTGGTACGAGGCCGGCCCGGCGGAGACGGTGCCGCTGGATCCGCAGCACGTCGACCTGCTGCTGATGCGCAAGGATCCGCCGGTGGACATGCAGTACCTGGCCCTCACCTGGATGCTCGACCACGTCAAGGCCGCCGGCGTGCCGGTGGTCAACGACCCCCACGGCCTGCGCGAGGTCAGCGAGAAGCTCTACATCACCTGGTTCCCCGACCTCATCCCCCCGACCCTGGTGGACCGGGACCCCGACCGCATCCGGGCCTTCATCGCGCGCCACGGCCGCGTCATCCTCAAGCCGCTGTTCGCCATGGGCGGTTCCTCGGTGTTCGCGATCGCCCAGGGTGACTCGAACACCAACGTGATCCTCGAGACCCTCACGCGCCACGGCACCGAGGCGGTGATGGTGCAGCGCTTCCTCCCCGAGATCCGGGAGGGGGACAAGCGCATTCTGCTGATCGACGGGGAGCCCGTGCCCTACGCCCTGGCCCGCATCCCGAGCGGCGGCGACCACCGCGGCAACCTGGCCGTCGGCGGGCGCTGCGAGAGCGTGCCGCTCTCGGCGCGGGACCGGGAGATCTGCGCCCGCGTCGCCCCGCGCCTCGAGGCCCTGGGCCAGCGCTTCGTGGGGCTCGACGTGATCGGCCGGCACCTCACCGAGATCAACGTGACCAGCCCCACCTGTATCCGCGAACTGGACCGGCTCGAGGGGCTGGACATCGCCGGGACGCTGCTCGACGCCCTGGAGCGGTCCCGCCCGTGAGGCCGGCGCGTCGCACCTTCCCGCTCGCCGTCCTGCTGGTACTCGTGCTCGCCGGGTGCCAGAAGCCGCACCCGGAGGTGCGCCGGACCTTCCTCGCGCTCGGCACCCTGGTGGAGGTCAGCCTCTACGACGTGCCCCCGGCGCGGGCGGCCCGCCTGCTCGATGCCGTGGAGGCCGATTTCCGGCGCCGTCACCACGACTGGCACGCCTGGGAGGAAAGCCCGGTGACGCGCCTCAACCGGGCCTTCGCCGCCGGGCGCTGCCTGCCCGTTCCCAAGGTGGTCGCCCCCCTGCTGGGCCCCGCCACCCGCCTGGCCGTGGCCAGCGACCATCTCTTCAACCCGGCGATCGGCCGGCTGATCGCCCTGTGGGGCTTCCACGCGGAGCGGTATCCCGACCACCCGCCGCCGGCGGCACGGATCCGGGCCCTGGTCGCCGCCCGACCGCGCATGACCGACCTCTACCGGGACGCGGCCGGGCGCCTGTGCAGCCGCAACCCGGCCGTCGCGCTCGACTTCGGCGGCTTCGCCAAGGGCTGGGCCATCGGCGAGGTGGCCCGGCTGCTGCGCCGGGGCGGCGCGCACGACGCCGTCATCGACGCCGGCGGCGACCTCCAGGTCCTGGGCCGGCATGGTGACCGACCCTGGCGCATCGGCATCCGCGACCCGCAGCGGCGCGGCGCCGTGCTGGGTGCCGTCGAGGTGGCCGACGGCGAATGCGTGTTCACCTCCGGCAGCTACGAGCGCTTCTTCGTCTGGCACGGGCGGCGCTATCATCACCTGATCGATCCTCGCACCGGTTACCCGGCCACCGGCGCCCTCTCGGTGACCGTGATCGCCACCGACCCGGCGCTGGCGGACGCCGCGGCCACGGCCCTGTTCGTGGCAGGGGCCGGCCACTGGCCGGCCATCGCCCGGCGCCTGGGCGTCACCCAGGTCTTGCTGGTGGCGCCGGACGGGACGCTCGAGGCCTCGCCCGCCATGGCGCGGCGGCTGCGGCGGCTGGCGCCGGAACGAACCCTGCATGTGCTCGCGGAAACCCCCGCGGCGTCCCGCGGGTCTGAACGAAGCAGCCGATGAACACGGACATCTCGCCCACCCTGACCGGCCCGGGCGCCGGGAACGAGTCCCTGCTGGTCAGCCTGCTGCTGGCCGCGGCCTTCCATGCCCTGGTCCTGCTCGGGGTCTCCTTCGACTTCGAACAGGCCGACCACGCCGCGCCCTCCGAGACGCTCGACGTCGAACTGGTCCCGCAACGCCCCTCCCCACCCCCCCGGCACGCCGACTACCTCGCCGAGCACAGCCAGCAGGGGGCCGGCAACACCCGCCGGCGGGTCCGCTTCCAGCAGGCGCAGCGGGCCCTGCCCGCGGTGGCCCCCAGGCCGACGGGCGGCCCGCCGCGGCCCCGTCCCCCGGTGCTCGTGGCACGGAAGGCCCAGCGCCCCGTGCCCGTATCCCGGCAACGGCCCTCGAAACCGGCCCCGAAGCCCGTCCCGGACCCCGAGCGCCTGCTCGAGCGCAGCCGGGAACTGATCAACCTCGAGGCCCAGTTGCGCCAGGAACTCAAGGCCTATTCGCACCAGCCGCGCGAGACCTTCATCTCCGCCAGCACCCGCCAGTACCGCTACGCGGCCTACATGAACGCCTGGGTCGCCAAGGTGGAACGCATCGGCAACCTGAACTACCCCGACGAGGCCCGCCGCCGCGGCCTGAGCGGGTCGCTCATCCTCGACGTGGCCCTGCGCGCCGACGGCAGCATCTACAACATCACCATCCGGAAACCCTCGGGCTACCGGGTGCTCGACGAGGCCGCCATCCGCATCGTGCGGCTGGCGGCCCCCTTCCCGCCCTTCCCGCCCGAGATCCGCAAGGACACGGACATCCTGCACATCGTGCGCACCTGGGAGTTCATCAGCGGCCGGTTCGGCCGCCGGCAGTGAGGCCGTCAATACCAGGGCGGCTCGCCCGGGGGCCGGGTCCGGAAGCGGCGGTAGCCCCACTGGTACTGTTCCGGGCAGGCGCGCACGCAGGCCTCGACCGCGCGGTTGAGCGCGGCGGCGGCCGTCCCCGGGTCCGCGTCCCGGATCGCGGCCGCGTCCACCGGGTGGATGTGCAACCGGTAACCCCGCGCCCGGGGCAGGCGTTCGCAATAGCCGACGAAGACCGCCGCACCCGTGCGCCGGGCCAGGCGGGGCAGGAGCACCATGGTCCAGGCGGGGTGACCGAAGAAGGGCGCGAAGACGCCGCCCTCCGGCCCCGGCTCCTGGTCCGGCAGGATGCCGACCACGCCCCCGGCCCGCAACCGCTCGTAGAGGATGCGCACGCCGCGCCGGTCGGTGCGCACCAGGCGGGCGCCCAGGTGTTCCCTGCCCGCCTTCATGAAGGCCTCCACGCCCTGCAGGCGGGGCGGGCGGTAGAGGCTGGTGATGCCCCATTCCATCCCGCACACGTGCCCCGCCATCTCCCAGCTCCCCAGGTGGGGCGTGGCGAGAATCACGCCCCGGCCGGCCGCCAGGGCGGCATCGACCGCCTCCCGCCCGCGGATCTCGCGCACGAGCGGCGCGAGCGCCTCCCGCGGCCAGGTCCACAGGGCACCCACCTCGGTCAGGGTCTTGCCCGCCTCCACCAGACTGCGGCGCAGCAGCCGCCGGCGGGCCGCCGGCGACAGCTCCGGGAAGCAGCGGGCGAGGTTGATCGCCGCCACGCGCCGGGTGCGGTTCGGCACCCGGGCCAGCAACCACCCGAGCGCCGCACCCAGGGCATGGGCGAGCGGCAGCGGCAGCCGGGCGCAGGCCCGCACCAGCGCCAGGGCCAGGCGCGCGCGCCGCTCAGCCACGCCGCTTCTTCGTCTCCCGCGCCAGGGCGGCCACGCGCCGGGCGCCCTCGGCATCCATCAGCGGCCGCATCGCCGTCAGCAACGACCGAAACAGCCGCGGATTGCGGGCCTCCTCGCCCGCCAGCAGGGCCTTCATGTGGGCCCGCTCGGTGGGCATGCGGAAGCAGGCCGGGCAGCTGTCGGGGACCACGGGCAGCGCCGCCCGCGCGGCGAAGTCGGCCAGCTGGCGCTCGCGTACCGTCACCAGCGGACGGATGATGCGCACGTCCCCGGCATCGTTGACGTAATGGGCCTTCATGGTCTGTAGCCGCCCGCCGTAGAACGCCGACATGAGAAAGCTCTCCGCGAGGTCGTCGAGGTGCTGGCCCAGGGCGAGCACGTTGTAACCCTCGCGCCGGGCCAGGCTGTAGAAAAGGCCCCGCTTCATGCGGGCACAGAAACTGCAGTAGGAATCCTTGTCCATGTGCCGGCGGGCCCGCTCCATCAGGGGCTCGCGCAGGTAGTGGTAGGGCACGCCGAGCCGGGCCATGTAGGGT
>RFHK01000081.1 GCA_003695825.1 Gammaproteobacteria bacterium | reverse complement strand
GTTGTTGACGAGCACGTCGACGCCACCCTGCCAGGCTCGTTCCACCCAGCGTACAACGGCCTCCCGGCCTTCCGCTCGAGACAGGTCCGCATCGATGCCCTCGACCGAGCCGTTCCCGGCCTGCAGTTCCTCGCACAGGGACCGCAACGGTTGCGGGTTCAGATCGACCAGGCCCAGCCGAGCACCGCGTGCGGCGAAGCGGCGGGCCAGCGCGCTGCCCAGTCCCCCGGCGGCACCGGTCAACAGGATGCGTGCACCGTTCAACCTCATGACGTCCCTCCCCTTGCGGCCGCGAGCCGTTGCTGCAACCGGTCGATCAGGTGACGAACCTCTGCGCGCCGTCCGGCATCCGCGAGCGGGCGTCCCGGACGGGGTGGTGCCGCCAGGGCCTTGCGGGCGTAGCGCATGGCCTCTGCATACTGTCCTTCGGAAGCCAGGAAATCTGCATAGAAGTAGTTGGCATCGATGCTCTCTGGAGCGAGCTGCACGGCCTTCTCGAGGTAGGCACGTGCCTTGTCGCGGTCACCGAAGGCGAGCGGCCAGCGGGGCACCTTGTAATAGAGGCTGCCCAGCGTGGTATAGACGGAGCCCAGCACTCCGGGATCCTTCGATCGCGCCGCCTCCAGCAGCAGGTCTCGGGCGCGGCGTACCCAGCCCAGGGCATGGAAGCCTCCCACCTTGCCGGCCCGGCTGGCCAGGACGATGGCTTCCCACAGCTTGGCCGCTGCACGGTCGGGGTAGGCTTGCACCAGTTCCCGGGCCTGCCGATCGAGCCGCGCGAAGGCCGCATCGACCTTCTCTTTCGGGGTCTGATAATTGGCCTGGGCCCAGGCCCTCTGCAGGGCCTGCAAGCGGGCCTCGAAGCCCGCTTCCGCCCGGGCGGCCGCCATCCCGAACAGACACAGCAGCAACACGACGATTCTGATTTTCATGCCGATACCCTCCCTGCTTCCGATTCGTCCACCGGCAATGCCCGGAAGACATCGCCGTAGAGTCCATAGAACATGCGTGCGGCATGGATCACCGCTTCACGATCGGCCTCTTCTTCGAGGCGGTTCATGAGATTTGCATAGGTCTGCAGGTGCCCCTGGTCGAGCGCGCCGTGGGAGCGCAGGTAGGTGAAGGCACGGTCGGGAAGACCGAGTCGGGCCTGCAGGGCATCCGCTGCACGCGTGGCCAGTTGCACGCTGGTTCCCTCGAGCACCAGTACCATGCCGAAGAAGCCCACCGGGTTGCAGCGATCGACCGTGTAGTAGGCATAGGCCACCATGCGCTCCGTGGTGGGATGAGGCCAGGCCCTGGCGACGGCCCGGGCATCCCCGCCGGCGGCCTCGATGTCTCCCAGGATCCATTCGTGATGGCCCATCTCCTCCTCGATGTACTCGCCCACGGCCGCACGCAGCCATTCCAGTCGCGCAGGCAGGCGCGACCCGCAGGCCATGAGCAAGGGCACGGTGTGGCGGACATGGTGATAGGCTTGCCCGAGGAAGGCGAGATAGGCCTCGCGGCTCACGCGGCCTTCGCAGCCGAGCCGCAGGGCCGGTATGGCCAGGAATGCCTCGCGGGCCTCTCGCGTGGCATCCAGCAGTTCGTCATAGAACGGCATCTTCGTTCTCCTCGTAGATTCGTTCGAAATCCTCGGCATGGCGCGCGAGGATCACCCTGCGACGCAAACGCCCGTTGGGGGTGAGTTCGCCTTCGACCAGGCTGAACGGGCGGCTGCGAATCACGAAGCGGCGCACGGCGGCATATTCCGGCAACCGCGCGTTGGCCTCCGCGACGGCCTGTTCCACGGCGTGCAGCGTGGCCGTGGGTGCCGGTACGATCAGGGCGCTGACGAATGGACGCCCCTCGCCGTGGACACAAGCCTGGCGAATCGCCGGCGAGACCGTCAGCTCACGCTCCACCCATTCCGGGGAGATGTTGCGACCGAAGGCGGTGGTGAAGCGATCCTGCTTGCGCCCGTTCAGATACAGGTATCCCTGGTCGTCCAGATAACCGAGATCACCCGTGGGCCACCAGGCCTTGCCATGCGGACGCTGCCCCAGGTAACCGCGAAACAGCCCGCCCCGCACCAGCACCTCGCCGTCGTCGGCGATGCGGACCTCGGCATGCGGCAAGGGCCTGCCCACGCTACCGACTCGCCGGGCGCCCGGCCGATTCAGACACACGACCGATGCCGCCTCCGAGAGTCCATATCCCTCGTAGACGGGCAAGCCGAGCGCCAGTGCACGCTCCAGGAGCCGCTGGGACACGGCCGCACCGCCGACGGCGATGAATCTCAGGCTCGGAGGCGTGGGCCAGCCCGACTCCACCGCGCTCACCAGCAGGCGCAACAGCTGAGGCACGAGCACCAGGAAATTGGGACGGGAACGTTCGATCAATCCGGTGAGTGCCCGGGCCGACATCCCGGTCATGGAGAGACCCGGATCGGAAAGTCGCGGCAGACAGGCCATGCCACCCACCGAGAGAGACACATAGAGCGCCAGGTTCTCCAGTAACGTGGCCAACGGCAACAGGGACAGGAACCGGTCGCCTTCCCGTGCACCCACTGCCCAGCGCAACGATTCCACCACGCGCATCATGGTCTCGTTCTCCAGGCACACGCCCTTGGGCGTGCCCGTCGTCCCGGAGGTATAGGTGAGCTTCGCGACGCCTTCGAGATCGGGACGGACAGGCAGCGTACGCCGGAAGCAGTACAGGGTCTCGTCTCCGATCCGGAGCCGGCTCTGCCGGGCTTCGGGCAGGAGGTTACCGATCTCGCGCGGCCGATCGGTGACCACGCAATCGACACCGGCGTCCTCCAGCACGTGGCCGAGTTGTCGTCGGCTGAAGAAAGGTGGCAGGGGGACACAGGTACGACCGGAACAACCCAGGGCCAGGTCCGCGATCATCCAGGCCGGGCCGTTTTCCATCAGCAGCCCCACCACCTGCCCGGGCAAGGCCTCGCTGCAGCACCGTATTTGTTCGGGAAGTTCCGCGTAACGCACGCCTCCCCGGTCCCCAAGCAGAGCGCACCGCTCGGGGGCCAGGTTGGCGTGCCATCCGATCGAACGGACGAGTGTTTTCATGACATCGACTCCACCGTTGACTGATTCAGGTGATACTTCATCCCCAGTACACGTGCCTCCAGCCACAACCGGTAGACACGGGAGGGATGGGCTGCGAGACAGGGCTCCAGGCGGGCATACCCCTGGTCGATGCTGCCCAGGCAGACCCGCGGGGACTGCCGGTAATAGCTGCCCCATGTTCGACCGCCTCCGGGCAAGCGTTCGGGGCGGGCCGGTCCCAGGTCGACGGGCTCAAGCCCCATGCGACGAAAGGCATTGAACAGCGGGGCCACGGCCGTAAACAGGACCCAGCGAAACCCGGCCCCGTAGAGGAAGCCGGTCATGGCGGCGATCACCAATCGGGCCTGCCCGGGCTGGGCGAGGGCCAGGTTGCCGACCTCGACCAGTTCGCCGCGCGCAACCGGCACGCCGGCGTGCTCGCTGGCGATCTGTTCGGCCGGCCGGTCGAGGTAGTGCTCGGAAAACAGCCTTCCGGCGGTGGCCTCGCGTACCCCCACGACGCCGATCAGCCTCGATCCGCTCTCGAGAGCGAACAGCAAGGGCGAGAAGTCATTCACCCGTGCCCCGTAATGCCTGGCGAAGAGGATCCGCACGAAGCGTTCCAGGCGCCGCCGCTGGTACCCGGGGCGTTCGCAGAGACGCAAACGAAGGCCGTCCGGGGCTTCCAGCAACAGGGGGCGTATCTCCCCCGGGGAAAGGACCGGTGGGTTCGTATGGGAATGGGACATCGTCCTGTCTCCAGCCAACTGACCTGCCGGAGACATGTCAGGATCCATGCCAGGATCACATGTTGTTGATTTTATTATTTTTTATAGAATTTTCGGCGGGCGCTGCCTCCCTTCTTTTCCTGCAATTCCTGCAGGAGCCTGCAAATTTTGCAGGCTGCTAAGGGCGGCGACAGAGTCGGGCATAGTCCCGGTCACTCAATCCTGTCAAGGGTAGGACCATCAATACCCGGACCCGGGAATCGACCCGGCAGCGTGCCACGTAACCGAGGGCGCCGGGGGTACGCTGGACGAACCGGAGGACGGCTTCCTGCGAGCCGAGCACAGGGGGAGGAAGGATACCGTGGAAATACTGCCTGTCCCAGAATGCACGCATGCCTTCCGGGTCGCGATGGAAGAGCTTGCGGGACAGCAGCCGCCGCAAGGGATGTTTCACCGGAAGATTGACCGGTACCAGCGGACCACCGGAAGCCGTGATGCGCTGGCGACGCCGGAAGATCCGGGCCAACACGTTCAACCGCGGGGCTATGCCTTCCAGGCCGGGATGGGTCACGATCGCCAGGGCAGGCTCGGGAGCAGCCGCGGCGGCGCCCAGGGTGAGCGTCAGTCCTGCCAGGAATCCCAGCCACCGGATCCAGCGCATCGCCACCGCCTCAGAACAGGATGGCATAGGAAGCCAGCCAACCGTCCGGTGCCACGTGTGCATTGTCGGCCCCTTGCCGGTACTCGAACTTCACCACCTGGTGCCGGACGAGACGCCGGGCCAGGCCCAGTATCCCCAGGCGAACCCGGTGTGCCGGTGCAGCCATCCGGAAGTACTCATACCTGCCGATGAGGTGCCATCCTCGGCAGACCCGGCGCACCGCCTGCACGTATCCTCCCCACTCGTCGGCCTCGTGGTGCCCCTGGCTCGCACGGTAGTCGAATTCCGAAGAGAGCTCGAGGGAGGAGGTCCGGTACTGGAGATCCAGTCCCGCGAGATGCTTGCGCTCCCGCAGCCCGCGCATGTGATAACTCGCGAAGGACAGCCCCAGTTGCCAACGGTCGTCTTCGCTCTCATAGCGCATATGGAGGCCTGCACCATGCTGGAAGCTGTTGAACAACGGGTGGAGCGCCGCCCCTTCCAGCGTCAGTTCGCTGCGGTCGGGATCCAGGGCCAGGGAATCGTCCAGGAACAGGAGCGCATCGAGCGCTCCACCGGGCACGTCCGTGCCGACCTCCAGTGATGCCCCGCTGGCATGCCGGGCAAAGGAGATCCCGGTCGCCAGGGGTCGACTCACCGTCCAGACGAGTGGATCGGCGTGCACCTGGTTCCAGTACCCGACCGGGGTGAGGAACTTGCCCAGGCGCAGGCGCATGGTGGGTGCGAGGTCGTATTCCCAGTAGAGCCGTTCCAGGTCGAACTCGGCGGACCGGGTCGTCGGCCCCCCCGGCCGCCAGACAAGGGCCTCGCCCAACTCGAATTCCCCGAACAACCGCGCGCGTGGTGTGAGGTCCCGATCCACGAAAAGGCTCAGGTCACGAAGATCCAGGCGCGAAGACTGGCCGGCGAGGTTCCGGAAACGCACGCTGGCATAGCCGCCGAGGTGGACTTCT
>RFHK01000080.1 GCA_003695825.1 Gammaproteobacteria bacterium | reverse complement strand
CACGGTCGGGAAGCGGTCCGGATTCCCCCGATTGCTCTTTGCGCGGTATCCACAGTACACCTCGAAATCATGAAGATTCGCCCTTGCGCTCCCATGCTCCCCAAGCCCGAAAGGCTGCTAGAGGTCGCAGCCGGAATAGGAACCGTTGACGGATTTGTTGCAGACCGGGAAGTCCGCAACGATGTTCCCCATCACGATGCGTTCCAGCGCCGGCCAGTTGAGCCAACTGGCATCGCGCGGGAAGTAGCGTGCCACCCGGCCGTCCGGGTCGAGGCGGACGTAGCAGAGGGTCTCGCCCCGCCAGCTCTCCACGGCACCGAAACCGGCGGCCTCGCCCGGGACCGCGCGTAACGCGTTGTGCAGGGGCGTGTCGGGGAGCGCCTCGAGCAGGCGGTCCATGATCTCGAGCGCGGCGAGCAGCTCCTGGGCACGGATGCGGACCCGGGCGGCCACGTCGCCTTCCACTGCCACGGCCACCGGGATCGGAAACTCGGTGTAGGGGAGGTAGGGATTGTCCCGGCGCAGGTCGAAGTCCACGCCGCTGGCCCGGGCCACGTAACCCACCACGCCCAGCTCCACGGCGGACTCCGTCGTGAGGATCCCCGTGTCCACCAGGCGGTCCTCGAGCGAGGGCTGGTCTTCCAGGAGGTCGTAGAGCGAGGAGAAGGCCTCGCGCAGGACGGCATGGTCGGTCTGTAACGTGCGCGCACCCCGGGCATCGAGGTCGACCTGTACGCCGCCGGGACACAGCGTATCCATCAGCAGGCGGTGGCCGAACAGCTCGGCGTTGCGGCGCAGCCAGGCCTCGCGCAGGCGGCTGCACTGGGCCTGTGCGAATGCGAAGCCCACGTCGTTGCAGATGGCGCCGATGTCGCCGAGATGGTTGGCGACGCGCTCCCGTTCGGCCAGCAGCGCACGCAGGTAGAGGGCACGCCCGGGGACCGGGGTGCCCGTGGCACGTTCCAGGGCCTGGCAGGCGGCCCAGGCATGTCCCACCGCGGTATCGCCGGAGACGCGCGCCGCCAGGCGTACGAGCCTCTCCGGAGACATGCCCACGGCGCGTTTTTCGATCCCCTTGTGCACGTAGCCCAGCCGCTCTTCCATCCGCAGGATCTTCTCGCCCACCGCCTGGAAGCGGAAGTGCCCCGGCTCGATGATCCCGGCGTGGACCGGGCCGACGGGGATCTCGTGGATGCCGGCGCCGCGGATCGCCTCGAAGGGGTAGTCCCCGTCCGGCGGCGTTGGATGGGCCGCGTCGAGTCCTTCCGGGGGGAAGTCCGGGCGTAGCGGGAAGGCACCTTCCGGCCAGGCGGCATGCCGGGTCCAGCGCCGGGCGTCCGGGTGATCGGTGAAGGCCACACCGAGCAGGTCCTGGAGATGGCGTTCGGGCCGGTTGGCCGCGGGGTAATGCGGGGTGTGGGAGGAAAGCACGGGCGTCTCCCAGGGGACCTCGGTCTGGAGGAGCAGGTAGTCACCCTGGAATTCCAGGCAGGCGAAGATGCCGACGTGTGCCGGGTGGGGGTCTCCCCAGGCGGCGCACCAGCGCATGCCGAGGCCGTGCGCGACCTCGGCCGCCCGGCCCCAATCCTCGGCATCGATGAGCAGGGTGTGGGTCGGTGGCAGGCCGCGGTGGCCACGGTGGACCAGGACGTGCTCGTCCTCCAGGCGTGCCAGGTACTCCGAGAGCCAGTCGAAACGGTTCATTGCAGCCCCCCGAACGCATCGACCCCGGCGAGGAGGTGGGTGGCCTGGTCCAGCCAGCCGGCCAGAACGGGTGGAACCGACAGGCCCAGCCACAGAACGAGGGAGAGGTGCATGGCCACGGGCAGCAGGCTGGCACGGACCGGCCGTTGGGCCGCGGGGGGTTCGCCGAAGACCACGGGATGCAGCTGGCGGAAGATACCGGCGAAGGCCATGGCCAGGCCGGACAGCAGCAGCAGGCTCAGGAAAGGCCAACGATCGAGGGTGGCGGAGATCAGCAGGAACTCGCTGGTGAAGAGCCCGAAGGGAGGAAAGCCGGCGATCGCCACGGCACCGAGAAGCAGCCCCCACCCGAGGGCAGGCTGGGTCTGCAACAGGCCGCGGATGTGCTGGAGGCGCTGGCTCCCCGCCACCTGCGTAGCGTGCCCGACGGTGATGAACAGGGACGACTTGGTCAGGGAATGGACCAGCATGTGGAAGAGGCCGGCGAAAGTGGCCAGCCCGCCCCCGAGCCCGAAGGCGAAGGTCGCCAGTCCCATGTGCTCGATGGAGGAGTAGGCGAAGAGGCGCTTGATGTCCTGCTGGCGCTGCAGGAACAAGGCGGCGACCAGGAAACTGACGAGCCCGAACCCCATGAGCAGGTACCCGGTGAGCCGCGGGTGCCCTGCCGCCAGCAGCGGTGCGTCGGCGAGTACCTTGAGGCGCAGCACGGCATAGAGGGCCACGTTGAGGAGCAGTCCCGAGAGCAGTGCGGAGATGGGTGCCGGGCCCTCCGAATGGGCGTCCGGCAACCAGTGGTGGAGGGGTACCAGGCCCACCTTGGTGCCATAGCCCACGAGAGCGAAGACGAAGGCGATGCTCATGACCGTGGGGTGCAGCCGCGGGGCGTACTGGTGGAGGACCGACCAGGTCAGCCCCTGGGCGGGATCCGGGATCGCCTGCTGGGCGGCGAAGTAGATCAGCACCGTGCCGAACAGGGCCTGGGCGATACCGACGCCGCACAGGATGAAGTACTTCCAGGCGGCCTCCACGGATTCCGGCGTGCGGTAGAGCGACACCAGCAGCACCGTCGCCAGGGTCGCTCCTTCGACGGCGACCCAGAGGATACCCAGGTTGTCGGTGGCGAGTGCCAGCAGCATGGTGAAGAGAAAGGCCTGGTAGAGACTGTGATAGAGGCGTCTGCTCGAGCGGCCGATGCGGTGCGCGCGCACGACCTGGGCCATGTAGCGCAGGGAGAAGAAGGCCGTGGTCATGCCCACGAAGGCGGTCAACACCAGCAGCGGGGCATTGAGGACGTCGACGCGCAGCCCGGGTGCCTGCACCAGACCACGGGTGAGTACCTCGTGGGCGAGCCACAGGCTGCCGGTGAAGCCGAGGATGGAGAGGCCCAGGTTCAGGGGAGCGGCCCAGCGGTAGCGTGCGATGGCCGCGAGCAGGAGCATGCCCCCGGCCGACGGCAGCAGGGTGAGCAGCAGGGCGTTCATGCCTCGGGCTCCCGTTCACTGAGCCGGTCGAGTCGGTCGGCGTCGAGGCTTTCGATGCTCTCCCGGATCTGCAGGAAGAAGACCCCGAAGAGGATGGCGGCCACCAGCACGTCGAAGGCCACGCCCAGCTCCACCACCAGCGGCATCCCGTGGGCGGTGGTCACGGCCCCGAGAAAGAGCCCGTTCTCGATCGACATGAAACCGATCACCTCCTGGACGATCTGGCGGCGCGCGACCATGAGCAGCATCCCCAGCAGTACCACGGACAGGCTGATGGCGACGATGTTGCGGGTGGCGGCCAGTTCCAGGTGCTCGATGGGTAGCACCACCCAGTAGCTGAAGAGCACCAGGCCCGCACCGCCCAGCAGCGTCGCGGCGGGCCAGGCGAGGGATTCGGTGTGACGGTCGAGTTCCACCCGGCGCACCAGGCGGTGCAGCATCCAGGGGATCAGCAGCGCCTTGAGTCCCAGGGTGAGCGCGGCGGACAGGTACAGGTGCGGTGCGTCGCTGGACCAGGCCATGAGGGCGGTGATCGCGGCGACCAGCCCGCCCTGCCAGGCGAAGGTGTGGATGGAAGTCACCAGACGAGTTTGGGCGAGCAGCAGGAAGGAGGTGAACAGGACCATCGCGGCCAGCACGAACACCGCCTGTTCCTGCAGGGGCAATGCGAGCAGCGTCATCGGCTACCGACCTCCAGGATCACGTGGCTGAGCAGGCCGAGCAGGGCCAGCAGGAAGGCCATGTCCAGGTAGAGGGGCACCTTGAACAGGCGCATCTTGGCCAGTACCGACTCGGTCACGCCCAACGCCGTCCCGACCACGGCGAGCTTGAAGGTCACGGCGGTCAGTGCAACCAGGGTGCCGGTCGGTGTTCCCTGGGCATCCATCCCCCAGGGAAAGAAGAGGTTGACCAGCAGCACGGCATAGAGCAGCAGCTTGATCTGCGCCGCCCATTCCATCAGTGCCAGGTGCCGGCCGCTGTACTCCAGGATCATGGCCTCGTGGACCATGGTCAGTTCCAGGTGCGTGGCCGGGTTGTCAACCGGGATCCGGCCGGTTTCGGCGATGCCTACCAGCAGCAGGGCCATCAGCGCGAACAGGAAGGAAGGGCGCAGTGCCGGGGCCGAGTGCAGCAGGAAGTCCGTCACCGAGGCGAGGTTGGTGCTGTGGGCCGTGAGCGTGAGGGTGAAGACCGCCATGAGGATGGCGGGTTCGGCCAGGGAAGAAATCAACATCTCGCGTGAACTGCCCAGGCCGCCGAAGGCCGTTCCCACGTCCATGCCCGCCAGCGCAAGGAAGAAGCGCCCCAGCGCGAGCAGGCCGACCAGCACGATGATGTCCGCCATCGACGCCAGCGGCAGCCGTGGGCCGAGCACGGGCAGGGTCGCGGCCGCAAGCAGGGTCGAGGCGAAGACCACGTAAGGGGCGATCCGGTAGACGGGCGAGGCGGTATCGGGAACCAGGGCCTGTTTGCCCATCAGCTTCCAGAGTTCCCGATAGCCTTGCAGGAGCGGCGTGCCACGGCGGTTTTGCAGCCGGGCCTTGACCCGCTTGACCCAGCCCGCGAGCAGGGGGGCCGCGAGGGCGAAGAACAGGAACTGGAACAGCACGAGGAGCCCCGTGTTCATAGGCCGATCACCCACAGGAGCATCAGCAGCGTGGCGAAGGAGCCGGCGAGGTAGGCGCGGAGCCGGCCGGACTGGAGCCGGGCCACCTGGCGTGCGGCACCGAGGACCCCGCGCCCGATCGGCTCATAGAGGAGACGCCAGAGCCGATCCCTGACGTGCAGGTGATAGTGGATCCCGCCGCGTTCCTCCAGGCCTTCCTCGACGTCGAACAGCACCCGGAAGACCCGCAGGATGGGTTGCGCGAAGGAGGTTGCGGTGTATTGCATGCGCGGTGTGGGCCGCGAGAAACCGCAGTCCCAGGGTTCGCAGGAGACGACCCCGCGCGCGCGTCCGCGGCGCAGGAGGCGGGCCGTCAGCCACCAGGTGAGCCCGAGTGCCAACACCACCAGGGGTGGACCGTAACTGGCCGTCTTGGGCGAGATGGGGGTCAACCAGAGCAGGCCCTGCACCGAGGCGGCATGCAGGTCGTCTCCCAGGATGGGACCGGTGATCGTTCCCAGGGCCCGCACGATGGGCACCGGGAGGATGCCGAACAGGACGCACAGCAGCGCCAGCCAGGCCTGGCCGGCGCGCATGCCCCGCGGCACCCGCCGGGCGTGTCGGGCGTGGCGGCTGCGCCCCTGGCCAAGGAAGACCACGCCGTAGACCTTGACGAAGCAGGCCGCGGCCAGCGCGCCGGTGAGGGCCAGCATGGCCGCGGCGATCGGCAGCAGGCTGCGCAACAGGCCGCTGTCGAGGACCCAGGTCTGGAGGGCGGCCTGGAAGGTGAGCCACTCGGAGACGAACCCGTTGAACGGGGGCAGGGCCGAGATGCTCAGGCAGCCGACCAGGAAGAAAGTGCCCGTCCAGGGCATGCGCCGCAACAGCCCTCCCATGCGCTCGATGTCCCGCTCGTGGGTGCTGTGCATCACTGCACCGGCGCCCAGGAACAGCAGGCTCTTGAAGAGCGCATGGTTGAGGGTGTGGTAGAGGGCAGCAGCCAGCGCCACGGCCGCCACGCCCGGGTGCCCGGTGGCGCGGAAGATCACCGCCAGCCCCAGGCCGAGGAAGATGATGCCGATGTTCTCCACGGAGTGGTAGGCCAGCAGCCGCTTGATGTCGTGCTGCATGAGCGCGAACAGCACGCCGTAGAGCGCGGTCAGGCTGCCCACGGTCAGCAGGGCCACGCCCCAACCGGTCTGCAGGGCCGGCGCGCCGCACAGGTCGAACGTGAACCGCACGAAGCCGTAGACGGCCACCTTCAGCATCACGCCCGACATCAGGGCCGAGACGTGGGAGGGGGCCACGGGATGAGCCTCGGGCAGCCAGACGTGCAGCGGCAGCACGCCGGCCTTCATGCCGAAACCGACGAGCGCCAGGACGAAGGCGACCGTCGACCAGAGCGGCGGGACGTCGGCGGACCTCAGCGTGTCGAAGGCGAAGCCGTGGCCATGGGTGGCGAGCACGCCGAACGCGAGCAGGATCGCCAGGGCTCCGACGTGGGCCATGAGCAGGTACAGAAACCCGGCACGGCGGTTCTCCGAACGCTGGTGGTGGAAGACGACCAGAACGTAGGAACTCAGTGACATCAGCTCCCAGGCGATCATGAAGAGGAAGGCGTCGTCGGCCACCACGACGAGCTGCATCCCCAGCAGGAAGAGCGCCGTGAAGAACCCCAGGGCGCCAGGCGTGCGGTGCCCGGGCAGCAACTCGCGCACGTAGCCGGGGCCGTAGGGTGCTACGGCCACCTGCACCAGGCCGATGAGCAACAGGAACCAACCGGAGAGGGGGTCGAGCCGGAGGTGCCAGGCCAGGCCGGGCAGGCCGGTGACGAGGCTGTGCGAGACCGTCGGCAGTTGTCCGGTGAGCAGGCCCAGGCCCAGGGCGGCCGCCAGGAGACCGTCGAGGAGCATGAGCGCGAAGAAGAGGAGCACGGCCGGCCGGCGCGCCGAGAGACCGGTCACGGCCATCACGAGCGGGAGTGCCGGCAGGGCCGGCCAGAGCGAGACGGGCACCGCCATTGCCTAGCTCGATCCCCGCGGCGTGTCCGGGTGGCGCAGCCGGACCCCGCGCCCGCCGCCGGCGGGGCTCGCGGCACCCTCGGCGATGAGCTCGATGCCGGCGGCCTCGAGCGCCTCGACTACCTTCACCAGGGAGTCGACGTTGCCGCGCACGTTGCCGTCACTGGACTCCATGCGCTGGACGGTGGGCACGGAGAGCCCTGCGGCCTCGGCGAGTTGCCGCTGGTCCCAGCCGAGCAGGGCGCGTGCGGCCTTCATCTGTGCGGCAGTGAGCATGGAGAATCGTGGATTGGATCAGCAGGCGTGATCGGTACTTCAATGAACATCGATATTGATGTATCATGCATCAAAAATCAAGGAGTGTCTAGATGAACTTGGGTTTTTTGCGTTATTTCACACCGTTCATGTCCTGGTTGCCGAATGTGACCTTGCGTGACGTTCGGTACGATTTCATCGCTGGACTCACCGGGGCGATCGTGGTCCTGCCCCAAGGCGTCGCGTTCGCAACCATTGCCGGTATGCCCCCGGAATACGGCCTGTATGCGGGAATGATTCCGGCCATGATCGCGGCCTTTTTCGGTTCGTCACGGCTGCTGGTCTCCGGACCCACGACTGCCGCTTCGATCGTGCTGTTTTCCTCGCTATCGGCCTTCGCGGAACCGGGAAGCCAGGAATACGTCTCGCTGGCATTGACCCTCACGTTCATGGTGGGGGTACTGGAATTGACGCTCGGTTTCGCGCGCATGGGCGCACTGGTCAACTTCATTTCCCATTCGGTCGTGGTCGGATTCACGGCGGGCGCGGCGATACTCATTGCCGCGAAGCAGCTCAAGAACTTCTTTGGCGTGCCCATTCCCAGGGGCGGTCACCTGCAGGACATTCTGTATCACTTCGTCATGCAGCTGTCCCACATCAATTGGTACGTCACGCTCGTCTCCCTCGTGACCCTGATCTCCGGGATCGTGGTGAAGAAGTGGTTTCCACGCATCCCGTACATGATCGCGGCCATGCTCATCGGATCGTTCGTGTCGGTGTGGCTCAACGCCCATTTCGGGCAAGATGTCACCGGCATCGAGACCGTGGGGGCACTGCCCGCGACGCTTCCGCCGCTGTCCCATCCAGTGCTCACGCTGGAGAACATCAACCACCTCGCCCCTGCAGCGTTGGCCGTGACACTCTTCGCCCTGACCGAGGCGGTATCCATCGGCCGGGCGCTCGCTGCACGCACCGGGGATCGGCTGGACGGCAACCAGGAATTCATCGGCCAGGGACTGTCCAACGTGTTCGGCAGTTTCTTCTCCGGATACGTGGCTACCGGATCTTTCAATCGAAGCGGGCTGAATTTCCAGGCTGGTGCACGTACCCCACTGGCGGCCATGTTCGCCGGCCTGTTGCTGATGGGGATCATGCTCTTCGTGGCTCCCTATGCCGCTTACCTGCCCAAGGCCGCCATGGCGGGGATCCTGTTCCTGGTCGCATGGGGACTGATCGATTTCAAGGAAATCCGCCACATTCTCAAGGCGAGCAGGCAGGAGACGGCGATCCTGGCGGTGACCGGGTTCGGTGCGATCTTCTTCGAACTGGAGTTCGCCATCTTCGCCGGGATCATGCTTTCCCTCGTCCTCTACTTGATGCGCACCTCGCAGCCCAACATCGCCGACCGGGTACCGGATCCACGCTTGCACAAGCGTGCCTTTTCGAGCGCGGACGACCTGCCGCGTTGTCCCCAGCTGCGCATACTGCGGATCGATGGATCCCTGTTCTTCGGATCCATCAGTCACGTCGAGGAACATCTTCTTCGCCTGGAACGCGAACATCCCGAAGTCAAGCACCTCGCCCTGGTCTGCCAGGGTATCAACTTCGCCGATCTCTCCGGGGCCGAGCTCCTCGCCAAGGAAGCGAAAAAGCGGAGGGAGCGCGGAGGCGGCTTCTACTTGATCCACGTCAAGCAAGGCCTCTGGGACTCCCTTGAAAGCTCCGGGGCACTGGATGTCATCGGCCCGTACAACGTGTTCCAGTCGAAGCAAGCAGCATTGCATGCCATCTTCAACAAGCTCGACAAGGAAGTCTGCAAGCACTGCACGGTGCGTGTCTTCGAGGAGTGCAAGACGGTACCTCGAGTGGAGGAGCAAGACCAGGAGACAAAGTGACCTTCGGGACCTTCCCATTCACGGCGGGGTGTATCCCGGTGGATGGGTGGAATGCCGTTCTTCGTACGTTCGGCCGCAGGGATGGTATGGACAAGGTTGCGACTTGGATACGTATTCGCGGCCTACTTGCTGCGATCTCGACGATTGCCACCTCGATTCCTGCCGAGGCCGATGCAGCAGGCGTGTCTGTCCATTCCGCGCAACTGACCCATCACTGGGTGGGCTGGGTGAGTCTCGTCGTCTTCTGCATCGCCTACCTGGTCGTGATGGCGGAGGAGTTCACCCAGCTGCGCAAGTCGAAACCGGTGATCTTCGCCTCGGGCATCATCTGGGGACTGGTCGGCGGATACAGCGTCATGCACGGGCAGGCCGAGGCCGCCGAGTCGGCATTGCGGCACAACATCCTGGAATATGCCGAGCTGATGCTCTTCCTGCTGGTGGCGATGACCTACATCAACGCCATGGAAGAGCGGGGCGTGTTCGATGCGCTGCGCGCCTGGCTGATCCGCAAGGGGTTCGGGCTTCGCAAGCTGTTCTGGCTGACCGGGTTCCTGGCCTTCTTCATCTCGCCGGTGGCGGACAACCTGACCACGGCGTTGCTCATGTGCGCCGTGGTGCTGGCCGTGGGCGGAAACAACCCGCGCTTCGTGGTTCCCTCCTGTGTCAATATCGTCGTCGGGGCCAATGCCGGGGGCGCCTTCAGCCCCTTCGGGGACATCACCACCCTCATGGTCTGGCAGAAGGGGATCGTCGAGTTCTGGACCTTTTTTCGGCTATTCGTACCGGCCCTGGTGAACTTCCTCGTGCCTGCACTGTTCATGCACTTCGCCGTGCCCGACGCCCTGCCCACGGTGGCCGACGAACGGGTGCGCATGAAACCGGGGGCACGCCGCATCCTGTTGCTCTTCCTCGCCACCATCGTCACGGCGGTCTCCTTCCACAACTTCCTCGGCCTGCCGCCCATGGTGGGCATGATGACCGGGCTCGCCTACCTCCAGTTCTTCGGCTATTTCCTCAAGAACCGGGCCCGGCGCCGGCGGGCCAACGGAGAGTATGGGGATCCGGTGCCCTTCGACGTCTTCCAGCGCATCGCGCACGCCGAGTGGGACACCCTGCTGTTCTTCTACGGCGTGGTGCTCTGCGTCGGTGGCCTGGGATACATCGGCTACCTGGCGCTCGCTTCCGAGGTCATGTACGGGCACTGGAGCGCGACCCTGGCCAATACCGTGGTCGGGCTGCTCTCCTCGGTGGTGGACAACATCCCGGTGATGTACGCGGTGCTCTCCATGCATCCCGACATGCCGACGGGGCAGTGGTTGCTGGTGACGCTCACGGCCGGGGTCGGCGGCTCGCTGCTCTCCATCGGCTCGGCGGCAGGGGTGGCGCTCATGGGACAGGCACGCGGCGTCTACACCTTCTTCAGTCATTTGCGCTGGACGCCGGCCATTGCGCTGGGATATGCCGCCAGCATCTTCGTGCACCTCTGGCTCGATGCACACTTTTTTTGACGGCGTGGCGAGCAGGATGTACAGCCATTATCATTGAGCCATGCGGCGCTTCCTTCCCACGCTCTCCCTCGTCGGCCTGTTCTGCCTGGGATTCAGCCTCACCCTGCTCCTGCCCATGCTGGTGGCACTGATCTATGACGAGGCCCGGGAACTGCTGGGGTTCGTCGAGATCGCGGTCGTCATCGGGCTGGCCGGTGCCCTGCTGTGGTTGCCCGGACGCAACCGTGTCCGGGACCTGCAGGGCAGGGACGGCTTCCTGATCGTGGCGCTGTTCTGGTTCGTGCTCAGCCTGCTGGGCGCCTTGCCCTTCATGCGCCTGGCCGGCCTCTCCTTCGTGGACGCCCTCTTCGAGGCGGCCTCGGGCTTCACCACCACGGGCTCGACAGTGATGCACGGGCTCGATGCCTTGCCCCGATCCTTCCTGTTCTATCGGCAATACATCCAGTGGCTCGGTGGCATGGGCCTGATCGTGCTCGCCGTGGCCGTCATGCCCATGCTCGGCATCGGCGGGATGGGCCTCTACCGTGCCGAGGCCCCCGGGCCCATGAAGGAAGAGAAGCTCGCTCCCCGGCTGGCCGGGACGGCACGCATCCTTTGGAGCGTGTACCTGGGGATCACCCTGCTGTGCGCGATCGGCTATCTCTTCGCCGGCATGGATCTCTTCGATGCCGTCGCCCACAGCCTGAGCACCGTCTCCACCGGGGGATTCTCTCCGCATGACGAGAGCCTGGCCTGGTTTCACAATCCCCGGGTGGAACTGGTCGCCATCGTTTTCATGATGCTCGGGGCGATCAACTTCAGCGTGCACTACCAGGCGCTCCACCATGCCGATCCTCGCATCTACCTCCGCAACGTGGAAGTGCGCGTCTTCCTGGTGTTGATCGCCGTGGTGTCGCTGCTGATGGCGGTCATGCTGCACATGAGCGGCGAGTATGCAGAGATCGGTCAGTCGGCGCGTTACGCGGTCTTCGAGGTGGTCTCCGTGATCACCAGCACCGGGCTGGGGACGGTCGATTTCTCGCAATGGCCGGACTTCCTGCCGGTGTTGCTCATCTTCATCAGTTTCATCGGCGGCTGCGGGGGCTCCACGGCCGGCGGCATGAAGGTGATGCGGGTGATCCTGATCAGCCTGCAGGGGGTGCGCGAAGTACGGCGGCTGATCCATCCGCGTGGCATCTTCCCCGTGCGCCTGGAGGGTCGTGTCATCCCCGACCGGACGGTGGAGTCGGTGTGGGGGTTCCTGGCGATCTACGTCTTCGCCTTCATCGTGCTCATGCTGCTCATGATGCACACGGGGATGGACCAGGTCTCGGCCTTCTCCGCCATCGCCACCTGCATGAACAACCTGGGACCGGGCCTGGGTGCCGTTTCACTCTCTTTCGCCGACGTGAGCGACGCCGGCAAGCTCGTCTCCGTCTTCGCCATGATCCTGGGCCGGCTCGAGATCTTCACCGTGCTGGTGCTGCTCACGCCCGCCTACTGGAGGGTCTGACGATCCCGGCCGACACCGGCGCACTCAGGGGAGTTCCGTGGCCTCCCGGATGCAGACCAGGACGTCGCAGCGGGCGCGGTTGAGCACGGTCGAGGTGGTGTGGCCGATGCGATGGAAGAGCCCCTTGCGGGCGCGCCGCGGCAGCACCACCAGGTCGGAGTGCGTGCGGTCCGCGTAGCGCACGATTTCCTGCCCGGCGGGGTATTCCGCGTGTACCACTTCCCGCTCGAGCCGGGCGGTCTCGACGGGCACGGAGAGCCTCTGCAGGGCCTCCCGGGCGCGTTCGGTGAGATAGCGTTCCGGGTCCATGTCTTCCGGGACGATCCACTCCATGGGCACGTCCTCGGGAAAATAGTCGATGACGTGCAACAGGGTCAGGTCGGCGTCACACCGGCGTGCCAGGTCGGCGGCTCGGCCGACCGCCAACAGGGAGGTCTCGCCGAAGTCGACCGGTGCGAGGAGTTTCCGGTAACCGGGCCGGTCGCTGCGCACGGCGAGCACGTCGCACTGAGCTTCGCGCACCAGGGTCCGGGAGACCGAACCCAGCAGGGCGTCGAGCCGGCCGTGACGATGGGCACCGGTGAGGATCAGGTCGACCTCGTGGTCTCGGGCCCAGTCCAGGAGGCGTTCCGCGGTGGGGCCGTTGAGCACCTGGACCTGGTCGATGCGGTCGGCATGTTGCCGACGCAGCTCGGCGAGCCGCTTCTCGGCCTGGGCGGTCATCTCCTCCTCGAGTTCGGGAGGTGGGGGAGGAAGGAGCGGGTCTTCCGGGGCATCGTAGACGAAGAGGGGCAGGTCCACCACGTTGACCAGGCTGACACGGGCCTGCCAGTGCCCGGCCAGGTGCAAGGCGCGCTCGAGTGCGAGACGGGCGTTGACCGAGAAGTCCATGGCCACGAGCAGGTGGCGGTAGGGCTGTGCCTCGGGGATGCCCCCGGCACGCGGGACGAAGGCCCCTTCGAGCCAGTCCCAGGCCTGCTGGAGGGCTTCCTGGGGAAAATAGCGCAGGGGGGCGCTGATGAACGGTCGCAACAGCAGGGTGGTCCAGTGTTGCCAGCCGGCCTCCCCGACGATGGCGATCCGCGCCAGGCCCTGGGGGTGATGCAGCACGAAGCGGGTGTCTTCCAGGATGGCGTCCGGGTCGACGCGTTTCAGGTCGCGCAGTTCGAGCAGCAGGGCGATGCGGCCGTGTTCACGCAGCAGCTCCTCGAGCTCCGCCAGAAAGGGTTGCATCTCCTCGCGCGTGACCTCCCCGCGCAGGCGAAAGGCGAAGATGCGTTCGTGTTCGACCGGGATGGGCTCGATCATGGACGGACTCCTTGCGCTGCGTGGATGGGATACAAGCGGGACTTTACCATGCATGGGCGCGGCGGCAATGGACCGGGATCAAGGCCGGCCTGCTTTCCCTGCGTCCTCGGGAGCGGCGGCCGAGACAGGGGGTGAGGCAGAAGCATATGATTGGTATTCCGTTTCCTGTTCCTGCAGGCGCTGTTTGCGTTCCGGTCGTAAAATATCATGAAAAAATATGATGTAACAACAATGATCTAATGTAATTCATGAACAAAACTTGGAATCGGTAAAAAATTCTTGTGATTCATCGATCTCTGGAGTATTTTTCAGGCAGGACGATAAAACCGTAGTGCACGCGTGCCGCGTGCGCTCCAAGGCTGGCAAGGCACCGGCACAGGCGCCCGGCAGAAGGCGCCGCCGGGGGCTCACAGGGGACGACGGAGGCTGATCCGAAGGTGCCGCGATCGGAGACAGGGCGAGGCCGCAACAGGGGTAGGGCGTTCTTTTCAATCCTCGTGCTGGTGTTGGCGAGCCTGGTGTCGCGGGTGCAAGCGGCACCGCTCGCCACGGCCGATTTCCTCGAGGATCCCGGGGGGCGCCTCGGGCCCGACACGGTGATCGGGCTGCAGGCACGTTTCCACCCGTTGCCGGTGCGGCACGGTTACCCGGTCCTGGACCGGGGATTCCACCGTGCCGTCTACTGGTTGCGCCTGGGCCTCCAGGCCCCGCGGGACCGGGCGGCCCGCTATTACGTCGAACTGGCCAACCCCCTGCTCGACGATGTCCGGGTCTACCGGGTCCAGGGGGGCCGCGCGCTCCAGATGGCGGTCATGGGCGACCTTCATCCCTTCGCCACGCGGCCCGTGCCCTATCGCAACCCGGTCTTCGT
>RFHK01000079.1 GCA_003695825.1 Gammaproteobacteria bacterium | reverse complement strand
GACGTGCGCGAGATCGGCTCGGTCGGCAAGGTGCTGGCCGCGCTGCTGGCCGGGGATGCGGGCGATGGACCGCACACGCGCTACTACCGCCTGCACCGGGAGCGTATCGTCGGGCGCTATCCGTACCAGCACCGCGAGGCCTTCCGCAACGCCGACGGTTTCACGGGCGTGGCCTCCCGCAAGGATCCCCGGGCCCCCATCGAGGCCCGGCTGGCCTTCGCCCATTCCGACAACCTGGCCCTCATGGAACGGCTGTCGCGCATACCCCGGCTGTTGCCGGCCGCCACCGCCCTGGTGACCGCCTTCGGCTGGCACCCGCCGCCGGATTTCGAACCGGTCGTGGATATCCCGCTGGGCCGATTGCACGGTGCCCCGCAGACCGTGCAGGGCCTCTTCGCCGCTCTGGCCGATCCCGACCACCTCGGGGTGGCCTGCCGACCGACCGTGCTGGAGACGGTTGAGCCGCGCCCGGGCCGGGAGCCGGTGGTCCAGCGTGCGCTCGCCCGCCGGCGCCGGGCCCGCAGGCGGGTCTGTGCCCGGGCACAGGCCTGGCTGCAGGCCCATCCGGCGGCCCGGGCCTTCGCGATGAAGGTGCTCTCGGGGGTGCTCGATCCGTCCCTGGGTGGGACGGCGGCCCGGTATCTTGCGTCTTTTCGTGCCGGTGGCCCGCGCCACCTGCGCTATTCCATCGCCAAGACGGGAACGGTGAACGCCGGTGGCCCGGGACATGCCGTGCGCTGGGTCTGGCTGGCCGGTGCCCTGGAGACCGAGGATGGGCATCGCTACACCTACGTGGCCCAGGCCGGCCCCCTGGGGCAGCGCGAGACGCTGGGACCGCACGCCGCGGGCGGACAACTTGGCGCGTTGCTGCTGCCTGTGCTGAAATCCTTGCCAGGGATAGAACCCGTGGGGGCAAAGCCATGAACCAGGCCGGTCTCAAGCTGGCCTATGTGATCTTTCTTGCGATCAGCTGGATGACCACGGCGCTCGGCCTGAAGGCCTTCCTGCCCTGGCCGGTCGCCTTCCTGCTCTCGCTGGCGATCTCGCTGGCCATGGGCGCGCTCGCACCCGCACTCGTTCCCGGTTGGGGAAGCATGGGCAAGAAATGGCTGTTGCAGGCCGGCGGCTATGCATTCCTGACCGGCGTGTCCATCCTGTTCGCCACGACCTTCTATTTCCAGCGTTTCAGCGGTGCGGGACTGGAGAACGAGCGGCTCATGCAGGCGCAGAACGTGCTGGTCGGCCAGCTGGCGCGCCAGAGGGAATATTTCTCGACTCTGGCGCAACGCATGGAGCGCCTGGCGCAGTATTCCCGCCGCCAGGCGCAGATCGAGAATACCCGGGGCGGGACCTGCGCCGGCTCGGCCGGCAAGGGGCGGGGTCCCTTCTGGGCCAAGCGCATGTGGCAGGCCGACCTGTTCACGCGCATGTCGCGCGACTTCTCCTCGCTCAGCCGGCGTCTCGATCACGAGGTCTCCGATCTCCTGGCCCTGGTCAACGATCCGAAACGCTCGGGCGTGGCCAAGCAGGTCGCCATCAAGCAGCGTATCCCGCAGGTGGCCGCCTATGCCGAGCGTGCCGACCTGCGGCGCATGCTGCGCGATCTCGACGCGCAGGCCGTCTACGAGACCCGCGGCTTTCCACGCGATGCCCGGTACTGCTACGAGGGCCAGTGCTTCGGCGGCAAGCCGGGTTGTGGAGACGGGCGCCTGGTCGAACGCATCCGGGACGTGCGCGAACTCGGGGATCCGCGCCCCATCGACGTGAAGTTCGAGATCTACGATGCCGGCAACCTGCAGCAGAACATCCAGGTGGTGATGGACATCTGGCGCGGCCTGCTCGGTGGCGAACGGAAGGTGAAACTGGCCGGAGAACGGGCCTTCTCCCTGGGCATGGGCCTGTTCGTCGATACCATGATCCTGGTCATCGGGCTGTCCATCGGCCGCAACCGGCGTGCGACCCCGGGACGGCGGCTCGACTACCCGACCTTCGTCTTCCTGGCGGAACGTTTCGACGACCTGCTGCACCATTATGCCGACCTCCTGCCGATGGAACGCCTTCCCGATACTCCGCCGGCCACGGACGAATCCCGCTTGCACCGGATCCAGTTCGTGCTCGACGCAGTGAGCCGGCCGGCCGGCGCGGACAAGGTGATCCTGCTGCCGCTGGGCGGGAAATCGGTGCTGCGTTCCCACCGCAAGGGGGCGGTCGAGTCCCAGGCCGAGCGCCGCCTGGAACTGGTGATCGAGGTCATGAACCTCCTCTCGAGTGTCAGGATGGTCGGGATCCCGCTCGACCGGCTGCGCAACCGGTACCGGCACTTCCGCGGCTACGACACCCATGCCGTGGCGCAGTGGTACGGGCTGGCGGCGACCTCGGTCCCCTGGTTCGCGGTCTACACGATCGCGGCACCGCTGATGACGGAAGTCACCCAGCTGGTCGTCGAGCGGGAGCCGGAACTGCCCTGGCACCTGCGTCTCCAGCGTGCCTGGTTGCACCTGGTGCGTCCGTCCTGGTTCCGCCACGAGTCTCGCTTCGCCTCGGGGGATCCCGCGACGCTGGCCCCGGGACTCCTCGCCGAGTGCCTCATGGACCGAGTGATTCGTTTTCACCCGGGGATCGAACGCGAAGGGCCGATGGCGGACGTGATCCTCTACCCGCAGCTTTCCGTGCAGGACCAGGTCCTGGAACGTGTGCTCATCGACGACGATTACGGGTTGCACCAGGACCTGCGGGAACTGCGCCAGCCCAGGCGTTCCCGCTGGCGCCGCCTGTTCATGCCGTACAAGCTCTACCGTCTCGGGCCGAAGAGCTACCGGGCCCTGCAGGCACTGATCGATACGGATGGCAAGGGCAGGATCTCGAACGGGAACGAAGCGGAGGAGCCCACATGAACACGGCCAACGCAGCGGTCGTGTCCCGGCCGGTCGATGGAGTGCCGCCCTATACGCGGCTGCGGTTCCATTTCAGCCTGCCCGCAGGTGCAGCCCTACCGCCCTGGCCGGGATCGGCCTGGCGCGGCGCCTTCGGCTGGGCCCTGCGTGAGCTCGTCTGCCTGACGGGACAGGATCAGTGTGGAGGCTGCCTGCTCGCATCCGAGTGCCTCTACCAGAGGCTCTTCGAGACGGCCGTCGCGGCGGCGGGGCAGGGCGTGACGACCCATGCACCCCATCCTTTCGTGCTGTTCGTCCCCGATGCCGGACGCGGGCGCCGGAGCCGTGACGGGGCCGTGATCGAGTTGACCCTCATCGGCGAGGCCTGCGCGGCTTTGCCCCTGGTGGTCCGTGCCCTGCAACGGGCGGGGGAGGGCGGAATCGCGGGACGGCGCAACCGGCTTCGCCTCTGGTCGGTGAGCCAATGGCACGGTGGACGCTGGGAACCGGTGCTGCGTCCCGGATGGAATGCGCTCAGGCGCCTCGACCCCGAACCGCTCGACTCTTTCCCCCCTTACCCCGGGGGAGCCCTGCGGGTACAGCTCTGCAGCCCGCTGCGCATCAAGCACCAGGGGCGCCTGGTCGGCCCGGATGCCTTCAGCCCGAGGATATTCGTGCACGCGCTCTATGTACGCCTGCGCCGGCTGTGCCAGTTCCATGGCCGACCCTCGGTTTCTTCCTGGCCCAG
>RFHK01000078.1 GCA_003695825.1 Gammaproteobacteria bacterium | reverse complement strand
CCTTGCGGGAACCGCTCGACCAGGTCGAGCGCAAGATCCGGACCATGCCCACCGACCCGGCCCGGGTGCGGCGCACGGACCCGGGCAACCCGGACCTCTGCCCGGTCTGGCAGTTCCACATGGTCTACAGCGACGACGCCACCCGCCGCTGGGTACGCGAGGGCTGCACCTCGGCCGGCATCGGCTGCCTGGACTGCAAGCAACCGGTTATCGACGCCATCCGGGCCGAACTCACCCCCATCCACGAGCGGGCGGAACAGTTCGAGAAGGATCCGGCCACCGTACGCAACGTCATCGAGGAAGGCTGCGAGCAGGCACGCGAGGTGGCCCGCGAGACTCTCGCCGAGGTCCGGGAGGCCATGGGACTGAATTACAAGTGACTGGGAGATAGCCACGAAATCCACGAAACCCGTAAAATTGTTTTTGTTATTATTTTACCAATAAAACAAATTGATATGAGATATATTTGATTGAACTTATAGGATGCATTGGAGATGCATTGGAGCGGCTACATAAAGGTCTGTGAATTATGGTGAATAATTAATGATGAGCATCCATAATCATTTGTATCTGTATGTTAATGAAGTTTGTTTCCGTGGATTTCGCGGGTTTCGTGGCACAGAGTTCCATCTTCTGGTTTTCTCGGCGGGCGTTCTGTGGTTAGATTCGCCCTGATGCCGCAGCCACGCTTCGAGTCCCGTCATGTCTGACCGACCTCCCGTCCAGGTGGCCGAGGCGCTCGCACCGGAGACTCCCCCGCTGGCCGTGGTGCGCGGCGAGGCCGTCACCGAACTGCCCCGTGACCTCTACATCCCGCCCGATGCCCTGGAAGTGGTGCTCGAGGCCTTCGAAGGCCCGCTGGACCTGCTGCTCTACCTGATCCGGCGCCAGAACCTCGACATCCTCGACATTCCAGTGGCCGAGATCACCCGGCAGTACATGGACTACATCGCCCTCATGAAGGAACTGCGCCTGGAAGTGGCCGCGGAATACCTGGTCATGGCCGCCATGCTGGCCGAGATCAAGTCGCGCATGCTCTTGCCGCGGCCCCAGGCCCAGGAAGAGGAAGAAGAGGACCCCCGGGCCGAGCTCGTCCGCCGGCTCCAGGAGTACGAGCGCTACAAGCAGGCGGCCGAAGACCTGGATGCGTTGCCTCGACTGGGCCGCGACCTGCACACGGCCTCGGCCGAGCCGCCGCCGCGTCCCCGCGCGGTGCGCCTGCCGGAAGTCGATCTGCGCGAATTACTGGAGGCGTTCCGCCAGGTGCTCCAGCGCGCGGAGCAGTTCGCGCATCACCAGGTCCTGCGAGAGCCGCTCTCCGTGCGCGAGCGCATGTCGCGCGTGCTCGAGGCGGTGGGCGAGGGCGGGTTCGTGCCCTTCCAGGCCCTGTTCCGGGTGGAAGAGGGACGCATGGGCGTGGTGGTCACCTTTCTCGCCATCCTGGAGCTCGTCCGCGAATCGCTGCTGGAGACGATCCAGGCCGAGCCCTTCGGGCCGCTCTACCTGCGGGCCCGTTGCGCCCCGAACGCGGAGGCGACGGAGGCCGCGGATTCCACGCCGGAAGACGCACCCGGGGAGGTACATCGAGGCCATGGCTGAGACCGGCGCCCTGATGGAACTGAAACACATCCTGGAGGCCGCGTTGCTCGCGGCCGGCCGCCCGCTCTCGCTCGACCAGTTGCAGAAGCTCTTTCCCGAGGAGGGCGCCCGCCCGGACAAGGCACGGTTGCGCGAGGCCCTGGCCGAGCTCGAGGCGGACTACCGCGACCGGGCCATCGAGCTGCGCGAGGTGGGCAGCGGCTGGCGCATCCAGGTACGCTCCCGTTTCAGCCCCTGGGTCAACCGCCTGTGGGAGGAGAAGCCGCCGCGCTATTCGCGCGCCCTGCTGGAGACCCTGGCCATCATCGCCTATCGCCAGCCGATCACCCGCGGGGAGATCGAGGAGATCCGGGGTGTGAGCGTGAGCACCCAGATCCTGCGCACCCTCCAGGAGCGGGAATGGGTGCGGATCGTGGGACACCGGGACGTGCCCGGGCGTCCCGCCCTCTATGCCACCACGCGCCAGTTCCTCGATTATTTCAACCTGAAATCGCTCGACGACCTGCCACCCCTGCAGGCGCTGCGCGATCTCGAGCCCGAGACGCCCGGCGAGGCGGAGGCCCCGCCGGCGGCCGAGGTCATCCGCCTGCATCGCCTCGACAACGATCCCCAGGCGATCGACCTGCTGCCCATGCCGGACGACAGCGAGTTCATCGCCGTGGCCGCCTGGGACCCGGACGACGGGGAAGGGCTCGCCGAAGTCCCCGAGCCGAACGTCCCGGAAGACGAGGCACCTCGGGCAGAGGACGAAGCCGCACCCGGTTCCGCGACTTGAACGAAAGGACGCCACAGGGGGAACGCCTGCAGAAGGTGCTGGCCCGCCTGGGCCTGGCCTCGCGGCGTGCGATCGACTCCTGGATCGAGGCAGGCCGCATCCGGGTCAACGGCCAGGTGGCCAGCCCCGGCACCCGCGTCCGGCCGGGCGACCGCGTGGAGATCGATGGCCGTCCCGTTTCCATCGCACGCATCCTCGCTCCCCGCACCCGCGTGTTGCTCTATCACAAACCGGCCGGCGAGGTGACCACCCGCCGGGACCCCGAGGGCCGGCCCACCGTGTTCGATCGCCTGCCGCGGCTCGTCTACGGCCGCTGGATCGCGGTGGGCCGCTTGGACCTCAACACCAGCGGCCTGCTGTTGCTGACCACGGATGGCGACCTGGCCCACCGGCTCATGCACCCGTCCTCCAATGTCGAGCGGGAGTATGCCGTGCGCGTGTTCGGCACCGTGGATGAGGAGACGTTGCACCGGCTGACCGAGGGCGTCGAGCTCGAGGACGGCACGGCGCGCTTCGAGTCCATCGTCGACGCCGGCGGGCAGGGTGCCAACCACTGGTACCATGTGGTGCTCCGGGAGGGACGCAACCGCGAGGTGCGCCGCCTGTGGGAGGCCGTGGGCCTGCGCGTGAGCCGCCTCATCCGGGTCCGTTACGGTGACCTGAAGCTGCCCCCGCGATTGCGGCCCGGGCACTGGCAGGAGCTGGAACCCGCCGAAGTCGCCGCGCTGCGCCGGTCCGTCGGCTTGCCGGCCGCACCGCCACGACCTGCAGCGCAACCGGGAAGGGGCGGACGCAGCGGACCAGGACGCAAAAAACCGAACCTGGCGGCCCTCGGCCGACGGACCGCCCGGCGCAAGCGGCGGCACTGAGGCTCGAATTCAACGGCGGGCATCGACAGTCTTGACGCCGTACTCCCGCAGGAGGCTGTCGATCGTCATCAGTTCAAGGCCTTCGGCGCGTGCCTGTGCCACCAGCATGCGGTCGAAGGGGTCGCGGTGGATGGCAGGCAGTT
>RFHK01000007.1 GCA_003695825.1 Gammaproteobacteria bacterium | reverse complement strand
CATCGCGATGCCCGGCCTGGCGGATCCCAACTTCTTCCAGACCGTCACCTACCTGTGCGAACACGACGCCCAGGGGGCCATGGGCCTGGTCATCAACCGCCCGACCGAGATGCGTCTCGGCGAGCTGCTGCAGCACATCGGCATCGAGGTCGGCGATGAGGCGGTCCGCGAGCGTCCCGTCTTCGTGGGCGGACCGGTGCAACCCGAACGGGGGTTCGTGCTGCACGAGCCCATCGGGGACTGGGAAGCGACCCTGCGCGTCAACGACCGCATCGGGGTGACCGCTTCCCAGGACATCCTGGGCGCGATCGCCCGGGGCGAGGGCCCGCGACACTACCTGGTGGCCCTCGGCTACGCCGGCTGGGGCGCCGGGCAACTGGAGGAGGAGATGCTGGCCAACGCCTGGCTGAGCGGGCCGGCCGATCCCGAGATCCTCTTCGAGACCCCGGTGGAACAACGCTGGCAGGCCGCGGCGCGCCGGCTGGGCGTGGACCTGCACATGCTCTCGGGAGACGCGGGGCACGCGTGAACACGCTGCTCGGGTTCGATTTCGGCGAACGGCGGATCGGCGTGGCCACCGGGCAGACCCGGACCCGCACGGCGACGGCGCTCACCACCCTGACCTGGGGGCCCGAGGCGCCCCTGCCCTGGGACCGGATCGCGGCGTTGATTCGGGAGTGGCAACCGGACGCCCTCGTGGTCGGCCTGCCCCTGCACGGGGACGGTACCGAGTCGACGATGGCGGCGCGGGTGCGTCGCTTCGCGCGACAGCTCGCGGGGCGCTTTCGCCGCCCCGTGCACTTCGTCGACGAATACCTCACCTCCTGGGCCGCGGAACGGTCCGGTGCCCGGGGGGCCCGGATCGACGCGGAGGCGGCCCGCCTCCTCCTCCAGGACTGGCTGGACCGGCAGGCATGAAGGACATCGAGGCACTCTACGTCCCGGCGCTGCTCGACGACATGGCCGAGGCGCTCGAGCGGCAGCTCCAGGCCCGCGGCATCTCCCGGCCCGCCATGGTGGGCATCCACACCGGCGGGGTCTGGGTCGCCGAGGCGCTGCACCGCCGGCTGGGCCTGGAAGAGCCGCTCGGCACGCTCGACATCTCCTTCTACCGCGACGACTTCACCCGCATCGGCATGAACCCGCAGGTCCGTCCCTCGAAGCTGCCTTTCAACGTCGACGACCGCCACCTGGTCCTCGTCGACGACGTGCTGCAGACGGGGCGCACGATCCGTGCGGCGATGAACGAGCTGTTCGACTACGGGCGGCCCGCCTCCATCCTGCTGGCCGTGCTCGTCGAGCGCAGCGGACGGGAGCTGCCCATCGAACCCCAGGTCGCCGGGCTCCACCTGGACCTCGCCCCCCACCAGCACGTCAAGCTCGAGGGTCCCGAGGCGCTGCGCCTGGAGGTGCGTGAAGCGCGATGAGCGGCAACCTCCAGCTCGACGCCCAGGGCCGGCTGCGCCACTTCCTCACCCTCGAGGGCCTGCCCCCGCGCATCCTGCACGAGATCCTGGATACCGCCGAATCCTTCGCCGAGGTCACGTCCCAGCAGGTCAAGAAGGTTCCGCTGCTGCGCGGCAAGACCATCGTCAACCTGTTCTTCGAGCCCAGCACGCGCACCCGCACCACCTTCGAGCTCGCCGCCAAGCGCCTCTCGGCCGACGTCCTCAACATCAACATCGACACCTCGAGCACCACCAAGGGCGAGACGCTGCTCGATACCCTGCGCAACCTCGAGGCCATGCACGTGGACATGTTCGTGGTCCGCCACGCCGCCAGCGGCGCGGCCCATTTCATCGCCCGCCACGTGGCCCCGCACGTGAGCGTGATCAATGCCGGGGACGGCCGCCATGCCCATCCCACCCAGGCGATGCTCGACATGTTCACCATCCGGCGCGTCAAGGGCCCCGACTTCGGGCGCCTGCGGGTGGCCATCGTGGGCGACATCCTCCATTCCCGGGTGGCCCGCTCGCAGATCCATGCCCTGCACCTGCTGGGGGCCGGGGAGATCCGCGTGATCGCCCCACGCACCCTGATCCCCGTCGACGTCGAGAAACTGGGCGTGCACGTCTACCACCGGCTCGAAGAGGGTATCGCCGACGTGGACGTGCTCATCCTCCTGCGCCTGCAGCGCGAACGCATGCGCGGCGCCCTGCTGCCCAGCGAACACGAATACTTCCGGCTCTTCGGGCTCACCGAGGAGAAGCTCGCGCGGGCCCGGCCCGACGTCACCATCATGCATCCCGGCCCGATCAACCGGGGGGTGGAGATGGATTCCCAGGTCGCCGACGGACCCCGCAGCGTCATCCTCCGGCAGGTGAGCTACGGAATCGCCGTGCGCATGGCCGTGATGTCGCTGGCCATGCAGGCCGGCCCCCGCACGGACGAGACGAGGGAGGCCTCGTGAGCCAGCGCATCCGCATCCGGGGCGGCCGCGTGATCGATCCCGCGTCCGGCCTCGACGAGGTCACCGACGTCTGGGTGGGGGGCGGGCGGCTGCTCGCCATCGGTCCCGAGCCGCCACCGGGCTTTGCGGCGGACTTCGAGATCGACGCCCACCGGCGCCTGGTGCTGCCCGGGCTGGTCGACCTGGCCGCCCGGCTGCGCGAGCCCGGCGAGGAACACAAGGCCACCATCGCCAGCGAGACCCGTGCCGCCGTGGCCGGTGGCATCACCACCCTGTGCTGCCCGCCGGACACCCAGCCGCCGATCGACACCCCGGCGGTGGTGGAGCTGATCCGCAAGCGTGCCGATGCCGCAGGCTATGCGCGGGTGGAGGTCCTGGGCGCCCTCACCCGCGACTTGGCGGGCGAGACCCTCACCGAGATGGCCGCGCTCAAGGAGGAAGGCTGCGTGGGGGTGAGCAACGCCGGCCGCCCGCTGGCTTCCTCGCTGGTGCTGCGCCGTGCCCTGGAATACGCCGCCACCTACGAACTGACGGTCTTCATCCAGCCCGAGGACGCCGCCCTGGCCGCCGACGGCTGCGTCCACGAGGGGGAGACGGCCACCCGGCTGGGCCTGCCCGGCATCCCGGCCGCGGCCGAGACCGCCGCCGTGGCCCACGCCCTGGCGCTCATCGAGCACACGGGGGCCCGGGCCCATTTCTGCCGCCTCAGCCACACCCGCTCGGTCCAGATGATCGCCCGTGCCCGGTACGACGGCCTGCCCGTGACCGCCGACGTGGCCGCACCCTACCTCTTCCTGACCGACCACGACGTGGGCGACTTCGATCCCTTCTGCCACGTACGCCCGCCGCTGCGCACGGACGCCGACCGGGACGCGCTGCGCCGTGCCCTGGCCAACGGCGCCATCGATGCCCTCTGCAGCGACCACCAGCCCCACGAGCCCGATGCCAAGCGCAATCCCTTTCCCATGACGGAACCGGGCATCTCCGGGCTGGACACCTTGCTTTCCCTGGGACTGCGCCTGGTCGAGGAGGGTGTGCTGGACCTGCCGACCCTGGTGATGCGGCTGTGTACCGCGCCGGGCCGGATCCTGGGCCTGGAAGCGATCGGCACGGGACGGTTGCTGCCCGGGCGGCGCGCGGACCTCGTACTCGTCGACCCGGACGCCGTCTGGCGTGTCACCCCCGAACAACTGCTCAGCGCCGGCCACAACACGCCCTTCATGGGATGGGAACTGCGTGGCCGGGTCACCCACACGCTCGTCGGTGGCCGGGTGGTCTTCGAACGTCGCCCCGAACGTTTGTGAGGGACCCCCAGGATGCTGGCACCGCACCGCAACCCCATCCACGCCGAGTTCGGCGAGATCCTCTGCCACCACGAGCACCCGGGCGGCCAGTACCTCCTGCGCGTCATGGCCCCGGCGTGCGCGGCCGTCGCCGAGCCCGGGCAGTTCGCCCACATCCGGGTGACCCCGGAACGGCCCATGCGGCGCCCCCTCTCCTTGCTCCGCGCCGCACCCGGGGAGGGCTGGGTGGAATTCCTCTACAAGGTGGTCGGGGAAGGCACGGCCCTGCTGGCCGGCCGACAGCCCGGCGACTTCCTCGACCTGCTCGGTCCCATCGGCCGCCCCTTCCAGCCCCATCCCGAGCATCCCCGGCAGCTGCTCGTCGGCGGCGGGGTCGGCATCCCGCCGATCCTCTTCCTGGCCGAGCGCATCCGGGAACGCGAGGAAGGCACGCCCGTGGTCTTCATGGGTTCGGAACTTCCCTTCCCCTTCCTGACCACGCCTTCCGCGCTCCCCGTGCCCGGCCTGCCCGAGGAGACGGACCTGGCGCTGCAATGGATGGAGGACCTGGGGATCGCCAGCCGCCTGGCCAGCCGCGTGCCTCGCCCGGGCGTGCACCGGGGACTCGTGACCGAGCTCGCCCGCGACTGGCTCGCGGCCCAGCACCCCGACCACCTGCGCGAGGTGGAGATCTTCGCCTGTGGCCCGCACCCCATGCTCGCGGCCGTGGCCGAGCTGGCCCGCGAATTCGGCGTACCCTGCCAGGTCTCGCTGGAGGAATTCATGGCCTGCGGGGTGGGGGGATGCGCCGGCTGCGCCGTCCCGGTGAACACCCCGGAGGGACCGGCCATGAAGCGGGTCTGTGTCGACGGCCCGGTGTTCGAAGCCCGGGAGGTGTTCGGGCCCTGACCCGGGAGCCTACTCGGCGAACTCGCCCAGCAGGGCCGCGGCGGCCACGAAGAGCAGCACCGCGGCGATCGCCGGCAAGACCTCGGCCATGGTGAAGCCACCGGGCAGTACCGGGGTATAACCGCACGGCACCTCGGGGCGGAAGAACCCGGGCCACCAGCGGTCGAGGGCCAGCCAGGGGGGCAGGCCGAGGTCCATGGAGCATTCTCCCACTGTCCAGCCCCGCTCGGTGGCCAGCAGCTGCCAGGCCCGCCATCCCAGGGCCGCACCGAGCCCGAGGACCGCCAGCTCCCCGAGCAGGCGCGCGCCGCGCACCCGGTGCAGGAAGAGCTCCACGAGTGCGACCAGCCCCAACCCCAGGACCAGCAGGCGCACGTGGATGCACAGCACGCAGGGGAGTTCACCCAGCACGTGCTGGTAGTAGAACGCGATCCCTTCCATGGCGAGTGCCAGCGACAGCAGCAGGGCCCAGCCCAGGAAGGAATCCGCCAGGCGGGCGAAGAAGCGCAGCCCCATGCGTCCGTCCCGGCGCGGCCTCAACCGCCGCCGACGAGCCGTTCGTACTTCGCCAGCAGTTCCTCCTCGGTCTCGACGTGGTCGGGATCGACGATGATGCAATCGACCGGGCAGACCTCCACGCACTGGGAGGTCTCATAATGCCCCTTGCACTCGGTGCAAAGGTCCGGATCGATCACGTAGATCTCCTCGCCCTGGGAGATGGCCTCGTTGGGGCATTCGGGCTCGCACACGTCGCAGTTGATGCATTCGTCGGTGATGAGCAGTGCCATGGAACCTCCTGACGTCGGGATGTCAGTCTTCGGAAGGGGGGGTCCGGCGCACCGCCAAGGCCTCGCGCACCGCGGGATGCACGAAGGCCGAGACGTCCCCGCCCAGCCGGGCAACTTCGCGGACCAGGCTCGAGGACACGAAGGCGTAGCGCTCCGCCGGCGTGAGGAAGAGCGTCTCGATCTCGGGGGCGAGCTGGCGGTTCATGCTGGCGAGCTGGAACTCGTACTCGAAATCGGAGACGGCGCGCAGGCCGCGCAGGATCGCCCGGGCACCGCAGGCCCGGACGAAATCCACCAGCAACCCGGAGAAGGGCCGCACCTCCACCCCTTCGATGTCCGCCAGGGCGGCACGGGCCAGTTCCACGCGCCGGGCGAGCGGAAAGTACGGTTGCTTGCCGCTGTGCTCCGCCACCGCCACGATCACCCGATCGAAGAGCCGAGCCGCGCGTGCGACCAGGTCGGCATGGCCGCGCGTGACGGGATCGAAGGTGCCGGGATAGACGATGCTCCGGGCCATGGTCGGATTATCGACCATCCACGCATCGCCGACCACCCCGGCGGCCGATTCCTGCCCCCGTGCGTTACCCGGGCGATTCTCCAACCTCGGGCAAGGCCAGTGCATATCCCACGTCCCCGGCCCGGGCCTGCCGCAGGATCCGGAAACCCTCCGGCAGCCGCGGCTGCAGTTCGGCGGGATCGGTACGGGCGGGAAACTCGAGATACAGCCACGCCAGGGCGCGCGGTGTGCGGGCGCGCAGGCGTGCGAGCGCCGCCTCGAGCAGCCCGCTGCCGTAGGGCGGATCGAGCAGGAGTCCCGTGACCTGTTCCAGCGCGGCGCGCTCCAGCCAGCGCAGGGCATCACTGCGCTCGATGCGGACCCCTTCGGCCCCGGGCAGCCGGGCACGCTGCGCACGGAGCACGGCCAGCGCCCGGGGGTGCCGTTCCACCAGCACCACGCGGGGCGCACCACGCGAGGCCGCCTCGAACCCCAGGACGCCGCTGCCCGCGAACAGGTCCACCACCGTGCCCGTCCCCAGCCTCGGCGCGAGCCAGTTGAAAAGGGTCTCGCGGACCCGGTCCGGGGTCGGCCGCAAGCCGGGGACCTCGGGCACGCGCAGGCGCTGGCCCTTCCAACGTCCGCCGATGATGCGGACCGTCCCGGTCGCTCCCCTGCGCCGCGCCACGCCCCTGCCGGTCCCCCTCAGCGCGCGCCGACCACCACGGTGACCAGCCGGTCCGGGTGGACGCGACGCCGGAAGGCGTCCATGACCTGGCGCCGGGTCACGGCCGCCACCCGCGCGTTGAAGCGTTCCAGGTAGTCGAGCGGCAGGTCGTAGAAGCCGATCATGGCCACGTACTCGAGGATCTTGCGGTTGCTGTCGATGCGCAGCGGGTAGCTGCCCGTGATGTGGCGGATGGCGGCCTGCAGCTCCGCCTCGGTGGGCCCCCGGGAGACGAACTCCGCCAGCGTCCGGCGCAGCACCCGTAGCGCCTCGTCGGCCTGGTCGGCCCGGGTCTGCAGACCCAGGATGAAGGGCCCGCGGCGGGCCATGGGCAGGAAGTAACTGTAGGCGCTGTAGGAGAGCCCGCGCTTCTCGCGCACTTCCCGGCTGATGCGGGAGACCAGGCCACCGCCGCCCAGGATGTAGTTGCCGACGTAGAGCGGGAAATAATCCGGGTCTCCCCGGCGCATGCCCGGCTGGCCGCAGAGGATGTGCGCCTGGGTGGCTTCGTGCGCGATGCGCACTTCACGGGGGGCCGCGAGGTCCTTCACCGGCGGCAGGGCCGGGGCGCGGCGACCCGCCGGGAGCGCACCGACCACCGCCTCGGCCAGGCGCTCGGCCCGTTGGCGGTCGAGGTCGCCGACGATCGCCACCACGGCGTTGCGGGCCACGTAGAAGCGGTGATGGAAGTCCAGCACGTCCCGACGCCGCAGGGCGGCGAGCCCCTTCTCGGTCCCCTTGACAGGGTTGGCGTAGGGGTGTCCGTCGTAGACGGCGCGGTAGAAGGCACGCTCGGCGATCCGTCCCGGCTGCTGGGCATCGAGTTGCAGGCTCACGCGCAGGCGTTCGCGTTCGCGCCGGAAGTCCTCGGCGTCGAAGCGGGGGTGCTGCACGATCAGCCCGAAGAGGGACACCGCCTTGCGCAGGGCCCGGGGTTCGGTGAGGCTGCGCAGGGTCAGCCAGGCCATGTCGCGCAGGGCCCCGTTGTCGAGCTCCGCACCCACCGATTCGAGCCCTTCGGCGAGGGCGTCGGCATCCAGCTTGCCGGCACCGGTGGCCAGCAGGGCATTGGTCAGTCGTGCCACGCCGGGGTGTTTCCCGTCGCGCGCGCTGCCGGCGTCGAACACCACCCGCACGTCCACCATGGGCAGGTCGTGGGCCGGCACGAAGTAGACCCGCGCGCCGTTGCGCGTGGTCCAGTGCTGGATGGGCGCCATGGCCGAGGCCGCGGCCTGGAACAGGCAGGCGAGGACGAACACTCCCAGGCGCAATCCGACCATTTTCATTCGCTCAGCGTACATGATCCCCTCCTCTCCGGGCGCGGCGCAGGCGGGCCCGTGCGGCGGCATCCATCGGCAGCGGTACCAGGCGCGCCACCGTGAGGTGCCGGGAGACCAGGTATTTCCTCGCCACCCGCTGCACGTCCCGGGCCGTGATCGCGCGAATGCGCGGGACGTATTCATCGGCCAGGCGCCAGTCGAGCCCGATGGAGACGAGCTGACCGAGCTTCATGGCCTGGTAGAAGACGGAGTCGTCCTCGTAGACGTGATCGGCCACCACCTGGGCCTTGACCCGCTGCAGTTCCCGCGGGGCGACCCGCTCGTCGCGCAGCCGGCGCACCTCGGCGCGCAGGGCCCGTTCCAGCTCGTCGAGGTCGTGGTGGCGGGCGGGGTTGCCCTCGAGCAGGAAGAGGGTCTGCTGGCGCGCATAGAGGTCGTAGCCGGCCCCTGCACTGGCGGCGAGCGCGCGGCCGCGGACCAGGTCGCGCGAGAGGCGGGCGGCGTCTCCCCCGTCGAGGATGCCGGCCAGCACCTCCAGGGCATAGGCCTCGCGGGGGTCCTCGGCGGTGCGCAGGCAGGGCACCTTGTAGCCCATCACCAGGTAGGGTACCTCGGCCGGCAGGCGCACCGTGAGCCGCCGCTCCCCGAGCTGCCTCACCTCGTGGCGCGGCTTGGGCGGCACGATCTGCTCCGGCCGCAGCGGGCCGAACCACTTCTCCGCCAGCTCGTAGACCGCCTCGGGATCCACGTCGCCCGCGACCACCACCGTGGCATTGTTCGGGGCATACCACTTGCGGTACCAGGCGCGCAGGTCCTCGACGGTGAGCCGCGAGACATCGTCCATCCAGCCGATCACCGGGTGCCGGTAGGGGCTGTTGAGGAAGGCCACGGCCGCGAAGTGCTCGTAGGTGAGGGCCTCGGGCCGGTCCTCGGTACGCATGCGGCGTTCCTCGATGACCACCTGCTGCTCCTTGCGGAACTCGCCCGGGTCGAGCAGGAGGTTGCGCATGCGGTCGGCCTCGAGTTCGAAGGCGATCGGCAGCCGGTGCTTCTCCAGGGTCTGGAAATAGACCGTGTAGTCACGGCTGGTGAAGGCATTCTCGCGCCCGCCGTTCTCGGCGATGATGCGCGAGAACTCGCCGGGGCCGTGCCGCCGGGTGCCCTTGAACATCATGTGCTCGAGCATGTGCGAGATGCCGGTGATGCCGTCGTGCTCGTAGCTGCTGCCGACGCGGTACCAGACCTGGGAGACCACGACCGGTGCCCGGTGGTCTTCCTTGACGAGCAGGCGCAGGCCATTGTCGAGGCGATAGTCGTGGACCTCCCCCTCCCCGGCCCAGGCCAGCAGCGCCCAGCCGATCAGCCCCAGGGCCGCAAACAGTCGTTTCATGGTGCCTTCCTTACCTTGTCTCGAAGCGGGTGGTAGGATAAACCAATTGTCACGCACGAGATACGACATCCCCGATGGTCCTGGGTTTCGGACGTTCCGGCAAAACGGTCGAGGCGGCCTCCGCCGAGGAGGCGCCCGCCCGCCGCAAGGGCTTCCTGGCCCGGTTGCGCGACGGGCTGAGCAAGACGCGCCGCGGCCTCACCGAAGGCATCGCCGCCCTCCTCGCCGGGCGCCGCCGGATCGACGAGGCGCTGCTCGAGGAGATCGAGACCCGCCTGCTGCTCGCCGACGTGGGCGTGGAGGCCACCCGCGAGATCATCGACGACCTGAGCGGGCGGGTCTCGCGCCGGGAACTCGACGACCCCCGGGCCCTGATGCAGGCCCTGCGCGAGGACCTCGCCGCGCAGCTCAGGCCGGTCTCCCAACCCCTCGAGATCGATCCCGCCCGGCGTCCCTTCGTGATCCTCATGGTGGGCGTCAACGGGGTGGGCAAGACGACCACCATCGGCAAGCTCGCCCGCCGCTTCCTGGACGAGGGCCGCAGCGTGCTCCTGGCCGCGGGTGACACCTTCCGCGCGGCGGCGGTCGAGCAGCTGCGTGCCTGGGGGGAACGCAACGGGGTGCCGGTCGTCGCCCAGCACCAGGGCGCGGACGCCGCCTCGGTGATCTACGATGCCCTGCAGGCGGCCCGCGCGCGCGGTATCGACGTCCTCATCGCCGATACCGCCGGGCGCCTGCACACCCAGGCCAACCTCATGGAGGAACTGCGCAAGATCGTGCGGGTGGTGAAGAAGCTCGATCCCGAGGCACCGCACGAGATCATGCTCGTGGTGGATGCCGGCACCGGGCAGAACGCGCTCAACCAGGCGCTCGAATTCCACCAGGCGGTGGGCGTCACCGGCATCACGCTCACGAAACTGGACGGCACCGCCAAGGGTGGCATACTGGTCGCCATCGCCCGCCGGCTGGGTCTGCCCATCCGCTTCATCGGCGTGGGGGAAGGCGCCGAGGACCTGCGCCCCTTCGATGCCGAGGAATTCGTCGACGCCCTGTTCGACCTGGAAGGCGCCCCCGCACAGGAATGATCCGCCTCGATCGCGTCAGCAAGCGCTACCCCGGCGGGCACGAGGCCCTCACGGAGCTCAGCCTGGAGATCCCGCGCGGCAGCTTCACCTTCATCACGGGCCACTCCGGGGCCGGCAAGAGCACGCTGCTCAAGCTCATCGCACTGCTCGAGCGCCCCACCCGGGGCCAGGTCCTGGTGGACGGCTGCAACATCGCGCGCCTGCCCCGCCGCCGCATCCCCGCGCACCGGCGACGCATCGGGATGATCTTCCAGGACCACCGCCTGCTCCACGACCGTACCGTGTTCGACAACGTGGCGCTCCCGCTGGTGATCGCCGGCGCCGATCCGCGCGAGATTCCACGCCGCGTGCGCGCGGCCCTGGACCGGGTCGGGCTCCTGGGACAGGAGCGGGCCCGCCCGATCACGCTCTCGAGCGGGGAGCAGCAACGGGTGGGCATCGCGCGCGCCGTGGTCAACCGCCCCGACCTCCTGCTCGCCGACGAGCCCACCGGCAACCTCGACCCCGACCTCTCGCGCGAGATCATGCATCTCTTCGAGCGCTTCCACGCCCGGGGCACCACCATCCTCATCGCCACCCACGACCTCGCCCTCGTGCGGGAACTGCGCCACCCCGTGATCCGGCTGCAGCACGGGCGGCTGGTCGAACGGGACGCGGCATGAAGCACGCGACGGGGACAGGGCACGGGGGCAGGCGGCTCACCCCACCCCTGGCCTGGCTCCACCATCACCTGCACACCCTGCTCGACACCCTGGGACGGCTCTCGCACACGCCGCTGCCGACCCTGATGACCTGTGCCGTCGTCGGTGTCGCCCTGGCCTTGCCCACGGTCATGCTCACCCTGGTGCACAACCTGCAGCGTCTGGGCGGCGCCTGGCAGGCCGGTGTCGGTTACACCCTCTTCCTCGACCCCGGCCTGCCGGACGATAAGGCCGCCCGCCTCGCCGAGCGCCTGCGCCACTGGCCGGAACTGGCCGCCGTCCGGTTTCTCGACCGTGCGGCGGCACGCCGCGACTTCGAACGCCTCTCCGGTTTCCACGACGCCCTCGAGGCGCTGGACGAGAATCCCTTCCCTCCCGTCATCCTGGTCACGCCCGCCGACCCCGACCCGGCGCCGGAACGAGGCGAGGCCCTGCGCCGGCGGCTCGCTGCCCTCCCGGGCGTGGACCTCGCCCAGTTCGACCTGCAGTGGGTGCGCCGTTTCCGGGCCCTGATGGCCATCCTGGAGCGCGGCGTCTGGGCGGTCGGCTGCCTGCTGGGCCTGGCGGTGCTGTTCGTGGTGGGCAACACCATCCGCCTGGAGATCGGCAACCGCCGCGAGGAGATCGAGGTCACGCGTCTCATCGGCGCCACCGAGGGATTCGTGCGCCGTCCCTTTCTCTACATGGGATTCTGGTACGGCGTGGTGGGCGGACTGCTCGCCGGCCTGCTCGAGGAGGTGCTGATCCTCTGGCTGGCCCCGCCGGTGGCCCACCTCGCCCGACTCTACGGCAGCGATTTCCGCCTCCAGGGCATGGGGCCTGCAGCCCTGCTCGCCCTGCTCGCCACGGGGGCCGTGCTGGGCTGGGGCGGCGCCTGGCTGGCGGTCGGGCGGCACCTGCGTCGCAGCGACCCGCTGGCCTGACCGCTTCGCACCCGCCACCGCGCCTGGCGGGCTAGCAGCCTGTCGGGCTGCTAGTCAAGTTTCCTATCCCGCGGCCGATAGCCTCCTGGGCTCCCCACCTCACAGGGTCTCCGAAGATTCATGGCGCCACAGACCAACGTGCAACCCGTAAGCGGACATCGTGCCCCCCTGCGCAGGATCCTGGTCGTCGACGGTTCCGAGGTGTCGAGGACCGTGATCCGGCGCACTCTGGAAGAGGCCTTGCCCGACGCCGAGGTGCTCGTCTGCCGCAGCGGCGGGGAGGCCCTGTCGTTGCTGGACGCGTCCCCGGTCGACCTGGTCTCCACGTCCCTGCGCCTGCCGGACATGGACGGTCTCGACCTGTGTCGTCACCTGCGCCGGCACAAGGTGAGCGCCAATGTGCCGGTCATCGTGGTCTCCGGTGACGCCAACGCCCGCCTGCTGGAGGGTGGCTTCGCGGCCGGGGTCACCGACTATTTCGACAAGTCCCTGGGCTACCGGGAATTCGCCCGCTTCCTGCGCAGCTTCCTCGCCCGTACCGCCGGCCTGGTGGGCCGGATCCTGTACGTGGAGGACAGCGCCACCACCGCCCATCACATCATGCGGGTGATGAAGAACCACGGCCTGGAGGTGATCCACACGCAGAGCGCGGAGCAGGCCTTCGAACTCCTCTCCCTGGCCCAGTCCGCCCCGGAGTCCCGGAAGGCCCCCTTCGACGTGGTGGTCACCGATTTCTACCTGCGCGGCAGCATGACCGGGGGGGATCTTCTGCACGCCATTCGCGCGCGCCTGCACCTCGGCCAGCAGGAATTGCCGGTCCTGGTCCTGACCTCGGCCGAGGAACCCGAGCGCCAGATCGAGGTCTTCCACGCCGGCGCCAACGACTTCGTCACCAAGCCGGTGGTCGAACAGATCCTCATCGCCCGCATCCGCTCCCTGCTCACTATCCGCCAGCAGTATGCCGCCCTGCGCAAGCAAGCCGAAGAGATGCACCACATGGCGATCACCGACAGCCTGACCGGCGTGCACAACAAGTGCCACCTGCTGCGCCAGGGGGAACGTTTCCTGGCCGACCGCCGCAACCAGCCGGTCTCCGTGCTGGTCATCGACCTCGATCGCTTCAAGCACCTCAACGATTCCTACGGGCACCTGGTAGGCGACCGCATCCTCGAGGCCCTCGGCGGCCTGCTGCGGGAGTGCCTGCGCGAGGACACCCTGGCGGCCCGCTTCGGGGGCGAGGAATTCGTCGTCCTCCTGCCCCGCTGCCCCCTGGAGGAGGGATGCCGCCGGGCTGAAGAGATCCGGCAGCGTATCGAGCATCTCTACCCCGAAGGCATCCAGGTCACCGCCAGCGTCGGGGTGGCCTGCTCCGAGCAACACCTCCACGCCGACCTGCCCAGCCTGCTGGCCATGGCCGACAAGGCGCTCTACCAGGCCAAGCAGGCCGGGCGCAATCGCGTCTGTGCCTGATCCAGGTCATGGAAATCCGCTTTCCCGGCACGGGAACTCTCGCCGGGTTTAGCACTCTAAAGGTCCGAGTGCTAAAATCGGCACAAAGACTTCAGCGTAGGGAGGGTTGAGGGATGTCCACGAACACGGCACTGATCACCGCCACCGAATCCATTCCGGCGCCGGTACAGGATCTCAACGGCTACATCCAGGCCGTGAACCGGATCCCGGTGCTCAGCCAGGAGGAGGAGCGGGAACTGGCCACCCGCTTCCGCGAATCGCACGACCTGCTCGCGGCCCAGAAGCTGGTGCTCTCGCACCTGCGCTTCGTGGTGCACATCGCGCGCGGTTACATGGGCTACGGCCTGCCGCTCGCCGACCTGATCCAGGAAGGCAACGTCGGGCTCATGAAGGCCGTCAAGCGCTTCGATCCGGCCGTGGGCGTGCGGCTCGTCTCCTTCGCCGTGCACTGGATCCGGGCCGAGATCCACGAGTTCATCCTGCGCAACTGGCGTATCGTCAAGGTGGCCACCACCAAGGCCCAGCGCAAGCTGTTCTTCAACCTGCGCGGGGCCAAGAAGCACCTCGGCTGGCTCAACCACCAGGAGGTCGAGGCCGTGGCGGCCGACCTGGGCGTCAAGCCCGAGACGGTGCGCGAGATGGAATCGCGCCTCAGCGGCCAGGACATCGCCTTCGATCCCCTGGTCGAAGAAGGGGACGAGGAGACCCGGGCACTCGCCCCCGTGGCCTACCTGCAGGACACCCGCCACGATCCGGCCCGTGAAGTGGAGGCCGAGGACGAGCTACGCCACGGCGTGGAGGCGTTGCAAGCGGCGCTCGAGCGTCTCGATGCGCGCAGCCGCGACATCATCCGCCGCCGCTGGCTGAGCGAGAAGAAGGCCACCTTGCAGGAACTGGCCGACGAATACGGCGTCTCCGCGGAACGGATCCGGCAACTCGAGAAGAACGCCATGAAAAAGATGAAGGCCGTGCTGGCCGACTGATCCCCGGGTTCGTACCGAAACAGGCCCCGTCCCTGCCGGGACGGGGCCTTTTCGTTTCCGGGATGCGAAGGCCCGTTCCGCCAGGGATGAAACCGGCAGGTTCAATGGGCCGAACGTCGTGGCCCGGAGGCGGTCTCGGCGCTGTGAGGTTCCCCCTGGGGGCGAGGCGTGTCGTCGTCCATGAGGATGCGGTAGGCCGGCCCTTCCATGTCGTCGAACTGGCCGCTGCGCGAGGCCCAGACGAAGGCACCCACGGCCACGGCCAGGAGAACGACGGCGAGCGGAATGAGCAGGTAGAGGATTTCCATCGAGTGGCTCGCAGGCCCCCGCGCTCGCGGGGGAGTGGGAATTGGCTGGGGGACTAGGATTCGAACCTAGATTAGAGGAGTCAGAGTCCCCTGTCCTGCCATTAGACGATCCCCCAGTGGACGCAAAAAACTTACCGGAACCGGGGGCAGGATTGCAAGCCCTCGGGTACGATCAACGCTTGCTGTACTGGGGTGCCCGGCGAGCCTTGTGCAGCCCCACCTTCTTGCGCTCCACCTCGCGGGCGTCACGGGTGACGAAGCCGGCCTGGCGCAGGATGGGACGCAGGCGTTCGTCGTACTTGATCAGGGCCCGCGTGATGCCATGCCGGATGGCACCGGCCTGGCCGGAGATGCCGCCCCCGCGGACGGTGACGTAGAAGTCGTAGTCGTCCATCGGGCCCACCTTGTCCAGCGGCTGGCGCACGATCATGCGGGCCGTCTCGCGCCCGAAGTATTCGTCGAGGGGACGGCCGTTGACGAGGATGCGCCCGCTGCCCTTGCGCATGAAGACGCGAGCGGTGGAGGTCTTGCGGCGTCCGGTGGCGTAGATCTGTTCCATGGGTAGCGGTCCTGCCTGGAAGTTATCCGATGTCGAGCGGTTTGGGCTGCTGCGCGGCATGGCGGTGCTCCGGGCCGGCATAGACCCGCAGCTTGCGGAACATGGCGCGGCCCAGGCGGTTCTTGGGCAGCATGCCGCGCACGGCGTGTTCGATGATCCTCTCCGGGGCCTTCTCGCGCAGCTTGCCGAGCGTGATGGACTTCAGGTTGCCCACGTAACCGGTATGGTGATAGTAGACCTTCCGGGTTTCCTTGCGCCCGGTCACGGCCACCTTCTCGGCATTGACGACGATGATGTAGTCGCCGGTGTCGACATGGGGCGTGTATTCCGGCTTGTGCTTGCCGCGCAGACGGCGCGCGATCTCGCTGGCCAGGCGCCCCAGCGGCTTGCCGGTGGCGTCCACCACGTACCAGTCGCGCTGCACGGTCTCCGGCTTGGCGGAATAGGTCTTCATGCGACGGTGCTCCAATCCCGATCCTGGAAAGGCGCGCTAGTTTACGCAATCGCCCGGGGGGTGGCAAGCCCCGTGCGCCGGGCAAAAAAAAGCGCGGCGAGAGGGGGATGCCGCGCCAAATAACCACCAAAGGAGGATGGAGGAGTCGCTGATTCAGACATCGAGGGGGGGAAGCCATGAATCAGCGTATCAGTATTTTCTGATGATCAGATCGAAATGTCAACCCCCATGGACCGGTACGGGGTCTGCCCTACTGTCCGGAATCCCACCGGGAGCACCAGGATGCACGGTGATCGCTTTCCTGCCGGACCACGCCTGCTCGACGATGGCCGCTGCGATCTTCATTCGGGGTGATGGAGCTTTACCGCTGCTGCGAGGAGACGCGGGGCGGCGGGGGGATTGGAGCGGGTGATGGGAATCGAACCCACGTCGCCAGGTTGGGAACCTGGAGCTCTACCATTGAGCTACACCCGCAGGCGCAATCATTTTATTCGGCGACACGGGCGTTGTATACACCCTCAGCCGCCGGCGTAGAGCGCCTCGATCGCCTCGGCGTAACGATCGAGCACCCGGGCCCGCCGCACCTTGAGGGTCGGGGTCAGCAACCCGTTCTCCACCGTCCAGGGATCGAGCACGGGCAACACCCGGCGGATGCGTGCATAGCCGGGGAAGTCGTGCAACCGCTCCTGGATACGCTCGAGCAGACGGCGTTGCAGCCGCGCGTCGCCCAGGCTGTCCCGATCGTACGGATCGAGACCGAGCTCCCGGGCCAACCCGAACCAGTGCTCACCGTCGAGGGCCACTACGGCGGCGAGCCAGGGGCGCCCTTCCCCGACGATCACCACCTGGTCGACCAGGGGATCGAGCGCGATCGCCGCCTCCATGTCCCCCGGGGGCACTTTCTCGCCGTTGGAGAGCACCAGGATGTCCTTGATGCGCCCGGTCAGGTACAGGCGCCCATCCTGCAACCGCCCCTGGTCCCCGGTGTGCAACCAGCCCGCCGCGTCGATCACCTCGCGCGTGGCCGCATGATTGTTCCAGTAGCCGAGCATCACGGCCGGTCCCCGCACCAGGACCTCCCGGCGTTCGTCGATCCGCACCTCGAGACCGCGCAGGGGCACGCCCACGCTGGACGGGTCGTTGTTCTCGAACAGGTTGACGCTGATGACGGGGCTGCATTCGGTCAGACCATAGCCCTGCAGGAGCGGGAGGCCCAGGCCGAGGAACGTGCGCGCCACGGGCAGGGGCAGGGCCGCGCCCCCGCTGACGGCGGCGCGCAGCCGGCCGCCGAGTACCGCGTGTACCCGGCGCGCCACGGTACGCGCGAACAACGGCCACAGCAAGAGTGCCGGGTGCCAGCAGGCGCGCCCCTGCCGGTACTCGAAGCGCCGCCAGCCCACGGCGACGGCCTGGCGAAAGAGCAGGCGCCGCAGTGCGGAGGCCTGCGCGAGCTGTGCCTCCAGGCGGGCATGGAAACGTTCGAAGATGCGCGGCACGGCGATCAGCACCGTCGGGCGAAGGAGGCGCAGGTCGGCGGCCAGCTGCGACACCGATCGGGCATAGGCCACCGACGCCCCCGCCATCATGGGCAGGTAGTATCCCCCGGTACGCTCGAGCATGTGGGAGAGCGGGAGGAAGGACAGGAACCGGTCCTGCTGATAGACGTCGATCGTGGCGATGGCGGCATGGGCGTCGAAGAGGATGTTGCGGTGGCTGAGCATGACCCCCTTGGGGCGCCCCGTGGTCCCGGAGGTGTAGACCAGGGTAGCGAGGTCGTCCGGTGCCACCGCAACGGGCTCCGGGTCCGAATCCGCGTCGGCGGCCGCCAGCCAGGCCTCCGCCGCCACCGCCCGGCCCCCCGGCGCCTCCGGCTCCCCCTCGAGGACCACCACCCGTTGCAGGGAGTCGACCTCCTCCACGGCCGGGGCCAGCCGCTTCCAGTGCTTGTCGGACTGGACCAGGAGCAGACGCGCGGCGGCATCCTGCAGGATCCAGGCGGCGTTGTCCGGGCGGTCCTCGACGTAGAGGGGCACCACCACCAACCCCAGGGAAAGGGCCGCCTGGTCGAAGTACACCCAGGCCGGACCGTTGCGCAACTGGATCGCCACCCGATCCCCCGGGCGCAACCCTTCCGCGGCCAGGGCACGCCGCCAGCGCCGCACCCGTGCCTCCGTCTCGGCCCAGGTCAGGGACCGCCAGGCCTCGGCCCGGCGGTCCCAATAGCGGTAGGCCTCCCGCTGCGGGCTGCGCCGGACCCGCTCGCGGAACAGCCCGTGCAGGGTACCGGCGTCCTCGGCCGTGATGACGTCCTCGCTCCAGGTCTCGAAAGATCCAGGCACGCTCCCCACTCCGTGTTCCCCACCCGCGGGGCAGGTCCGGCATTTTGGTGTAGAATGCGTAGAGCACACAAGTTCGCGTCGAGACCGCGACCCGCATGCAAGTGACCGTCAACGGCGAAACCCGCGAGATCGAGGAGACCCTCACGGCCGAGCAGCTCATCGAACGGCTCGGCCTGGCCGGCCGCCGGCTGGCCATGGAAGTCAACGGCGAGATCCTGCCCCGCAGCCGCTACGCCGAACACCGTTTTCGGCCCGGGGACCGGATCGAGATCGTCCAGGCCATCGGCGGCGGCTGCCGCTGATCCCCAACGCCATGGAGAGAGCCATGTCCAGCGTACCCGAAATGCGCCCCCTGCCTGACGACAGTTTCCGTATCGGCCACCGCACTTTCCATTCCCGCCTGCTGGTGGGCACGGGCAAGTACCGGGATCTCGACGAGACCCGGCGCGCCGTGGAAGCCAGCGGTGCCGAGATCGTCACTGTGGCCATCCGCCGCACCAACATCGGGCAGAACCCGAACGAACCGAACCTGCTCGACGTGCTCCCGCCGGACCGCTACACCTACCTGCCCAATACCGCCGGGTGCTACACGGCCGAGGAGGCGGTGCGCACCTGCCGCCTGGCCCGCGAACTGCTCGACGGCCACACCCTGGTCAAGCTCGAGGTGCTCGGCGACGAGAAGACGCTCTTCCCGGACGTCGTCGAGACCCTGAAGGCGGCGGAGATCCTGATCCGCGAGGGGTTCGAGGTCATGGTCTACACCAACGACGACCCCGTCATGGCCAAGCGGTTCGAGGAAATGGGTTGCGTGGCCGTCATGCCGCTGGCCGCCCCCATCGGTTCCGGCCTGGGGATCCGCAACCCCTACAACATCCTCACCATCGTCGAGAACGCGCAGGTGCCGATCCTGGTCGACGCCGGCGTGGGCACGGCCTCGGATGCCGCCATCGCCATGGAACTGGGCTGCGACGGAGTGCTCATGAACACCGCCATCGCGGGTGCGAAGAATCCCGTGCTCATGGCCTCCGCCATGAAGAAGGCGATCGAGGCCGGCCGCGAGGCCTACCTCGCCGGGCGTATCCCGAAGAAACGCTTCGCCAGCGCCTCCTCGCCGCTCGAGGGGTTGTTCTT
>RFHK01000077.1 GCA_003695825.1 Gammaproteobacteria bacterium | reverse complement strand
GGTCGAGATGGATGGCCACCGGCACGCTGGCCCGGCGGGCGGCGGCCACGGTGGCGGCCATGGCCAGTTCGAAGTCGAAGTATCCGAAATGGGATTCGGCGAGGCTCAGGATCACTGGCGCCCGGGCCTGCTCGGCACCGGCCACGATGGCCTCGAGAAAGTCGAGGCCCACCAGGTCGAAGGCGCCCACGGCATAGCCGTGGCGGTGGGCGTGGACGAGCATGTCGCGCAGGTTGACGAGCGGCATGGCATTCTCCCGGTACTCGAAAGCGGAGCTATATAAAGCATCGCCGGGCCCGGGGCAAATCTTGCGTGCCGGCCTTGGTGCGCCGGGTGGTCGGGGCCTATACTCCCGTGAAGGCTGTGGGGAGAGGCGGCCGGCGTCCAGGGACGGGATCCCGCACGGCGATCTTGCAGGGGGCCTCGCTCTGCAGTGCATGGATCGTGCGACGAGGCTGGAACAACAATGAAAAGGCTCCTGCAGCGCTGGTGCCCGCTCTTTCTGCTCGCCCTGGCCTGTGCCTACCCGGCCCGGTCGTGTCTGGCGGCAAGGCCGTCCTTGCCGGCCGGCCTCGACCTGGCCGTGGCGATGCAGGCCGATCCCGAGGGCAGGCTCACCTTCGCGCAGGTCCGCAGGCGTTCCGCCGCCTGGCCGGCACGGCCCCTGCCGCTGCCGGGGCAGGGGATCGGCGAGACGGTCTACTGGGTGCGCATCGCCCTGGTCAACCGTCTCGACCGTCCGCGCCGCCTGGTCGTGGAGTTGGACCAGCCTACCCTGGACCGGATCGAGTACGGGCTCGAACGGCCCGGGCACCCCTTTCTCAGGGGTGTGACCGGGGACCGCCTGCCTTTCGCCCACCGTCCCTTGCCTGCCCGGGACTTCGTCTTCCCGGTGAAGGTCTCGGCGCACGGCCGGGCCGTGCTCTACCTGCGGATCCAGAGCACCGCCGACCTCCAGTTTCCGCTGCGGGTCCAGGAATATGCCCACTGGGCCCAGCGGCGACTGGCCACGGCCCTGTGCCTGGGTGCCTTCTATGGCCTGATGCTCGCCATGGCACTCTACAACCTGTTCGTCGGTTCCGCCGCGCGGGATGCCGCCTACCTGTACTACGCGGGATTCATCCTCTGCCTCGCCCTGCTCGGCGCGCTCACCGACGGCACGGGATTCCAGTACCTGTGGCCCGGCGTACCCGGTTGGCAGAACGCCGGCATCCCGCTCGTGCTCGCCCTGAGCAACCTCCTGGCCGTGCAACTGGCACGCGCCTTCCTGCCGTTGCGTGAGCGGCAGCCGGCACGGGATCGTATCGCCCGCCAGCAGGCCGGCGTGGCCTTCGTGCTGGTCGTCGCCGCAGCCGCCTTCCCGCTCGCCCCCCGTTTCGTCACCCAGCTGGAACTGGTCTACACGCTGGTGCTGCTCGTCCTGCTCGGTCTCCTGGGGCTGGAGGCCTACCGCGGGGGATTCCGGCCGGCGCGCTTCTTCCTGCTCGCGTTGCTGGCCTCGGTGTTGATCGTCTTCGTGCGTATCGGCTACGCCTTCGGGTGGCTTCCGGTACACCTGCTGACGGCCTGGAGTCTGCACCTCGGCGCCGCCCTCCAGGTCCTGCTGGTCTCCTTCGCCTTCGCCGACCGGCTCGACCACATGCGCCGGGAGAAGCAGGCCGCCCAGCAGCAGGCGATCGAGAACCTGCGCCGGGCCGACCAGATCAAGGACCGCATCCTGGCGAACACCTCGCACGAGCTGCGCACGCCGGTGCAGGCCATCCTCGGACTGGGCGAGATGCTCCTTTCCACGAGCACCCGCCTGGCCGCCGGCGGGACCCTCGCGACGCTCGCCGAGGGTTGTCGTCGGCATGCCGACCTGATCGTCGAGAACGCCCGCTGGCTGGCGCAGCTCATCGACGAACTGCTCGACTACGCGCGCCTGCGTGGAGGTCGCGTGGCCCTGAACCTGCAGCCCCTGGCCCTGCATCCCCTGGTCAACATCGAGCTGGCCCTCCTGACCGGCCTGCCCCATTCCGACGCGGTTCGGCTCGAGAACGGCGTCCCGGAGGACTTGCCCCCCGTCCTCGCCGACGAGCGCGCGCTGCGCCAGGTCTTCCACAACCTGCTGGCCAATGCCCTGCGCCATACCACCTCGGGCCGGATCGCCGTGCATGCGCGGCCCACGGGAAGCGGGCGCGTCGAGGTCGAGGTGATCGATACCGGCACCGGTATGCCGCCCGAGCGCCTGGAGGGCATCTTCAGCCCGCCGCCGGTACCGGACGAGGAGGCCGCCCGGCCCCCTCACGGCCATGGCCTGGGCCTGGGGATTGCCCGCGCGCTGGTACGCGAACTGGGCGGGGAGCTGGAGGTCGAGAGCCGGGAAGGGGCGGGGACCCGGGTGCGCTTCACGCTCCCGGTCTCCCGCTCCCCGGCGCCGGAGGGTGGTACGGTCCTGCGACCGGTCGTGCCGGCGGAGGAAGGGACGCAGCCGGCCGCCTCCCGGCCGTCGATGGCTCCGTCCTCCGAGGCATCGGTCGAGGCCGAGACGCCGGTACCGGAGACGACTGCGCCGATGCCCCTCGTACCGGCCAGGTCGGAGGAGATCCGCATCCTGGTGGTGGAGGACGATCTGCTCCAGGCCCGTCTGCTGGAGTCCTTCCTCACCGCCCACGGTTACGTGGTGGAACTCGCCGGGACGGGGCGAGAGGCCCTGGAGCTGTTTCGGGCCTGGCGGCCCCGGGTGGTGTTGCTGGACGTGATGCTGCCCGAGCTCGACGGCTTCGAGGTATGCCGGCGTATCCGCCGGGAGGCCGACGAGACCGAGACCGCCATTCTCATGCTCTCGGCCCGCGGCCAGCGGGAGGACGTCCTGCGTGGCTTCGCTTGCGGCGCCGACGACTACCTGGTCAAGCCGGTGGAGCGGCAGGAACTGCTCGCCCGGGTGCGTACGCAATTGCGGGTACGCAAGGCTTACGAGGATGCGCGCGAGGTCCGGCGCCTCCACCGCGAGATCCGCCGCCGGCGCCAGGTGGAGGACCGGTTGCGCGCGGCCCGGCGTCGGCTGGCGATGCTGCTCGAGGCCGAGGAGGACGCCATCCTCTGTCTCGACGAAGAATTGCGGGTCACCTATGCCAATCGGGCGGCCCTCGAGTACTTCGGCTACGATCGCGAGGCGCTCGACGGCCTGGGCATCGAGCGCCTGTGCGACCTCGAGGAGGCCGGTGTCTTCGTCCACGAGCCCCAGGGGTGGGTGATCACCGGCGAGATCGAGCGCCTGGCGCAGGCCCGGCGCGTTCGCTGCCTGCCCCGGTCGGGACCGGCCTTCCCGGCCCTGATCTTCGTCGCCCGCCTCGCCGGTGCGGACGAACCCGGTTACGGCATCATCGTGCGGCCGCTTCACCCCGCGGGTGCGGGCGTCCCGGCGGACGAGGCACAGCTGATCCAGGACGGCCGGCGCAAGGCGGCGGCCCTGCGCGAGGCCCTGCCGGATGCCTCCGGGTTGCCGCCGACGGTGGAGGCGCAGGCTCAGGTGGAACGGGAGACCTTTCGGCGGCTGCTGGTCGAGGTGATGCAGCTCTCGCTGGAATGCTGGGAGAAGACGACCGGGACCGGCAAGGTGGAACTGGCCGAGCAGAGCGGGTTGTGGCGGGTCTACCTGGACAAGTCCACCTTCGTGACCCGTACGCTCGACAAGTACCTGCGATTGGCCACGCTGCCTCGCCGCCCCCGCTGGCGCACTGTGCTCAAGACCGCGGAGTTCGTGCTGGCCCGTTGCGAGGACGAGGCATTGCGCGAGCGGCTCGCAGGCCAGGTGCAAAAGCTGCGGCGGCTCGCGCTTCACCAGTGAGCCGGGCGCACCGGTAACTCAGCAGATGCGAAAATTATTATAAATATAATTTATTACATGTTGTGCTCGACGGGTGCATTCGTATCTCTCCCGTAGCCATGTCCCGACGCCCATCGGCCTTTTTGACGATCAGAACAATCATTGTAGAAACAGTAAGATACATTCTGCTTGACGAAATTTGACGAAAAAGTGACTTGGCCGGCCCGGGGGATGTGCGGTAGTCCTCGCCATAAGCAGATTTGATGGCCCGGTCGATTCGACGGCGTGACTGCCCCGTCGCACCGGGCCGCCTGGCCCCCCATGCCTTGCAGGAGTGGATTCATGCGTGAGTGGAGCAGCGAAGCGCGCCGACCCGGCCGGTGGATGCGCCGGGTGCGCAACCTGGTGCTGGGCGTTCTCCTGGTGATGGGCGCCGGCCTGCCCACCCTTCCTCCGGCCTACGGCTTCGGCCTCGGTCACGTCTTCCACGTCTTCACCCGCCCCATGCATCTCTTCGGCCAGGTCTTCCATGCCATGACGGGCCTGGCGGGCAAGGCCTTCGTCGGCCAGATGAAACTCGGCGGGCGCATGGTGAACGTGATGATCGACCTCACCAAGATCGCCGTGAAGCCGGCCACCCGGCTGGCCGTGCCACCGCTCGACCTGCTCTCCGACGGCTACGGACGGCTGCGCGAGATCGACATGCGCATCCGCCGCGAGCTGTTGCGCCAGCACATGAAGTTTCTCGACAAGATCGGCGTGCTCGACATCGCCCTGATGTACGGCTTCGACGGGTACCGGCTGCTGGCGGACAACCTGCCGCTGGGGCACCTCACCGACGAGGCCCTCGAGGCCTTCTTCCGGGTCGTACTCACCGACCGGGGCCTGACCCGGGACCTGGTCCGCCTCGCCGACGGGCACGAGGGGCTGGTACGCATCATGAACCGCATCGGCCGGGGCGACCGGGGTGTCCGGCACCGGCTCGCCGACCTGATGGCCGACGACCCGGCGATGGCCAACGCGGTGCTCGATCTCGCCCTGCATCACCACAAGAGCATCGCCCACATGTTCATCGAGAACATGGACGATGCCTCCTTCGCAGCGCTCACCCAGGCGATGATGAAAGACCACGACGTGGCGGACAAGGGCCTCGAGCTGCTGCTCGACGACACCCGGGACCATGACGGCGCCACCAGTCCCGGCGGCCCCGTGGTCAACACGATGAGGCGGCTGGGAAGCCCGGACGACTTCAACGACGGCAACGAGCTGGCGCTCGAGCGCATGGTCTATGCCACCTTCTCCAGCCTCGATGCCGCCCACGATTTCCTCAACATCATGGAATGGCACCGGGTGCATCCCGAGGCCGCGCCCAGGTTGCCCCGGAACTGCCGCTACCCGGACGGCAAGACGCGCCCGCTCACGGTCGGCCAGTACCTGATGGACTTCATCTTCCTGGGCGAGGTCCATCCCCCGCAGGCCAACGGGCAGTACTCCTGCCAGGGGCAGACCCGCTACCGGAAACAGAGTTTCCTCAACGTCTACGCCGCCCTGGACGGCCTCGAGCAGGGACTGCTGGCCGGGCACGGGGGACACGACGTCTTCGATCCCCAGCAGACGGTCAATTTCTTCGTGCCGGGCGACCGGCCGGACCCTCGCACCCGGAAGTGGCGCGGGGACGAGACCTACAGCGTGCGGTTCCCGCATTCCTGTGCCAACGAGGTGATGGAAGGCGGGACCGAGACCGGGGTCGGCTTCCGGCCGGTCTACGGGCGGGTGCACTTCTGGTGCAACGAGGCCAACGTACTGCTGGCCCGGATGCTGCCCATGCTGATCGCGCTCGACCCGAAGACCCTGCAGCCGATGCGTTATGCCGTGACCTTCACCGATCGTGACGGCGATGGTATCCCAGACCGCATCCACCTCGACTTCGACCAGGACGGGGTCGCCGAGCTGCACTTCCCCCTGGCCGACGTCAACGGCGACGGCATCCTCGATCTCCAGATGGACCTCGACGGGGACGGCCGTCCGGACGTGCTGCTGGGTCTGAAGGATCTCGACGGGGACGGCATTCCCGAGATCGACATGGACACCGACGGGGACGGCCGGCCCGACCTGCAGGCGCCCCTGCTCGACCTCGACGGCGACGGGGTGCGGGAACTGCCCTATGGGATGACCCCCTATGCCCGTCACATGGCCGAAGTGGCCCTGACCGGCGTGATGCGCTTTGCGCACGCGGGCAGCAACTGGTTCCTCGGTTTCCTGCGCGGGTTACTGCCCAAGGTGCCCGGGATGTTCGGCGGCCTGGCGGCCACCCAGGCCACGCTCCAGGGCGCGGCGCCGAACAGCCCGGCGGTGGCCAGGGCGCAGCAGCAGGGCAGGGAGATCGGCGCCGCCCTCGTGGCGGTGATGAGCGGCCAGATGGCCAGCCTGCGGCCGGATCCCACGGCACCCGCCCCGCGGGATCCCCGTGTGCTGGTGCCGGTACACGGCAACCTGGCCCGACTGGTCTTCCCGGCCGGCGGTTTCGCCGATCCCGTGCGTTACGTCGATGCCGGCGGTGCACTCGGGTTCGTCGACCAGCCGGTCTATGCCGCGGGCAGCGACGATCGATGGCTCAGCATGCCGCGCTGGATCGCGCATGCCCAGTGGTATCGCACCGACAACGCCGACCGTACGTTGCCACAGGACCAGCTCTTCGCCACGCTCGAACTCGCCCCCGACCGGGAACACCTGGTCTTCCTGGTCTGGCCGCAGGACCTGCCCTATCCCACCTGGGCCGTGCAACAGGGCTTCCTGCCCATCACCGGCCAGGAGTTCGAGACCACCGAGCAGACCGGCCTGATGCTCTTCGGTCGCATCCTGCCGCCGGGCACGAGCCGGCTGGACCTGATGGGCCCGGGTGGCAGCCGGGCGTCCCACAACTACCTGCTGGCGGTGATGGAGAATCCCCGCGAGGCCGCCTACGTCCATGCCCGGGCGCTGCTGGCCGACGCCGCCCGGCACAGCCGCGCGAACTGGCTGGTCACGCACGTGGTCGCCCCCGACAGCACCGCGCATGGCGCGCCGGCCGGTTACACCGAGATCGGTTACCTCGACAGCAACGGGACAGCCGTGGATGCCGCGGGTATCGCCACGGGGGCCATCCTCTCCCTCGCGCTGCGTGACGACGTGCGCAAGACACACGGGGACATCGTGCGCCTCGTCACCGTCCCGGACTACCGGAAACGGGCGGCGGCCGCCCCGGGGACGTTGACCCAGGTCGAACATGCCGGAGCACGGGTAGCGGTCGACACCCTGTCCGATTACACCAGCATCGGTTTCTTCACCCAGAACGGGGCGGGCACGGCCGATTCCTTCTCGCTGGGTGCGGGAGGCGGACCCCGGCCGGGCATCACGACGGTGCTGGTCAAGAAGGGCTACGAGGACTACGTGCGCCTCTTGACCCAGGGGGAGGGCGTCGAGGCGGTACAGGCCGAGCCGGGCTTCCGCATCGTGGGATACTGGCACGTGGGCGGCATCAGCGGTGACAGCCACGGCCGGTTGATCGATCACGGGATCCTTTCACTGCAGATCCGCACCCTGGACTCCCTGGCCGGTGTGCCGCGTGACAAGGCCTACGACGCGGGCCTGCGGCTGACCACCTATTTCATCCCGGCGCACCAGCACCCGATCGACGAATCGGGCATGAAGGCCCTCCTCGAGCGTGTGGCCGCCGATCCCGACAACTTCTATGGCCACGCCGTGCTCGGCGGTGCCATCGACTATGGGCACGCCAATCCCTTCGGTCCGAACACGGCGTACCTGACGCGGCTCACCGGCCAGTTGGAGATCACCCAGGCCGGGACCTACCGCTTCGCGGTCGACGGGGACGACGCCGTGGAGCTGCGCATCGACGGCAAGGTGGTCACCGGCTGGTATGGCGGGCACGCCGCACTGGGCAACGCGCCGGGTACCGACTACGGGGCCCATGCCCAGGACGTCTACCTCGATGCGGGACTGCATACCCTGGAGTTCCTGCACGAGCAGGGAACGGGTTCCGCCGCCTTCGGACTCTACTGGATGCCGCCCGGCGCCACGGCCTGGCGGCCGGTACCCGCCGGGGTGCTCAGCCATGGCCGCTACGACAGCGACTTCGATGGCATCCCGGATGGCGACGACCAGGCCTGCCCGAATACGCCACCCGGTGATCCTGTCGGCAGGAACGGCTGCTCGATTCCCATTTACCTGATGAGTACGCATTCCTCGAATCCACTCATCGTGCAGACCTACGCGGCGGGTGAATACCAGGGCAAGTCGCTCTATGAAGGCGGAACGGATACCTGGACCGAGATGCCGGACTGGCTGTCCTCCGCGATCTGGTACCGCCCCAACGTGGCCGATGCCGGCTTCCCCTCGGCCTCGGTATGGGCCACGCTGGAACTCGACCCGGCACGCGAGCACCTGGTCTTCATCGCCTGGCCTTCGGACCGGCTGCCGGAGTCCTGGCTCTGGGCCCAGGGCTACGTAATGATGACGCGACAGGACAGCCTGCCTGGCAGCACGCGTGTGCTCACCAGTGCTAAGCAGGGGAACCTGATCCTGTTCGGCAAGCGCGTGCCCGCCGGTACGACCAGCATCGACTTCTACGGCACCGGTGGCGGCAGCCATCCCTATCTCATCGCCTACCTCACCAGTGATGGATCGCCGCTCTATGCCCAGGCCTCCGCGCTGCTGTCGGAGGCGGAGCAGCTGGCACGGGTGAAGTGGTTGGAAGTGGTGCCGGGTGCCTTGTCGGCGACGCCGTCGGTGGTGCCGGCGGGCTACGTGGGGTTGGGGGACCTGTCTTCTGCGGACGGGGTGGTGACGGACTGGAGCCGGACGGGGCGGTTGGCCTTCGTGGCGGACGCGGCCCATGCGGACGTGGTGAAGTTCGTCAACGTCTCGCAGCACCGCGGGGACCCGGCGGTGGGGCTGCGCCACGACGGGGCGCGGATTGCGGTCGACAGCGTGCCGGGATACAGCCTGGTCGGGTACGTGGAAGGCAGCGGTGCGCAGCAGGACGCCTACGGCAACGCCACGCAGACCAAGCTGAACGTGCTGGTGAAGGAAGGCTACGAGGACGTGGTGAAGCTGAAGGCGGCCGGGGGGACGCAACAGCGGCTGGTGCCGTTGCCGGGCTACCGGATCGTGGGCTTCTGGAAGGTCTCTTACCGGAGTCTGGACAGTTTCGGGACGCTGGTGGAGCCGGGTGGGTGGATTTCGCTGCAGGTGAAGGCGTTGCCGGCCTCGCCGGTGGTGGCGGCGGATGCCTACGATCCGGGGTTGCGGTATGCGAGCTGGTGGATCGACTGGAGCCGGGTGAAGACGCCGTACAGTGACGGGGGGATGGCGGACCTGGTGACGGCGGTGGCGTCGGATACGGATGCGCTGTACGGCATTCATGTGCTGGACGGCATTCACAGCTACAACCAGTTGCAGAACCCGATGGCGCATTACCGGGGTTCCTGGGACGACCAGCTCGACCGGATGGTGGGTCGGTTGCGGATCGACCAGGCGGGTTGGTACCGGTTTGCGCTGGACGGGGATGACGAGGTGGAGTTGCGGCTCGACGGCCGGGTGGTCTCGGGCTGGTACGGGGGGCATGCGTGGAACGGGGACGGTCTGCCACGGGTGTCCGGGCCCGACACGCGGCGCTGGGTGTACCTGGAGGCCGGGTATCACAGCATCGAGTTCCTGCACGTGGAGCACGGTGGGGATTCGGGGTTTGCGCTCTACTGGCAGCGGCCGGGTGAGACGGCGTGGAGCCTGGTGCCGAGCTCGAGGTTCGACCATGGGCGGTACGACGAGGACCTCGACGGCATCGCCGATGCGGCCGACGCCTGCCCGCACACCCCCATCGGCTTGCCGGTG
>RFHK01000076.1 GCA_003695825.1 Gammaproteobacteria bacterium | reverse complement strand
CTCGACGGCGGGCTGGTGCCTTTCCGGGTCCACCGGTTCGCCCCAGGCCGTGGCCTCGAGCCGGTTGCCCGCGATGTGTACATCGAAGCATGAGAACAGCATGTGCCGGGTGGCCATGGTGAAGACGAGGGCATTGAGCCAGTCGAGCAAGAGGATCTCGGGATCCGGAGCCTGGCACCGGATGGACACGGGCTCGCGGGGTTCGACACGCTCCGGGTGGGTCACCACCGCGGTGAGCGCAAGGGCCACGGCGGCGAAGGCCTCTTCCAGCGAGCGGCCGTACCCGCGTACCCCGATGTCCGCCTCGTGTCGGAAGTGTTCCCAGCGCAGGGGAACCTGGACCTGCGATGCCTTGTCGGATTTCATGGCACAAGGTCAGCCTGGAGACGTCGCATGTCTGCTCCCAAGCCCTCCGAGATCACTCCCGAGCCCCTCTACCGTCGCCGGCGGGAATTCCTCAAACAGTCCATTGGAATCGGGTTGTTCGCGGCCACGGGCAAGGCCTCGGCGCTCGTTCTGCCCAGGGGACCCTTCCCCAGGCGGGACGAGGCCGACGGCGAGAAGGTCACCCCTTGGAAGTATGCCACCACCTACAACAATTTCTACGAGTTCGGCACCGACAAGGAGGACCCGGCGGAAAACGCCCGTCGTCTCAGGACCGACTCCTGGTCGGTGACCGTGGAGGGAGAATGCGAGAGACCCGGCACCCTGGCCCTCGAAGACCTGGTCCGGCCTCATGCCTTGGAAGAGCGCATCTACCGGCTGCGCTGCGTGGAAGGCTGGTCGATGGTGATTCCCTGGCTGGGGTTTCCGCTGGCAGCCCTGATCAAGCGCTTCCGGCCCACCTCGAAGGCGAAGTACGTGGTGTTCGAAACCCTCTACGATCCGGAGCAGATGCCCGGCCAACGCTGGCCCATCCTCGAGTGGCCCTACGTCGAGGGGTTGCGCATGGACGAGGCCCTGCACCCGCTGACGATCCTCGCCGTCGGCATGTACGGCAAGGTACTGCCGAACCAGAACGGCGCACCGCTGCGGCTGGTCGTGCCTTGGAAGTACGGTTTCAAGAGCATCAAGTCGATCGTCCGGATCCGCTTCCAGGAACGGCAGCCCGTCACCACCTGGATGCGCGCCGCGCCGAGGGAATACGGCTTCTATGCCAACGTCAACCCGCACGTGGACCACCCCCGCTGGAGCCAGAAGAAGGAACGCCGCATCGGCGAGTTCTTCAAGCGCGATACCTTGATGTTCAACGGCTACGCTGAGGAAGTGGCCCACCTGTATCGGGGCATGGACCTGGGGAAATATTTCTAGGTGAGGCGTGAGGGGTGAGGCGTGAGGGGTAAGGCCGCGCTCTTCCTGCTATGCCTGCTGCCGGCCGGCTGGCTGCTCTTTGCGGCCCTGACCGACCGGCTGGGGGCGAACCCGATCGAGGCCGTCACGCGCGGTACGGGCGACTGGGCGTTGCGGTTCCTGCTGATCACGCTGGCCATCACACCCCTTGCCCGCCTGACCGGCTGGCGATCACTCATCGGTTACCGGCGCCTGTTCGGGTTGTATGCCTTCTTCTATGCCAGCCTGCACCTGTTGTGCTACCTGTGGCTGGATCAGTTCTTCGACTGGGCGGAGATCGGTCACGATCTGCTCGAGCGTCCCTTCATCACGCTGGGCATGCTCTCCTGGGCAATGCTCGTGCCGCTGGCGGCGACCTCCAATCGTCGCATGATGCGCAGGATGGGAAGGAGATGGAAACACCTGCACCGCACGATCTACCTGATCGCGCCGCTGGCGGTGGTGCACTTCTTCCTGCTGGTCAAGGCCGACTGGCGTGAACCCTTGCTGTATCTCCTGGTCACGGTGGCCTTGCTGGGCATGCGCATACCGGTTGTGCGGGCGCGCAGGAGACAGCCGGCGCACTGACGGGTAGAGTAGGCGGGGACCGGGTGGATCGCCGGGAACGGAGAAGGCCCCCGATGGTGAGACGACTGTTCTTCCTCTTCGCTTTTCTCGCACCGCTGGCGGTGTTTCTCCTCATGCAGCGTTGGCCGGGCGCGGTGCACCTGTTCTGGATCGTCGGCCCCGTGATCCTGGTGGGCGTGATCGACATCACCCAGAAGCGTCACACGATCCGGCGCATCTACCCGGTGATCGGCAACCTGCGTTACCTGTTCGAATCGGTGCGCCCCGAGATCCAGCAGTACTTCGTGGAATCCGACACCAACGGTGTCCCGTTCAGCCGGGAATTCCGCTCCCTGGTCTACCAGCGTGCCAAGGGGGTGCGTGATACGCGGGCCTTCGGGACCATCTTCGACACCTACCGTTCCGGTTACGAATGGATGAACCCCGCCCTGATGCCCCGCCGCCCGCCGGCCCACGAACCACGCGTGCGCTTCGGCAGCACCGCCTGCCGGCTGCCGTACGAGGCCTCGCATCTCAACATCTCGGCCTTGAGCTACGGCGCCCTCAGCCGCACGGCGATCCTTGCCCTCAACAAGGGCGCGAAGATGGGCAACTTCGCGCACAACACGGGGGAGGGCAGTATCAGCCGGTGGCACCGCGTGCACGGCGGGGACCTGATCTGGCAGATCGGCACCGGCTACTTCGGTTGCCGGATGAAGGATGGCCGCTTCGACCCGGTGCAGTTCACGGAGCAGGCCCAGGACCCCCAGGTGAAGATGATCGAGGTGAAACTCTCCCAGGGCGCCAAGCCGGGACTCGGCGGCCTCCTTCCCGGCGCCAAGGTCACCGAGGAGATCGCCGAGATACGCGGGGTCCCGGTGGGCGAGGACGTCGTCTCGCCCCCGTACCACACCGCCTTCGCCTCGCCCATCGGCTTGATGGAGTTCATCGCCCAGTTGCGGGAACTCTCCGGCGGCAAGCCTGTGGGATTCAAGCTGTGCGTTGGCCATCGGGTGGAGGTGCTGGCACTGGGCAAGGCGATGCTCAAGAGCGGCATCGTACCGGATTTCATCACGGTCGACGGGGGCGAAGGCGGCACCGGTGCCGCCCCCATCGAGCTGACCAATTCCGTGGGCATGCCCGTGCGCGACGGGCTCATGCTGGTGCACAACCTGCTCGTCGGGATCGGCCTGCGCGACCAGGTCCGGGTGATCGCGGCCGGCAAGGTGGCTTCCGCTTTCCATGTCGCGCGTCTCCTGGCGCTGGGTGCGGATACCGTCAACGCCGCCCGGGCCTTCATGTTCGCCCTGGGATGCATCCAGGCCCGCGAGTGCAATGCCAATACCTGCCCGACCGGGGTCGCGACCCAGGACCCGGCCCGCTGGCGGCACCTGGACGTGGAAGACAAGGCCCTGCGTGTGATGCGCTACCACCAGGCGACGATCCATGCCCTGCTGGAACTGGTCGGCAGTGCCGGGCTGGTGTCGCCGGAACAGATCCGTCCCTGCCACATCATGCGGCGCGTCGACGGCACCGACATCCGCAGCTATGCCGAGCTCTACCCCTGGCTGGAGAGCGGTTGCCTGCTGGACTCGGGCTGCGTCCCCGAGGCCTGGGCCGAGGACTGGAAGGCTGCCGATCCCACTCGTTGGGTGCATTGAGCGTGAGGGGTGAGGGGTGAGGAGTGAGGCGTGAG
>RFHK01000075.1 GCA_003695825.1 Gammaproteobacteria bacterium | reverse complement strand
GTCCCGGTGCAGGCGCACCAGGGCCAGGAACCCGGATCGCAGGGGACGGTAACGGAGTCCCGGCACCGGCAAGGTCAGCTGCCCGTCGCGGGATGGTGCCAGGGCGCCGAGGGCCGGGTAGGGGAAGTCGATCCCGGTCTCGATGTGCACCGGTCGCCCGGTCACGGCGCGGATCACCCAGCTGCGCCGCGTCGCTTCCGGGTCTTCCGTGGACAGGGTCTCCACCCGTCCCGCGTGGTGCGTGGATCCCGGGCGGGTGTCGAGTACCTGGGAGCCACCGCCCCCGTCCGGGGGGCGTTCGCCCGGGCCGCCCAGCCGTAACCGGATGCGGATCGGCACCGGTGGCGTATCCAGTTCCCGGACGATCGCACGCAGTGCGGCCGCCCGGGGCGGCGGTGCGCTGAGCAGGAGTTGGAAACCTTGCCCGCTGAGCGCCTCGCCCGGCCACAGGTGGGGGCGCAACAGGGGCAGGAGGTCCGCGGCCGGGCGATGGCGCAACGGGATGGTCTCGATGGGTGCAGCCAGGGCGGCGTGCAGCATCCCGGCACACAGCAGCAACCAGACGCGTCGGGTCACAGGTACAACCTCCGCAGTTCCGTCGGGGTCTCCGCCGGTTCCCAGAGCGCGTCGAAGCGGTGGCGCAGGCTGCGGGGCAAGGGTGTGCCGTCGCAGCAGAGCAGGGTGTCGGGATCGTTCAGCGGCCGGCGGTGCAGGCAACAGCGCTCGTCCACGATCAGGAAACACTCGTCGAGCCGTTCGCGGGTCGACGCCTCCAGTCGGCGGATGGCCGCGTGGCTCGGGAACTCCCGCGCCAGTGCCACCAGGCGGTGCCCACGGCGCAGGGATTCGTCCAGGTCGCGCACCAGGATACGGACCTGCAGGCGGCGCCGGCGGGCGATGCGCAGCCGCAGGACCTGCTGCAGGCGCGGGCGGTCGAAGAGATCCGGGTCGAGGGTGGGAAAGAGCACTTCCAGGTTGCGCTCGGGCAACCCGGCGAGCCGTTCGATGACCTCGCGCAGGCGATCACGGTCGCGGATCCGGTGCCGGCCGGCCGGAAGCCCGGGCGGGAGGGGTCCGACTGCGGGCGACTTGCCTGCCTTCATAGGAGGAATTCCGGGGGATCCTCGGGATCGCTCAGGTAGCGGTACAGGCGTACGTGCAGCAGCCCGGCCACCTCGAAGGGCTCGCCATGGGGCAGGAAGCCATGGCGGTGGTAGAAGGCGGCGGAGCCGCACTGCGCGTTCAGAAAGACCATCTCCAGCCCCAGGGCCTCGGCCAGCGCCATGAGCTCGACCAGCAGCGCGCTGCCCACGCCACGCCCCCGCCATTCCGGCAGCACGGCCATGCGTCCGATCTGGCCTTCCTGGGTGAGGCGGGCGGTGGCGATCGGGGTGCCGTCGAGGGCATAGGCGAGGAAATGGGCGCATTCTTCGTCGGCCCCGTCCCACTCCAGCTCGGGCGGGATGCCCTGCTCCTCGACGAAGACCGCTTCGCGGATGCGCCGGATGGCCGCCTCGTCCTTGGTCCAGTCGGCGCGCGCCACCACGAAGCCGGCCTCATCGTCCTCCTGCCAGTCCATGCAGGGAGAATAGTCGAGCCGGGGCGGGAAATACAGGACCCCGGGATGTCAGATCCTGCGCGCCAGTTCGGCGGCCCGTCCGGTGTAGCGCGCGGGCGTGAGCGCAAGCAGGCGATCCTTGGCTTCCTGCGGCAGGGACAGGTCCTCGATGAACCGGCGCAGGGTGTCGGCGTCGATGCCCTTGCCGCGCGTCAGTGCCTTGAGTTTCTCGTAGGGCTTCTCGATACCGTAGCGGCGCATGACCGTCTGGACCGCCTCGGCCAGCACTTCCCAGCTCCTTTCCAGGTCCTCCTGCAGGCGGTCGGGGTCGGCTTCCAGCTTGCCGATGCCCCGCGAGAGGGCATCGAGCGCAATGAGGGTGTGCGCGAATCCCACGCCCAGGTTGCGCAGCACCGTGGAGTCGCTGAGATCGCGTTGCCAGCGCGAGACCGGCAATTTTTCGGCCAGGTGGTGGAGCAGGGCGTTGGCCACCCCCAGGTTGCCCTCGGCGTTCTCGAAGTCGATCGGGTTGACCTTGTGCGGCATGGTCGAGGATCCCACCTCGCCGGCAACCGTGCGTTGGCGGAAATAGCCGAGCGAGATGTAGCCCCAGACGTCGCGCGCGAAGTCGATCAGGATCACGTTGATGCGCCGCAGGGCGTCGAAGAGTTCGGCGACGTAGTCGTGCGGCTCGATCTGGGTGGTGTAGGGGTTCCAGTCCAGGCCGAGGCGTTCGGTGACGAAGCGCTCGGCGAAGGCCGCCCAGTCCACCTCGGGGTAGGCTACCTGGTGCGCATTGTAATTGCCCACCGCACCGTTGATCTTGCCCAGGATGGGCACGGAGACGAGGGCCTCGCGCGCACGCCGCAGGCGGTGGACGAAATTGGCCATCTCCTTGCCCAGCGTGGTGGGAGACGCCGGCTGGCCGTGGGTGCGCGAGAGCATCGGCAGCGCCGCGTGGGCATGGGCGAGGTCGCGGATGGCGTGCAGGACGTCATCGAGCGCCGGCAACAGCAGCTGCCCGCGCCCCTCGCGCAGCATCAGCGCGTAGGCGAGGTTGTTGATGTCCTCCGACGTGCAGGCGAAGTGGACGAATTCCGAGACCGCCTCCAGTTCCCGGTTGCCCGCGAAGCGCTCCTTGAGGAAGTACTCCACGGCCTTGACGTCGTGGTTGGTGGTGCGCTCGATGTTC
>RFHK01000074.1 GCA_003695825.1 Gammaproteobacteria bacterium | reverse complement strand
CCAGGCCGCTGGCCTGGCCGGAGAGCCGGCGCACGGGCCGGGCGTCCCGGACCTCGAAGAGGGCGAACTTGAGGCTGGAGGAACCGGCGTTGAGGACGAGCAGGGCCACGGATCGGCGCGGGGGGTTCCACGGCTCAGGCCGGGACCTCCCAGAACCGCTTCTCGAGCACGTTCATCTCGTCGTCGAAATCGTAGACGTAGGGAACGCCGGTCGGGAGTTCGAAGGCGATGATCTGCTCCGGGCTCATGCCCTCGATGTGCATGATGAGTGCACGCAGGGAATTGCCGTGTGCCGAGATCACCACGTTCTTCCCGGCGCGCAGGTTGGGTTCCACGCAGCCTCGGTAGTAGGGGATGGCACGCTCGGCCGTGTCCTTGAGGCTTTCGCCGTTGGGGGGACGCACGTCGTAGCTGCGGCGCCACAGGTGCACCTGTTCTTCACCGAACTTCCTGCGCGCCTCGTCCTTGTTCATGCCCTGCAGGTCGCCGTAGTAGCGCTCGTTCAGCTTCGAGGACATGTAGATCTTCAGTTCCTGCGCGTCTTCCTCCGAGGGCAGGAAGTGTTCGTACCACGCCTGCCCCTTCTCGTGCACGCGTACGTACTGCTTGCAGTGCCGGTTGTGCTTGAGGATCTCGTAGAGGGTGTCCTGGGCCCGGATCAGGGAGGAGGAATAGGCGATGTCGAAGCGTTCGTCGGCCAGGGCCCGACCCACCCGTTCCGCCTCGCGCATGCCTTCGGGGCTCAGAGAGACATCCACCCAGCCCGTGAAACGGTTCTGCTTGTTCCAGATGGATTGGCCGTGTCGAACGAGGATGAGTCGGGGCATGCGGGATCACCTTGGGATGTCGGTCGTGCTGCGCGGGGCATAGTATACCCGCGGCGGGGCGGCTTTTCCGCGGGCGTGAAGCGACCGGTGTGCAGGAAGCGGAGCACCTCCCGGTGCACCTCGGCCGCGAGCAGCATGCCGAAGTGGCTGTAGGGGAGGGCACGCCAGGCATCGAGCCAGTCGGCACGGGTCTCGTCGAGGGCCACGGTCCCGTCGTGGGGGCCGGGCAGGGCCCCCAGGAGTCTGCCCAGCCCCCACCCGCGGGTCCCGGCGATCAGGCCCACCTCCCGGTCGAAGGGCCCCGCGGGGACCCCGCCCAGCAAGCCCTGTCGCACGCTGCGCCCGAGCAGCCAGCGCAGGGCGGCCCGGCGATGCAGGCGGCGGGCGATGCGGCTCCCGGCCAACGGCGTGCCCAGCAACACCGCCCGGCCCGGCGGCAGGTCGCCATGGCGGGAGAGGAGGTGGACGAGCACGATTCCGCCCAGGCTGTGCCCCACCAGGTGCACGCGCTCGGGCGCCCGGGCACGAAGGGTCTCGTGGAGCCGGTCGGCGTTCTCCGCCGGGCTGCGGCGCACCGAGGGATAGTGGAAGAGGCAGGTGGGATGACCGCAGCGACGCAGGGTGCGCGCCAGCGGCACGAGTTCCAGTCCGGTCATCCACAGGCCGTGCACGAGCACCACCAGGGGGTTCGGGCGCGCGGGGGCCGTTCTCTCGGCATCGGGCATGGAGGAAACGATACACCCGGGCGCGGGCCTCGGGAACGGCCGAGCACCGGAAGGGAACTGCCGCAAGGGTACCCCCCAGGCCCAGGTGTCGGAATTCCTGCCATCGCAGCATTGGCTGCAACGGCATGAAAAGCATGCAGTTCATCGCCTCGGACGGGATGGGCACCCGGCCGCCTGCCCCCGGCGGCGTCAAGCGTTTTTACACACTGCACCGCCCTCTCTCGCGGGTTGATCACAACCCACTGATATTCAAGGAGGATTGCTTTTGCGCATGGAAATTGCAAAAATTCCTGTCCGCCGTGGGGAGGGAGGCGGTCCCCTCCGCCCGCCCCGGCGACCGGATCCCATTCCCGCAACATAAAAAACTTCCTGGGGACCCCGGGTGGGGTGCCAGGGACAGTGAAGGAGGAAAACCATGCGCAAAACGGGCCCTTCTCTTGGAGTCCTGCTCACCGGCCTGCTGCTGGCCGCCTGGAACCAGATCGGGTCGGCCACCACGGTCTTCATGCCCACGGACAACAACGTCAACGTCTTCCGGATCCCTTTTTATGGAGGAGCGACCGGGCTGCTCGGCCTGTTCGACGACAGCGATACCGGCTTCGCCGGCCGTTACCTCCGCGTGAACATCGCCTCCGACGTGCTCACCTTCACCGCCCTGGGCACGGACTGGCAAGTGACCAACCAGGCGGCCCAGAGCTTCACCCTCTCCGGGTCGAATCACTTCATCCTGGGCCTGTCGCAGGATGGCGGCAGCACCTGGTCGGGTGATCTCTTCGCGTCCAGCCTTGGGGGCAACGTGTACAGCATCGTCTTCCCGGGCAAGCAGATGGTCTTCGCCGCCGACGTGCAACCCGTGCCCGTCCCGGCGGCCGCCTGGCTGTTCGGTTCCGGGCTGCTGGGCATGGTGGCCGTGGGCCGGCGCCGAGCCCGGCGCGCCTGACGCGCACAGCCAGCCTCTTCCGAGACCGCGTCCCGGCACCGGGGCCGGGACGTGGTTTTTTCGGGCAAAAAAAAACCCCGCGGTTGGGAACCGGGGGCAAAAACGCTTTTCAGCGTCGGAGGAGTCGACTGTTGGACCACATGACTGCCGGTCACTGAGGCATGAGCCCGTGGGCAGCCGAACCATGCGTCCTCAACATTGGGCAACGCGATGCTTCAGGAGTTCCGGACCCGCGGAACTGCACACCACATCGACAGGCTCGCCCGGCATGGATCGTTCGTTTCGGGTTCGCTCCCGTCCGGGCCCATGCCTCAGGGACCGTGCAGGGTGTGGTCGACCCTGGTATCGGCCGGCGGGCGGAAACCTTGAATCGTCCCGGCGCCTTCGGCCCGCCCGGAGCAGTGCAGGATGCATGCCAGCCGGCGCTGATCCGGCCAGGCGCCTGATTTTGCAGACGTTCCGGGCGCGCTGCGTATTCCCTCGCCATCCAGGGTGACGAATTCCCGTCTCCGCTCATCCCAGGGTGTCATCCCTTCGACCGCCCGCGGCCCGGGTACGGCCCCGCAGCCTGGCCTCCACCAGCAGGGCATCGAGCGGGAGCGGCGGGACCGGGGCCTGCGCCAGGGGCAGGCGGCGCAACAGCTCGTGACGGCGCAGGACGCGAAAATAGTCCCGGGCGCCGAGGAAGGGTATCGCCTGGTGGAAGCCGCGATCGAGGGCCGCCATGGCCCCCGCCAGGCGCACGCTCATGCGCAGCTGACCCTCGACGAGCTGGAGCAGGGCGGCCGCTTCCCCGCGCGCCGTGGCCAGCAGGGGCTCGAGGTGCAGCCGCCGGGGCCCCTCGGCCCAGAACGCGAGCAATTGGGCCTGCAACCGGCCCGCCGGGTCCCGAGCCGGCGGCAGGGTGCGCAGCCGTCTGCGGGCCTCGGCCCGGGGGATGGGATCGGCATACCAGCCCACCAGGGGCCAGGGCCAGGGGAGCCGTTCCAGTTCGTTCCAGGCGAAGACGGTACGCATGCAGGGCGGTCGCTGGGATTGCGCCGGAATCCTTGGTGCAATAACCGGCAAGGAGTACACTGCCGGGAAGTTTCCGGCCAGGTCAAGAAGCCAGCAAGGAGCAGGACGATGGGGCATCCCGATACCGCTTACGGAAAGTGGCCGCGGGTGCGCATGCGGCGCATGCGGCGTGACGCCTTCAGCCGCCGGCTGATGCGGGAGCACCGACTCACCGCAGACGACCTCATCTGGCCCGTGTTCGTGCTCGAGGGGAAGGGCCGAGTCGAGGCCGTGCCCTCCATGCCCGGCGTGGAACGCATGAGCATCGACCGCCTGGTGGCCGAGGCCGAGCGCATGGCGGCCCTCGGCCTGCCGGCCGTGGCCCTGTTTCCCGTCACTCCACCCGAACGCAAGTCCGAGGACGCCCGCGAGGCCTACAACCCGGAGGGCCTGGCGCAGCGTGCCGTGCGTGCACTCAAGGCGGCCGTGCCCGAACTCGGGGTCATCACCGACGTGGCCCTGGACCCCTTCACCACCCACGGCCAGGACGGCCTGGTCGACGAGACGGGCTACGTGCTCAACGACGAGACGGTCGACGTGCTGGTGCGCCAGGCGCTGTCGCACGCCGAGGCGGGGGCGGACGTGGTCGCCCCCTCGGACATGATGGACGGCCGCATCGGCCGCATCCGCGACGCGCTGGAATCCGCCGGTTACCGCAACGTGCGCATCCTGGCCTATTCCGCCAAGTACGCCTCGAGCTTCTACGGGCCGTTTCGCGACGCCGTGGGTTCGGCGGCGAACCTGGGCGGCGGCAACAAGTACAGCTACCAGATGGATCCGGCCAACGGCGACGAGGCCCTGTGGGAGGTGGCGCTCGACCTCGACGAAGGCGCCGACATGGTGATGGTCAAGCCGGGCATGCCCTACCTGGACGTGGTGCGGCGGGTGAAGGCGAAGTTCGCGGCGCCCACCTTCGTCTACCAGGTGAGCGGCGAATACGCCATGCTCAAGGCGGCCTGCCTGCAAGGTTGGCTCGACGAGCGTGCGGTGGTCATGGAGAGCCTGCTCGGCTTCAAGCGGGCCGGTGCCGACGGCATCCTGACCTATTTTGCGCCGCAGGTGCTCCACTGGCTCGCCGAGGCGGGACGATGACCGACCGCTATGCGGTCATGGGACACCCGATCGCCCACAGCCTCTCGCCCCGCATCCATGCCGCGTTCGCTCAGCAGACCGGGCAGGACCTCGTCTACGAGGCGATCGACGTGCCGCCGGGGGCCTTCGCCGAGGCCGTGGCCCGCTTTCGTGCCGAGGGAGGGCAGGGGCTCAATGTCACGGTACCGCACAAGGAAGCCGCCTACCGGCTGGCGCGGCGGCATCGGCCGCGGGCCGAGGAAGCCGGGGCGGCCAACACCCTCTGGTGGGAGGGGGAGAGCCTCGTCGCCGACAACACCGACGGCGTGGGGCTGGTGCGCGACCTGACCGACAACCTGGGATTCGCGCCGGCCGGTCGCCGGATCCTGCTCGTGGGTGCCGGGGGGGCCGCGCAGGGCGTGGTGGGGCCGCTGCTCGACCTGCGGCCGGCCGCCCTGCACATCGTCAACCGCACGGTGGCACGGGCCGAACACCTCGCGGCGCGCTTCGCCTCGCGCGGCTTGCCCATCACGGCAGGCGGATTCGACACGCTCGCCGGGGCGCCGCCCTGGGACCTGGTCGTGCACGCCACGGCCGCCGGGCTGGAAGGGGCCGTGCCGCCCTTGCCGCCCTCGGTGATCGGCCCGCAGACGCTCGCCTACGACATGATGTACCGGCGCGACGGGGAGACGCCCTTCGTCCGCTGGGCACGAGACCAGGGCGCCGCCCGGGCCGTCGATGGGCTGGGGATGCTCGTGGAGCAGGCGGCCGAGGCCTTCTTTCTCTGGCGCGGTGTGCGCCCGCGCACGCGCCCGGTGCTGGAAGGGCTCAGGCCGCCGAGCTGAGCGGCCGGCCGCGGCGCCGGTCGCCGATCCGCCGCTCCGGGCCCCTCCAGGGCGCTTGCTGCCCCAGCGGACGGCGTCGCTCGTTGGCCACCCGCCGGGGCTGGAATTCACGCACGCCGAATGCCTCCTCGCCGACGACCACCACGCCCCGCTCGAGGAGCTTGCGCGCCGTATCCGGCGCCGCGGGCCGGTAGAGGGCATAGCGGATCAGGGTCCCGTCGGCCTGCAGCCGCTTGCAGAGCCGTACCCGCCAGGGCTCGTGCCGGGGGACGGACAGGGTAGCGCGCAGGGCCTCGCTGGTCACGTGGGCGGGCAAGCGACCGATGTACAGGATCATGGTCGTGACTCCTCGTGGCTCGTCGTGCAACGCCACGCTTCCCGGAGGAAGCGCCATGACCCCTGGGAGGAAGTACCGATGTGAGGGTTTGTTTTGGGGCCAATTTACCATCCGTGGCGCCGGAGCGTCAATATTTCGACCGACATCTAGCGAGATCTCTGGGCATGCCGTTGTTTCAGAAGAACATAATGTTTGGGTGAGTAGTCGAGAAACCGCCTTTCCGTGTCGGTGAGCGGGCGGATGCGGCGTGCCGGCTGCCCCAGCCAGAGGTAGCCCCCCTCGATCTCCCGCCCTGGCGGCACCAGGGTACCGGCCCCCACCAGGGCGCCGCTGCGCACGACGGCACCGTCGAGCACGATGGCCCCCATGCCGATCAGGCAGCGGTCCTCGACGGTACAGCCGTGCAGGGTCACCCGATGCCCGACGGTGACATGATCGCCCACGAGGACCGGATGCCCGCCCGGGTCGAATTCGGAGTCGTGGGTGACATGAAGAATGGATCCATCCTGAATATTGGTGCCTTCTCCAATCTTGATGTAATGAATGTCGCCGCGCAGCACACACTGGGGCCAGATGGAACTGTCGGGGCCGATCTCGACTGCGCCGATCACCACGGCACTCTCATCGATCCAGGCGGAATCGGCGATTTTCGGTGATTTTCCCTCGAATTCGCGAATGTTACGCATTTTTCACTCCTGTTCGAGCTGCGTTCGTTTTCTGCTTGCTCGCCGATGGAGGGCGGCTGGGCGCGAATCGGCGCAGCCGAGCATCGCAGGGATCGGGCGAAGAAGCGAGCGGGTGTTTGAGCCCGTCAGGGCGAGTTCCGCGAGCGCGCACGAGACCGAGAAGCGCAGGGAACCTGCCATGCGGGCAAGCCGCCTGAGCGAGCAGGCGACCCCCATCGCGATTCATGACGCATCCACTTAGCGCATCGTCACCAGCTCTTCCGCCGAGGTCGGGTGCAGGGCTATGGTGTCGTCGAGGTCGCGCTTGGTGGCGCCCATGCGCACCGCCACGGCGAAGCCTTGCAGCATCTCGTCGACGCCGAGACCGATGAGGTGGACCCCGACCACCTTCTCCTTCGCGCCCACGGTGATCAGCTTCATGGCGGTCTGCCGCTTGCGCGGCGTGAGCGCATGGTACATGGGCGTGAAACGGCTGGTGTAGACCTTCACCGCGCTGCCGTGACGCGCCCGGGCCTCGGGTTCGGTCAACCCCAGGCTGCCGATCGGCGGATGGCTGAAGACCACCGTCGGAATCTGGGCATAGTCGAGCCGGCGTTCCGGCTGTCCGCCGTAGAGGCGGTCGGCCAGGCGCCGGGCGGCGGCGATGGCCACCGGCGTGAGCGCCGCCTTGCCGTTGACGTCCCCCACCGCCGTGATCCCCGGCACGTTGGTATTCTCGAAGGCATCGGTGCGAACGTAGCCCTCGGCATCGGTCTCGACCCCGGCGGCCGCCAGGTTCAGCCCGTCCGTCCGGGGGACGCGGCCGGTGGCCCAGAGGAGGCAGTCGAGGCCCTCCAGGCGCTGGCCGTTGTCCAACGCCAGGCAGAGGGTGCCGTCCTGGCCCCGCGTGACGGCGGCGACCTGGGTGCCGGAGAGCAGGCTGATGCCGTCCTCGAGCATCTCCTCGGCCAGCACCTCGCGCACCATGGGGTCGAAGCGCCGCAACAGGTGTTCGCCGCGCAGGACGAGGGTGACGTCCGAGCCCAGCGCATTGAGCACCCCGGCCAGTTCCACGGCGATGTATCCGGCCCCGACGATGGCCACCCGGCGGGGTTGCTGCTCCAGGGCGAAGAAGCCGTCGGAGGTGATGCCGAGTTCGGCGCCCGGCACGTCCGGGACCTGGGGACGCCCCCCCACGGCGATGCAGATGTGATCGGCGGTGAACCGCCGGCCGTCGACGTCCAGGGTGCGGGCGTCGACGAAGCGGGCCGTGCCCTCGATCAGGTCGATGTCGGAATCGGCCAGGTAGGTGCGATACCAGCGGTTGATGCCGGCGACATAGGCATCGCGCGCCGCCTTCAGCCGCGTCCAGTCGAACCCGCGGCGCGCCACGTCGAAGCCGTAGCCGGCGGCATCCTCCAGCGCCAGGCCCAGCTGGGCGGCGAACCACATGACCTTCTTGGGCACGCAGCCCAGGTTGACACAGGTACCGCCCAGTCGGCCCTGCTCGACGACCGCGCAACGCTTGCCGTAGGCCGCCGCGCGCTCGACCACCGACAGCCCCGCGCTGCCCGCCCCGATGGCGATCAGGTCGTAGTGCGTGTTCTCCATGCGCGGGGAGCATACCCGACCCCGTGCTTTCAGGGTACCCGCCTGTCGGTACAGCCCGGATGGCCACGGAAGCACACTGAAATGCACGGAAACGAGGACGGGAGCACACGCGCGGAGCAGGCCACTGTGAAATATGGAAGCTTTTTCCGAAACCCGGATCCATCGCCCGGCCAGGCATGGCCAGACATGCTTTCGTGGGTTTCCGCGTGATCCCGTGGCTATATAATGGGCGCTCCATACGACACCACTGGACGGGACATGAGCAATCCGCTGCTCGAACTCGAGGGACTGCCGCCGTTTTCGCAGATCCGGCCGGAGCACGTGGAGCCGGCCATCGACACCCTGATCGGGGAATGCCGGCGGACCGTCGAACGGCTGCTCGACGAGAACACGACCTACACCTGGGACAACCTCCTCCAGCCCATCGAGGACGTGGAGGACCGGCTCTCGCGTGCCTGGTCCCCGGTCTCGCACATGAACTCGGTGGTCAATTCCGAACCGCTGCGCGCGGCCTACAACGCCTGCCTGCCGAAACTCTCTGCGTACGCCACCGACATGGGCCAGAACGAGCGGCTCTATGCCGCCGTGCGGCAGATCGCCGAGCGCGAGGACTTCCACCGGCTCTCGGTGGCCCAGCGCAAGATCGTCGAAAACGAGTTGCGCGACTTCCGGCTCTCGGGCGTGGAACTGCCGCAGGAACAACGCGCCCGTTTCAAGGCGATCACCCAGGAGCTCGCCACCCTGTCGGCGAAGTTCGAGGAGAACCTGCTCGACGCCACCCATGCCTGGAAACTGGTAGTCACCGACCCCTCCCGCCTCGCCGGCCTGCCCGAGAGCGCCGTGGCGCTTGCGAAGCAGATGGCCGAGCGCGAGGGCGAGTCGGGCTGGCTGTTCAACCTCGAGTTCCCTTCCTACCACCCGGTGCTCACCTATGCCGACGACCGCGACCTGCGTTTCGCGCTCTACGAGGCCTACGTCACGCGTGCCTCCGACCAGGGGCCGAACGCGGGCAAGTGGGACAATGGTCCGATCATGGAACGGATCCTCGCCCTGCGCCACGAGTCCGCGCAGCTGCTCGGTTTTCGCAACTACGCCGAGAAGTCGCTGGCGACCAAGATGGCCCGCTCGCCCGAGGAGGTGCTGAAATTCCTGGAGGAACTCGCCGCACGTTCGCTGCCGCGGGCGCGGGAGGAACTCGAGGAGGTGCGTGCCTTCGCCCGCGAACGCTTCGGTGTCGGCGAGCTCGAGGCCTGGGACATTCCCTACTATTCGGAGAAGCTGCGCCAGGAGCGCTATGCCATCCGCCAGGAGGACCTGCGCCCCTGGTTCCCGGTGCCGAAGGTGCTCGAAGGCCTGTTCGAGGTGGTCCACCGCCTCTACGGCATCCGTGTCACGGAACACCCGGGCGTCGACACCTGGCACCCGGACGTGCGCTTCTTCGACATCCACGACGAACTGGGCAACCTGCGCGGGCAGTTCTACCTGGACCTCTACGCACGGCCCAACAAGCGCGGCGGCGCCTGGATGGACGAGTGCATCTCGCGCCGGCTGACGAAAGACGGCGTGCAGACGCCGGTGGCCTATCTCACCTGCAACTTCACGCCCCCGATCGGCGAGGATCCCGCGCTGCTCACGCACGAGGAGGTCATCACCCTGTTCCACGAGTTCGGCCACGGCCTGCACCACATGCTCACCCAGGTCGACTATGCCGGGGTCTCCGGCATCTCGGGCGTGGCCTGGGACGCCGTGGAGCTTCCCAGCCAGTTCATGGAGAACTGGTGCTGGGAACGCGAGGCCCTGGACCTGATCTCCGGCCACTACCGGACCGGGGAGCCCCTGCCGCAGGCCCTGTTCGAGCGCATGGTCGCGGCGCGCAACTTCCAGTCCGCGATGCAGATGGTGCGCCAGCTCGAGTTCGCCATCTTCGACTTCCGCCTCCATCTCGAGTACGATCCCGAGCGCGGCGCGCGCATCTACGAGATCCTGCAGGAGGTACGCGACCAGGTCGCGGTGGTCGAGCCGCCCGCCTTCAACCGCTTCCCCCACAGCTTCTCGCACATCTTCGCCGGCGGCTACGCGGCGGGCTACTACAGCTACAAGTGGGCCGAGGTCCTCTCCGCCGATGCCTTTTCGGCCTTCGAGGAAGCCGGCATCTTCGACCGCGAGACCGGCATGCGCTTCCTGCGCACCATCCTCGAGCAGGGCGGTTCCCGCGACCCCATGGAACTCTTCGTCGAGTTCCGTGGCCGCGAACCCACCATCGACGCCCTGCTGCGGCACTCGGGCCTCGCCGCGTGACCGCCATGGCGAAGATCGTCGACCTGGAACGCGCACGCGAACACCGCGAGCTGTGCCAGCTGGTCCTCGGGATCCTGCGCGACTGGGAAGTGCGTGATGCCGACCAGGCCCGCCTGCTGGGATTGGAAGGCATGACCGCCCGCCGCTGGCGGCGCATCCGATCTGGCCAGGAAATGCTGCCCGAGGACGAGAAGACGCTCGTGCGCATCCATCTCATCCTCTCCATCTACCGACAGCTGCGGCTGCACTATCCCCGCAGCCAGGCCGCCGCCGACGCCTATGCCACCGCCCCGCTGCGCAGCTTCGGCGGCCGCACCCCGGTCGAGGTGATGCTCGAGGATGGCGAGGCCGGCATGCGTGCCCTGCTCGAACACCTGCAGGGCAGCGGACCCTGGGGATGAACGCGGCCCCTCAGGCCCGCCCGTAGTCGTCCTCGAACCGCTCGATGTCGTCCTCGCCGAAGTAGTCCCCGCGCTGGACCTCGATGAAGACCAGGTCCGTATCGCCCGTGTTCTCCATGCGGTGCATCGCCTCGCGGGGGATGTCGACCGCCACGCCGGGGCGCACGGGGATGCGGGCCTCGTCGACCCAGGCGCGTCCTTCACCGGCCACGACGTACCAGTGTTCCTCGCGGTGATGGTGACGCTGGAGCGAGAGCCGCGCCCCGGGACGGACCAGGATGCGCTTGACCTTGTGGTCCGGGGCATCCACGTAGACCTCGTACCAGCCCCAGGGGCGTTCGTCCCGTTCCAGGACACAGGCGCGTGCGTTCGCGTTCATGCGTCTCCCTCCCTCGCGACCGGCCGGGCGATCCACCGCACCTGGTAGGGCGCCAGCGCGATCGAACCGCCCCGGATCTCCTCGCCCGAGAGCAGGTCCTTACCCTCGACACCGTCCAGTCCGATCTGCTGGGGCACGTCGGTGAGATTGGCGACCACGTCGATCACCTGGCCCCCGGGGCGGCTCTCCCGTCGCAGGGCGAAGCAGGTCGTGGGCACGTCGAGCACTTCCTGGGGCGTGTCCGGGTGGAAGGCCGGCTGGTCGCGGCGGATCCGCAACAGGTGGAGCATTTCCCGGAAGACACAGGCATGGTGGCTGGCGTCGTCGTCGAGCAGACGCTCGAGCACGTCCGCATTCCAGCGATGCCGGTTGAGCGCGCGCGGCTGCCCGGTACGCTCGAAACGGGCATGGTCGTTGCGGGTACCGACCAGGTTGTGGAAGTAGACCGCCGGGATCCCCTGCAGGGAGAGCATGATCGCCTGTGAACACAGGAAGCGGCGGAGATGGCGGTCGTCCGGCTCGATACCGGGCTCCCCGAGGGCATCGAACCAGGTGATGTTGAGCTCGTAGGGGACGGCGACGCCTCCCGGCCCGCTGCGCATGGAGACCCGCCCCCCGCGCATGCGCACGGCCTGAACGAGGGCGTCCACCTCTTCCTGCGGCACGATGCCCTCCAGCGGCCGGACGCCGATGCCGTCGTGGGAGGCGGTGAAATTGAGGAAGGTGCATCCCGACGGCGGCGGGGCGAGCTCCCGCGCCCAGGCCTGCAGGTAACGCGCATCGCCGTGCAGCAGGGCGTGCAGCAGCAGGGGCGGCAGGCTGAACTGGTAGACGATGTGGGCTTCATCCCCTGCGCCGAAATAGCTGACGTTCTCCTCGTGCGGTACGTTGGTCTCGGTGATCAGGCAAACCTCCGGGGCCACCAGATCCACGAGGTCCCGGAACAGTTTCACCACGGCATGGGTCTGGGGCAGATGCATGCAGGAAGTGCCGATTTCCTTCCACAGGAAACCGACGGCATCGAGACGGATGAAGCGGGCGCCGTGCCGGACATAGGCCAGCAGGATGTCGAGAAACTCGAACAGGACATCCGGGTTGGCATAGTTGAGATCGACCTGGTCCTCGCTGAAGGTGGTCCAGACGTGCCGCAGGCCGGCGCGGGTCTGGGTGGGCGTGAGCAGCGGCGTGGACCGGGGTCGCACGACCGCCGAGAGGTCCGTCTCGGGACTGACCTCGATGAAGTAGTGGCGGGCCGGCGCGATGCCCATCACGTAGTCCTTGAACCATTCGCTGTGGCGCGAGACGTGGTTGAGCACCAGGTCGAGCATCAGCCCGCGCCGTGCGGCCAGGGCGTGCACGTCTTCCCAGCTGCCCAGTGCCGGATCCACCCGCCGGTAGTCGATGACGGAAAATCCCTCGTCCGAACTGGAGGGATAGATGGGCAGCAGATGCACGTCGCGGATGGCGTCCCCCACCCGTTCGTCGAGAAACTTGCGCAGCGTCACCAGCGGGGCTTCGCCGGGCCGCTGGAGCATGTCGCCGTAGGTGATGAGCAGGAGGTCGGAGGCATCCCAGCGGCTGGCGGGCGGGGCAGGGGGGAGGAGGGAATCCAGGTGGCGGGCCGCCACCAGGGCGAGGCGGTCGAGCAGGCGTTGCACCCGCGCCTCGCCATAGAGAAAGGCCAGCCGTTCCCGGGCCCGCTGCATGATCTCCACGGAGAGGATCAGCATCAGAAGGTTCCCTTCTCGATGTTGAGGATCAGCTTGCGCAGGCTCTCCTGCAGCACCGTGTAACCGTAGTAGCGCGTGGCGATCTTGTAGTTGTGTTCCACCATCATCTCGCGGTAGGCGGCGTCCTCGAGGATGCGCCGGGTCTCCAGCACCACCTGGCGGTCCACGAAGCCGTCCATGACGGCCATCATGAAGCCCTTGGGCTCGATGTCGCGTGCGAACACCGGGTAGCGGTTCACCACCAGCGGCCGCCGGTAGTAGATGGCCTCGAGCAGGGCGTTGCCGAAGCCTTCGTAGATACTGGGGAAGGTCACCAGGTCGGCGTGGCAGTAGAGGTCCTGCAGGGTGTAGATCTTGCGACCGTCCTCGTCGAGTTGCCGTTCCTCGCGGATGCGGTCGCCGAAGAAGACCAGGCGCACCCCCTCGTCCTCGGCGAAGTCCCGCAGGCGCCGGGCGTATTCATAGCCTTCGTCGCCGGCCTGGTGCGAGACGACCAGCACGTTGCGCGGGTCCCTGAGCATCTTGAGCAGGGTGATGGCGTGCTCGATGCCCTTGCGCGGCACCACGCGCGTGGGCTGCAGGATGAGCCTGTCCTCGGGACCGAGGCCGATCTCGTCGCGGATGTCGGCGGAGTACTCGTCGGGGGGTGGAGGCGGTTTTTCGAAGTGCAGCACGTTGGGGATGAGCATGCTCGACTGCCCCTTGCGCCAGGCCAGTTCCTCGCGCGCCGCGGTGTTGATCACCACGTGCTGCAGGGT
>RFHK01000073.1 GCA_003695825.1 Gammaproteobacteria bacterium | reverse complement strand
GCGGGCCGCGGTGCCCCTCATCCTGGTGACGGCGCGCTCCGAGGAAGAAGACAAGATCCGTGGGTTCGAGGTGGGCGCCGACGACTACGTCACCAAGCCCTTCTCGCCGCGCGAGCTGGCGGCGCGCATCCGTGCCGTCCTGCGCCGTGCGGGCGGGATGGCGGACGAGCGCCTCGTCGCCGGCACCCTGGTCCTGGACCCCGCCGCCCACCGGGTCTCGGTCGACGGCGAACCGGTCCACCTGGGCCCGACCGAGTTCCGCCTGCTGCACCACTTCATGGCCCATCCCGAGCGGGTCTACAGCCGGTCCCAGCTGCTCGACGCGGTCTGGGGGCGGGATGCCTTCATCGAGGAACGGACCGTGGACGTGCACGTCCGGCGCCTGCGCAAGGCCCTGACCCCGTTCGGGCTGGCCGGGCGGATCGAGACGGTGCGGGGCGTGGGGTACCGTTTCTCGGGCAGGGCGTGAGGCATGGGCGGTCCCTGGTCCACCGAATTCCGGCGCCTGGTGGTCGCCCTGCTGGCCGGGGCCGGGCTCGGGGCCCTCGCCGGGGCCCCGGCCTGGGGGGTGGTGCTGGCGCTGGCCGCCCTGCTGCTGTGGCACGGGATGCACCTGCGCCAGCTGCTGCGCTGGCTCGACAGCAAGGGGCGCCGGTTCCACCCGCCGGACGCCACCGGGGTGTGGGGAGACGTCTACCTGCGCATCTACCGCCTGCAGCAGCGCAACCGCAAGCGCAAGCGCAAGCTGGGCAAGATCCTGCACCGCTTCCAGGAGGCCACTGCCGCCTTGCCCGATGCGGTGGTGGTGCTCGACCGGAACGACGAGGCCGAGTGGTGGAACGACTCGGCGGCCCGCCTGCTGGGCCTGCAGAGCCCGCGGGACGCCGGCCAGCGGATCACCAACCTGTTGCGGCACCCGGACTTCCGGGCCTACCTCGAGGGCGGGGACTTCGGGCGGCCCGGCCCGGTGATTCCCTCTCCCGTGGTCGAGGGGACACAGCTCGCCATCCGGGTGGTGCCCTACGCCCACCACCAGCGCCTGCTCATCGCCCGGGACATCAGCCACCGCCAGCGCCTCGAGCAGGTGCGCCGCGACTTCGTGGCCAACGTCTCGCACGAGCTGCGCACCCCGCTGACGGTGCTGACCGGCTACCTCGAGACCCTCGACGAATCCGCGGACCTGGAGGGTGAGACGGCGGGGATGGTGCGGGAGATGCGCGAGCAGGCGCGGCGCATGCAGCAGATCGTCGACGACCTGCTGATGCTCTCGCGCCTGGAGAACGGCCTGGCCGCCGAGCGCAGCGAGGACGTGGAGGTCCCGGCGCTGCTGGAACGCCTGGTCGACGAGGCCCGCCGGCTGAGCGGCTCCGAAGGGCACCGGTTGCGCCTGGAGGCCGATCCCGGGCTGCACCTGCTGGGCAACCGCAACGAGCTGCGCAGCCTCTTCTCCAACCTCATCGTCAACGCGGTGCAGTACACTCCGCCGGGGGGCGAGATCGGGGTGCGCTGGTATCGCGACGGCGAGGGGCGCCCCGTCTTCGAGGTCCGGGACACCGGGATCGGGATCCCGGCCCGCCACATCCCCAGGCTCACCGAGCGTTTCTACCGGGTGGACGTGGGACGTTCGCGCAAGCGGGGCGGCACGGGCCTGGGACTGGCCATCGTCAAGCACGTGCTGATCCGCCACGGCGGGCGGCTCGAGATCGAGAGCGAGGTGGGGGTGGGCAGCCGCTTCCGGGCCCTGTTCCCGGCCGAGCGCGCCCTGGCCCCTGGAGGGCGTCAGCCCACCGTCCTGCCGGTGCGCTGACCGCCGGGACGGGCACCGTCATATTCCTGCAACATTGCCGCACTAGACTGCCCGCGCCGGTGAAAGCGCGGCATCCTGTCCGCCTCGAACGGGCGGCTGGCCGCACCGGCAGACCGTAATCGTCACGTGGAGAATTTCTATGTTCGGAAAAATCGTTTCTTTCGCTGCCCGCATGTTTCTGGTGCTGGGACTCGTATCCGCCTCGCATGCCGAAGTGAAGGCCATCAACGGGGCCGGGGCCACCTTCCCCTACCCGGTCTATGCCAAGTGGGCGGAGGCCTACCACCGCGCCACCGGTATCCGGCTCAACTACCAGTCCATCGGCTCGGGCGGCGGCATCCGCCAGATCAAGAAGAAGACCGTCGACTTCGGGGCCTCGGATGCGCCCATGAAGCCCGAGGAGCTGGACAAGTACGGGTTGATCCAGTGGCCCCAGGTCATGGGAGGCGTGGTGCCGGTGGTCAACCTGCCCGGGATCGAGCCTGGCGCGCTCCGGCTCGACGGCAAGACCCTGGCCGCCATCTTCCTGGGCGAGATCCGCACCTGGAACGATCCACGCATCGCAGCGCTCAACCCGGGGCTGAAGCTGCCCGGCCGCAAGATCACGGTCGTGCACCGTTCCGACGGTTCCGGTACCACCTTCATCTTCACCAACTACCTCACCAAGGTGAGCCCCGAGTGGAAGCGCCGGGTCGGCAATGCCAAGGCGGTCGCCTGGCCCACGGGCATCGGCGGCAAGGGCAACGAAGGGGTGGCCTCTTACGTCAAGCGCGTCCGCGGGGCCATCGGCTACGTGGAATACGCCTATGCCCTGCAGAACCACATGACCTACACGCGGTTGCGTAACCGCGCCGGGCACTTCGTGGCGCCGACGGCGGCCAGCTTCCAGGCGGCGGCCGCCGGTGCCGAGTGGGACAAGGTCCGGCACTTCTACCTCATCCTCACCGACCAGCCCGGGGCGGACGCCTGGCCCATCACCGGGGCCAGCTTCATCATCGTCTATGCCCGGGCCGAGCACCCCGAGCGTACCGCCGCCGTGCTGCGTTTCTTCGACTGGGCCTTCCACCACGGTGGAGACCTGGCCGAGTCGTTGGACTATGTCCCCATGCCGCCCAAGGTCGTAGAGCGGATCGAGGCGACCTGGCGCAAGGCGATCCGGGGGCCGGACGGGGCGCCGGTCTGGACCGGCGGTGCGGATCGGGACTAGACTCACTCGCTCCGGCAACGCCGCCCGCTGGGGGTGGTAACCGGCCCGGGCCTGGTCCCGGGCCGTGCGTGTTTGTGCAAGCCTTTGATCGGGAATGGACGATTCGGCCGTCAGCGAAGAAGCCACCGGCACCCGGTATCCCTTGGGTGACCTGTTGTTCGGTGGAGTCACCTGGCTGAGCGCCGCTGGCGTTCTCCTGGTACTGGGCGCCATCGTGGCCATGCTCTGGCTGGGGGCACAGCCGGCCTTCGCGAAGTTCGGCTTCTGGGGCTTCGTCTCCAGCGCCGAGTGGAACCCGGTCACCGAGCGCTTCGGCGGGCTCTCGCCCATGCTCGGCACCCTGGTCTCCTCGCTCATCGCCATCCTCTTCGGGTTGCCGGTGAGCTTCGGGATCGCCCTGTTCATCACCGAGATGGCGCCTCCCTGGCTCAAGGCGCCGGTGGGTACGGCCATCGAGCTGCTCGCGGCCATTCCCAGCATCATCTACGGCATGTGGGGGCTGTTCGTCTTCGCGCCCTTCTTCGCCGATCACATCCAGCCGGTGCTCACCGACACGCTCGGTGAACTGCCGGGGATCGGGGCGCTCTTCCAAGGGCCGCCGCTCGGCATCAGCATCTTCAATGCCGGGATCATCCTGGCCATCATGATCATCCCCTTCATCACCTCCGTGATGCGGGACGTCTTCGAGACCGTCCCCCAGGAATTGCGCGAGTCGGCCTTCGGGATCGGTTGCACCACCTGGGAGGTGGTCTGGCACGTCATCCTGCCCATGACCCGCGTGGGGGTGGTGGGCGGCATCATGCTCGGACTGGGGCGCGCCCTGGGCGAGACCATGGCGGTCACCTTCGTCATCGGCAACGCCCACGAGCTGCACCTGTCGCTGTTCGAGCCAAGCAACTCCATCGCCTCCACCATCGCCAACGAGTTCACCGAGGCCGACGGCGAGGTCTACACCGCATCGCTGATCGCGCTCGGCCTGCTGCTCTTCCTCATCACCTTCGTCATCCTGGCCCTGGCCAAGCTGATGCTGTTGCGCATGAGCCGCCAGGAAGGCAACGCGAGGTAGGCGCCCATGGACCGCTACCGCCGGCGCAAGGCCGTCAACGTCTTCAACCTCGGCGTCTCGGCGTTCACCACCGCCATCGCCCTGTTCTTCCTGTTCTGGCTGTTGTGGACCCTGTTCCGCCAGGGGCTCGCCCACCTCGATCTCCGCCTGTTCACGCAGGACATGCCCGGCCCGGGTTCTGAAGGCGGCGGGCTGCGCAACGCCATCGTCGGCAGCCTCCTGCTCACGGCGCTCGGCATCCTCATCGGGGCGCCGATCGGCGTCCTCACCGGGACCTACCTGGCCGAGTTCGGCCGCCATGCGCGGCTCTCCCAGGCGGTGCGCTTCATCAACGACATCCTGCTGAGCGCCCCCTCGATCGTCATCGGGGTGTTCGTCTACGAGATCATGGTGGTGCCGATGGGTAATTTCTCCGGCTGGTCCGGCGGCGTGGCCCTGGCCATCATCGTGGTTCCCGTGGTGGTCCGTACCACGGAAGACATGATGCGGCTGGTGCCGGACACCCTGCGTGAAGCCGCGGCCGCCCTGGGGGCCCCGCGCTGGCGCGTGGTGACCGACGTGGTGCTGCGCGCCTCGCTCAACGGCATCATGACCGGCATCCTGCTGGCGCTGGCCCGCATCGCGGGCGAGACCGCACCTCTGCTCTTCACCGCCCTCAACAACCAGTTCTTCACGCTGGACATGGACCAACCCATGGGCAACCTGCCCGTGACCATCTTCAATTTCGCCATGGGGCCCTACGACAACTGGCACGACCTCGCCTGGGCCGGGTCCCTGCTCATCACCCTGACCGTGCTCATCCTCAATATCACCACGCGCATCTTCCTGAGGACGAAACGATGAACGAAGCCACGCCCACGCTCGTCGAGGAAGAACGAACGACCTTCGCCGACCGGCCATCCAGGGATGGGGACACGAACGCCGCTCCCCAGCCCCTCGATGGGGAGACGGCGCTGCCGCACCCGCAGGTCGAGCGGGCCAAGATCGAGGTGCGCCACCTCAATTTCTACTACGGGAAGTTCCAGGCGCTGCACGACATCAACCTGCGCATCCCGGAGAACAAGGTCACGGCCTTCATCGGCCCTTCGGGCTGCGGCAAGTCCACCCTGTTGCGCACCTTCAACCGCATCTACAACCTCTATCCCGGTCAACGTGCCACCGGCGAGATCCTGCTCGACGGGCGCAACATCCTCGATCGCCGCGAGGACCTCAACCGGCTGCGCGCACGCGTGGGCATGGTGTTCCAGAAACCCACCCCCTTCCCCATGAGCATCTACGAGAACATCGCCTACGGCGTGCGCCTCTACGAGCGCCTGGGACGCGCGGCCATGGACGAGCGGGTGGAGTGGGCCCTGCGCAAGGCGGCCTTGTGGAACGAGGTGAAGGACATCCTCAAGCGGAGCGGCAAGGCCCTCTCGGGGGGGCAGCAACAGCGCCTGTGCATCGCCCGCGCCATCGCCATCAAGCCCGAGGTGTTGCTACTGGACGAACCGGCCTCGGCACTGGACCCGATCTCCACCCTCAAGATCGAGGAGCTGGTCACCGAGCTCAAGGGGAGCTACACGATCGTCATCGTCACCCACAACATGCAGCAGGCCGCCCGCATCTCCGACTACACGGCCTTCATGTACATGGGGCGGCTCATCGAGTTCCAGGACACCAACACCCTGTTCACCAATCCCGCCTCCAAGCAGACCGAGGACTACATCACCGGCCGCTTCGGCTGATCCAACTGCGTTCCACCCTCGAAGTTTCTTTTTACTGATCCATGGGCTGCCGTGCTTCTTCCGGCGCGGGCATCTGCCCGCCCGGCACTGGTGCAATAGGCGGGTTAGAAACCTGTTCTTCCCTGTAACAGAATTGTCATCCGATTGTCACGCAGATTTCACGCAGCTGTAAACGAACGGTCATGCCCCTTCGCTAGGATACGCTCCGATATCTTTCGGACCAGTCAATCAGAAGGAGTGTACGATGCGTGAACGCTTGCTCGCCAAGGGGATCATGATGCTGGTGGCCGGCATGGCCACGACCGCCGTCAACGCCGGCGGCATCACTGTCTACAAGGATCAGGGAAAGTACGTGAAGCTGGGTGGCCGAATCCAGTTGCAGTATCACTATCAGGATCCGGACGGGGGTTCGAGTTCGGATGAGGTGTTCTTCCGCCGCCTGCGTCCCTACATCGAGGGCAGCCTGCATCCGGACTGGAAGGGCAAGTTCCAGTTCGATCTCGGCGATGCCAAGGGTGACAACGAAGTCGCGATCAAGGACGCCTATATGCAGTACAAGGGCTTCGAGGGCATGAAGGTCACCATCGGCAACGCCAATTTCCCCTTCTCGCGCGAGCTCCTGACCTCCTCCAAGAAGCAGGAATTGGTTGAACGCACCTTTGTGGGCGACCACAACTATGGCACGCCCGATCGCAACCTGGGTGTTCACCTGACCGGGCACAATGGCGACAAGACCCTGACCTGGGGGGCTTCCCTGGCGGCTGCGGACATCGATCCGGATGTCAACAAGCTCGATTTCGATACGCCGGTCAACGGAAACAGCGATTTCAACCAGGGATGGATGGTCGGCGGCCGGGTGGACTATCACCCCTTTGGCTATCTCAAGTTCTCCCAGGGCGATTTCAAGCGCGAGACGAAGGCCACCATCGGTATCGCGGCCTATGCCTGGAACAATGACGATGACAACAATACCTACACTGCAGGCGGTGTCTCGACGAGTGCCTCCAAGGCGGACGTGGACAAGGTCAGTGGCTTCGAGATCAGCGGTGCCTTCCGCTCGGCCGGATTTTCGGTGGATGCCGAATACAACCGCTTCGATGCCGATACCGTGGATGGAAGCTTTACCGGAGGCATTTACCGGAATGGTTCGACGACGCTGGAGAACTGGGCCGTGGAAGGAGGCTACATGCTGCCGGGAAACCACTATGAGCTGGTGGCCGGTTATCAATCTCAGGATGCGGACAACTATCAGGATACCTGGACGCGAACCTCGCTCGGACTCAATTGGTTCATCCACAAGCACGATGTGAAGGTTCAGTTTACCTGGCGTCAGGGACAGAACCTCAAGGGACAGCGCGGGCAGGATGAAAACGAAGCCTTCGTTCAGGCCCAGTACGTGTTCTGAACCGACTGGCCGGTCTCTGGAGATCGGAAAGGCCCCGGCAGACGTCGGGGCTTTTTTTTAGGCGCTCAGCAGCCTGCAGGGGAGGAAGGCGCGTTACCCGGCGAGGCCTGACTGCCGAATCGAAGCGCGAGGGAGACGTGATGATAGAGGTCCGGTTGGGCATGATCGAACTGCAGGCTTATGCCCTGGAGAGTGCAGCCCGAGACCCGGGCGGGGATTCGCCATTCCCGGCCCCAGCGGTGGAACTCGATCTCGAGGGCCGTGCCATGGGGAAGATGCAGTTTCGATGTCTCCACATACATGCCCTGGGCGGTCAGGTATTTTGCATGGCAGAGCGCGAAGCATCTTCCTCGATATCTGAGATTGACGTCGAATTCCGCGGAGATCCTGTGGTGGTATGGATGGGTCTTTTTCATCGGTGTGTCCCTTTCGTTTTACGCATCTTCTGCTTCGGGACTCCGATGCTAGTCGAAAAAGATGACAGCAGGATGAAATTCCGGTCGGTACGCGATGTCCTGCTTCAG
>RFHK01000072.1 GCA_003695825.1 Gammaproteobacteria bacterium | reverse complement strand
CTTTGGGGTATGGTTCGCGGCATGTGGCGTACCGCGCATGCCCGCAAGACCTACGGCCTGCCCGAGTGGGGGGAAGGGTACTTCGACGTCGCCGAGAACGGCCATCTCGTGGTCCGTCCCCGCCCGGAACTGCCTCCCCTGGACCTCTTTGCCCTGGCGGGGCGCTGCCGGGAAGCGGGCCTGCGCCTGCCCCTGCTGGTGCGCTTTCCTGACCTCCTCGAGGATCGCGTCGCACGGCTGTATTCCGCCTTCGAGCAGGCCCGGGCACGCCTGGGATACCCGGGGCACTACCATCCCGTCTACCCGATCAAGGTCAACCAGCAGCGCACCGTGGTGCGCCGTCTGGCCCGGCACCCGCGCGGGCTGGGGCTGGAAGTCGGCAGCAAGCCCGAGCTGATGATCGCCCTGGCCGAGGCCCGGGCGGGCGCGCGGCTGGTCTGCAACGGCTACAAGGACCGCGAATACGTCGAGCTCGCCCTGGTCGGCCGCGCCATGGGCCTGGACGTGATCCTGGTGGTGGAGAAGCCCGTCGAGTTGCCGCGCATCCACGAGGCCGCCGCCGCCCTGGGGATCCCCCCGCGGCTCGGCCTGCGGGCACGCCTGGCCTCGGTGGCCGCGGGCAAGTGGCAGAACTCCGGCGGCGAGGGGGCCAAGTTCGGGCTCGACGCCGGGCAGTTGCTGGCCGCCGTCGAATGGTTGCGAGACCACGGGCGGCTCGATGCACTCGTCATGCTGCACGCCCACCTGGGCTCGCAGGTCTCCAGCCTGCGGGACATCCGTACCGGGGTGCGCGAGCTGGCCCGCCTGTGGGCCGAACTCACGGCGCGCGGGGCCGCGCTCTCCTGCGTGGACGTGGGCGGCGGGCTGGGGGTGGATTACGAAGGCACGCACGCCCGCAGCGAGTGTTCGGTCGACTACGACCTGGCGGCCTATGCCGAGACCGTGGTGGGCACCCTGGCGCAGGTGGCACGGGAGGCCGGGCGCGAGGCGCCGGACATCGTGACCGAGGCCGGGCGGGCCATGACCGCCCATCATGCCCTGCTGATGGTCCCGGTGGTGGACCGGGAACCGGCGCCGGGTACCGGCAGCCTGCCGCCGCCCCGGCCGGACGAGCCCGAACCGTTGCGCGAACTGCGCACCCTCCTCGAGCGGATCGAGGCCGGGCGCGTGCTCGCCCAGTGGGAAGACGCCCTCTACTGGCGGGAGGCGGCCCGGGCCCGCTTCCTCGAGGGCACGGTCGACCTCGACCTGCGGGCGCGTGCCGAGGCCCTGTTCTTCGCCGTCGCGCATCGGGTCCGCCCCCTGCTGGATACCGCCCACCCGCAGGCACGGGCGGTGCGCGAGCAGCTCGACGCCCTGCTCGCCGACAAGTATTTCATCGACCTGTCCGTCTTCCAGTCGCTGCCGGACGTCTGGGCGTTGCGCCAGGTCTTCCCCATCGTGCCCTTGCACCGGCTCGACGATCCCCCGACCCGGCGGGCCATCCTCCAGGACCTCACCTGCGACTCCGACGGGCGCATCCCCCTCTATGCGAGCGGGGGGCGGGTGGAGGCCGCGCTCCCGGTGCACCCCTGGCGCCAGGGCGAGGAATACGTGCTCGGCATCTTCCTGGTCGGGGCCTACCAGGAGATCCTGGGCGACCTGCACAACCTCTTCGGCGACACGGATGCCGTGGACGTGGTCTGGGACCCGGCAGCGGGGGAGTACCGCTTGCGAGACCGGGAGCCCGGCGATACCGTGGAAGAGTTGTTGCGTTACGTGCACTACGATCCCGCGGCGATGGCCGAGGGTTACCGGGCCCGCCTGGCCGGCCTGCCCGCCGCGCGGCGAGAGGCCTACCTGCGCCGGCTCGAGGCAGGGCTGCGGGGGTATACCTACCTGGAATGAGGGGCGAGGCGTGGCGCGAAGGGCAGCGAGGCAACGTCGATGAGCACGGGTGAGCGGGATACCGGGCCGGCCTGCCCCCTGCCGCGGGCACCGGACGAATCCCACCTGGAGATCGTGCGGCTGGATCCCCAGCCACCGCCGGCGGACTATCGCGAGGCGATGGTGTTGGCCGACCGGCTGGCGGCGGCGCGGCTGGGCGAGGCCATGCGGGTGGCCTGGTACGACCGGGATCGGGATTTCGAGTCGCCGCAGCACGCGAGCGAGTGCCACCTCGACAGCGCCGTCCCGGGCTACGTGGACTATGCGCTGTCCCACGGTGCCCGGCTTAAGGTTGACATCGGGGATGGCCGATACGTCTTCTACTACGTACCGGTCGATCTCTGAATACCGGGCTCGCAGGGGCTTGCGGCTTGCCAGGGACGACCTGGCCACCGGTCGGTCCTCGCTCGCCACGAGTACACAGGCCCGGCCGGCGGCCGACCCGGGGCGTGCACCAAGGCGCGGGCCGGCGGCGTGGTGTGACTCCACCGCCACGCCGCAGCGGCCGCGGCGCACGCCCCGGGGCCGTAGGGCAGTTTTCCACCAGGGAGGGAAGTTTCATGGCGAACGACCAGCGCGTCAGCCTCATCCTCGAGGCCTTCGATGAAGCACGGCGCCCGGATCTGGGGGTGCTGCTGGCCAGGCTCTCCGGCAAACCGTTCGACCGCATCGATCCCCACCTCGACCGCCTGCCCTGGCGGCTGGCCTCGTCCTTGCCCGAGTCGCGGGCGCGGGAACTGGCCTCCCGCCTGGAAGCCGTCGGGGCCCGGGTACGGCTGGAACCGGTCCCGGCGCCAGCCGGGGAAGCCGGCGCACCGGCCAAGGAACCCCCTGCCCCACCTGCCGCGCCGGCCGGGCAGCGGCCGCCCCCCGGTCCGCTCGGATGGCGTCGCCGCCTGCGCTGGGCCTTGCGCATCGCCTTCGGCACCAAGCTCACCCAGGTGGCCTTGCTGCTCGTGCTGCTGGGCCTCACCCTGCTGGTCAACGCCGGGTTCGCCCTGCTGGGCGGCGGCACGCTGAGCGCACAACTGGAATCCCTGTTCCAGGGCGGCACGCCACCGGATCCCGCCCGGTTGCTGGGCGTGCTGCACAGTCCGCAACTCTGGGTACTGGTGGGGGCGCAGTTGCTGCTCTCGCTGCTCACCGGGACCCTGTACCAGGGGGCGATGTTGCGCCTGGCGCCGGCCTATTTCCGGCAGGGCGCCCGCCCGCCCTTCTGGTCCCTGTTGCGGGGTGCCCTGGCGCGCCTCCCGGACCTGGTCACGACCACCGCGATCCTTTTCCTGCCCCTGATGCTCCTGCCCCTGGTGGGATTGCTGGGGATCGCGCCGGAGCATCCCGTCCGTTCGCTGCTCGTGGGCATCGGCGCCCTGGTGGTGACCCTCGTGCTCGGGTTGGCCCTGTTCCTGGTACTGCCGGTGGCGGCCAACGAACCGGTGGGGCCCTGGCGCGCGATCGTGCGGGGCTGGCGCCTGGCCTCCGGTTACCGCCTGGCCTTCTTCGGTCACCTGGTCCTGCTGTGGCTCTTGATGCTGTTGATCCTCTTCGGCGGCATGGCACTGCTTGGCGGCCTGGCCTTCGCGGCGGCCCATGCCCAACCCCTGCTCGCCGCCGTGATCGTCCCGGTCGGCTATGGGGCGCTGCTCCTGGGACTCTATTTCTACCTGGCGACCTTCCCGGTCCTTGCGGTGTTGTTCTACCTCGAGGCCCGCGCCCGGCGCGAGGGGGCCTGTTTCGACTGGGTGCAACTCCCCGCGGAGGACTGGCCGCGGTGCGAGGCCGAGGAGGAGCGGGCCGGGCGCGGGGCCCTGGCCTGGGGCGAGTTCCTGCTTCTGAACGGCGGCGTGGTGGCGGCGCTCGTCCTCGCCGCACCCTGGCTGGAAGGGCACCTGGCGGGGCTGGCGATGCTGCTGCAGGCGGCCCGTCCGTCTGCCGTGCAGGCTCCCACCGGTCCGGCCCCGGCCGTGCCGAACCCCGCCCCGGCGCCCTCGGGTGGGACGGGATCGGTGCCCGTGCTCACGGCCCCGACCGGTGTCCGCTTCGGAGACGGTATCCTGGACCTGGTGCGGGACACCTTCTTCCCCGATCCCAAGGCCCCCCAGCTCTGGATTCGCCTGCAGGCACGGGGCTTGTTCGCCGGGGCGGCCTCGATTCCCAGCGAGGCCGTGACGGTCCACGTTCGCGAGGTACGGGCCCGTAACGGGCGCAACGTGCTCGATGCCTCCAGCCCGTTCGAAACCAATCCCGTCTTCTCCCGCATGCAGTGGATGAAGACGCAAGGAGGCTACAAGGCCATCCGCACCGTGCATCTCAAGCCCGGTATCCGGGAAGCGGACCTCACCGTGATCAAGGGGGAACTGGTGCTCCGGGGACGGGACGTGGGCCACATGACCATCCCGTTCGCGCTGCGCGACAAGCAGCCCTACCACGTGGCCTTCCACGCCGGGCGGATCCGCCCCCTGGCGCAGGCGGCCAGCGTACCCTCCGGCACCGCGGCGAACGGCACCGCGGATCCCGAGCAGGCGGCCTACGCACTCTACCGGCAGAGGCGCTACCGGGAGGCCATTCACCTGCTCGACGGCATCCTGGCGGCCCACCCGGACAACGCCTGGGCCTGGTACACGCGGGCCTGGGCCTACTGGAAACTGGGGGACCGGGACAAGGCCTATGCCGATGTGGCAAAGGCCTGCGATCTGGGGTACAAGGACGCCTGTGCCTTGAAGAAGCAGCCGTGAAGGAGCCTGGATACATGGAGATCCGTGTCGAATCCGCCCCGGACGAGGCGCGCCTCGCCGCGCTGGGCGTATACGACTGGCCCCTGTGGTCGTGCGAGGTGTCGCGCTTCCCCTGGACCTACGACGAGACCGAGACCTGCTACCTGCTCGAGGGCGAGGTGGTGGTCACCCCCGAGGGCGGTGCACCCGTTCGGATCCGGGCGGGCGACCTCGTCACCTTTCCGGCCGGACTGTCCTGCCACTGGGACGTGCGGGCCCCCGTGCGCAAGCACTACCGGTTCGGTTGAAGCCCGCCCCGGGTTGCGGCGGGCCGTCACTGGGTCTGGCCCCGGCAGCGGCAGAACTGACGCTGGATGAGTGCCATCAGCTGGCCGAGGGTCATGTCCAGGGGTACGGGCTGGGTATCGGAAAACCAGATGTCGCAGACCTGGCACTCCGCGTCGCTCATGTGCGCGTGTACCAGGGGCACCCCCACGAAGACCCCGGCGTCGCCATTGTCCAGTTCCACGGTGACCAGTTGCAGTTCCATCGTCTCCATCGTTGCATCTCCCGGTCCGGGCCGGACCGTCCACGTACGCGAGCCCTCCATGCATCCTTCGTGCCTTGTACGGCAACCCACTGAACGATCGGGAGATCTTCGGCCCGGACGCCGGGGTGTACGATGGCCGACCGATTCTTGACGATGGCCCGTGCCGACCGCTGGCTCTTTCCTGCCGCTGCCCTCTGGGCGGCGCTCTGCGTGCCGCTCTGGCTGGCGGGCGGGATGCCCGCCGCGCCCGCCTGGCATGGCCATGCCCTGTTGTTCGGCTTCGCCCCGGCCGTGATCGGTGG
>RFHK01000071.1 GCA_003695825.1 Gammaproteobacteria bacterium | reverse complement strand
GGATCGCGGGTGGCACCTGCCAGCCCCCGGAGCACCCGTACCGCGTCCCCCAGGAACCCGGCCTGCTCCAGCTCCTGCGCGGCGTGATAGCGCGCCGTCTGCGCCCAGGGATCCATGGCGTGGGGATCCTGCCAGGCGGCCGAGGTCAGGTAGGCCACGGCGGCCTCCCGGTGGCGGCCCAGCGCCGCCCGGGATTCCCCGATCCAGTACCAGAGTTCGCGCCGGTGGCGCGCATCCAACGGCAGGCGCGCGATCTCCGAGAAGAGCGAGAGCGCCCGCGCGTGTTCGCCGATCTCCTGGAGGTCGAAGACCACCTGCAGCAGGCGGTCGAGGGCCTGGGGTCCGTCCGGCGGGCGTCGGTGCAACACCTCCCGCAACAACGCGGTCCCCTCAGCCACCCGTCCGCCCAGGATCAGGACCCGGGCACGCAACAGGTCCCAGCGAAAGGCCTGCTTCGCGTCGTCTCCCGGGGGGGCCGGCAGGCCGGCTGCGAGCCGCGAGGCGAGGCGTACGTCCCGGACATCGAGCGCCACGGCCACCAGGCGACGGCGGGCCGGGACGGGGATGTCCTCGGGCCGGGGAAAGCGCGCGGCATCGAGGTAGAGCAGCCGCAGGAGCCGCCCCGAAGGGTCGCGGTCCACGAGCATCCGGGAGAAGTAGTCATGGGCGAGCCGGCGATGGTGGAGATCGGTTGCGGTCTCGGCCAGCACGGCCAGGAGCGCGCGGGCCTGCAAGGGTTCGCGTTCCATGCGCTCGGTGGCGGCGAAGTACCAGTCCGCGTCCCGGCCCTGCAAGAGCTGCAGGCGATTGCCCAGCCGCTTGCCTGCCCCGAGATAGGCCCGCCAGAGCGCCTCACCCGTGACCCGGAAGGGTTCGGGTGTGCGGGCCGTCTGGTTCCTGGCGGTCTCCTCGAGCGCCTGCAACGCCGCCAGGCGGTCGCCCAGCCGCTGCAAGGCCTCCGCGCGCACCCGCCCCAGGGCTGCGCGCACCTCCGGCGCGGGATCGTCCGCCTGAAGTGCCTTCACCCGGGCGAGCACCGCCTGGGGAGTCCGGTGCCCGCTCCGCAGCGCGGCCAGCAGGCCCAGCGGCGTCTCGTCCCGGCCGGCCGCATGGAGACGACGCCAGGCCGCCTCCGCCGCGCCCAGCCGCAGCAGCAACCGCGCATGCAGGCCGCTCCACTGGGCCGCCGCGGCGGGATAGTCCTGTTCCAGCCGTTGCAGCGTGATCCGGGCCTCTTCGAGGCGACCCTCGGCCAGCCAGGCTTCCAGGATGGCCTCGCGCCAGCGCCGCCGCACCGTGCCGTCGGCCTCGTGCATGCGCCATAGGGCCTCCCGGGCCAGCCGACGCGCCGCCCGGGGACGATGCGCCTCGAGCAGTGCATAGATGCCCTGCGTGCGGAGCCAGGCACCGGTACCCGGATCGAGGGACCGACCCCACCGGCGGTCCGCTTCCAGCACCGCCTCGGTGCGTCCCAACCGCCGCAGCAGGCCCACGCGGGTCTTCTCCCAGCGCAGCCACTCCGCCGGATCCCGGGAACGGTCGGGCATGGCAGCCTCCAGGCGTGCGAGCGCCAGGGCGGGTGCCCCGGCTTCTGCCAGACGGCGCACGTCCGCGAGGATATCGGACCGGTCGTGCGCCCCGAGCGCGGGCGGTACGATCGACAGGAGGCAGAAAAGCAGAACGCCACGGGCGAAGCCGACCGTGGCGTTCCTGGGGCAGAGACAAGCGGGCCGCATGGCCGCGGCGGTTCAGACCTTCTCCTTGATCCTCGCTGCCTTGCCCGTCCGCTGGCGCAGGTAGTAGAGCTTGGCGCGGCGCACGGCCCCTCGGCGCTTGACCTGGATGCTCTCGATGGCGGGGCTGTAGGCCTGGAAGACGCGCTCGACCCCCTCCCCGTGCGAGATCTTGCGCACCGTGAAGGACGAATTCAGCCCCCGGTTGCGCTTGGCGATGACCACGCCCTCGAAGGCCTGGATGCGTTCCCGGTTCCCCTCCTTGACACGGACGTTGACGACCACCGTATCCCCGGGGCCGAACGCCGGCAGGGTTTTGCCCTTCATCTGTTCCTTCTCGAGTTCCTCGATGATGTTGCTCATGGTGCTGTCCTCTCGTCGTTCGACCGTCAGTGGTCCCTTGGGTCCCGTTCGATACCCTGTTCGGCGAGAAACTCCGCGAGCAGGCGACGGTCTTCCTCGCTCAATTCGGCCGCCTCGAGCAGGTCCGGCCGCCGCAGCCAGGTCCGGCCCAGGCGCTGGCGGCGCCGCCAGCGTGCGATCGCGGCATGGTCGCCCGAGCGCAACACCTCGGGCACGCAATCCCCGTCGATGCACTCGGGCCGGGTGTAGTGCGGGCAATCCAGCAGGCCTTCCGAGAAGGAATCCTGCTCGGCGGACGCCGCATCGCCCAGGGCACCGGGCAACAACCGGGTCACCGCGTCGATCACCACCAGCGCCGGCAGCTCGCCCCCGCTCAGGACATAGTCGCCGATCGAGAGTTCCTCGTCGACGTGGCGCGCGATGAAGCGCTCGTCGATCCCCTCGTAGCGGCCGGCGAGCAGGATGATACCGTCGAGGGCCGCCAGCTCCCGAACCCGCCGCTGGTCCAGTCGTCTTCCCTGGGGCGTGAGGTGGATCAACGGCGCCCCGGGGGCCTCGCGACGCACCGCCGCGAGCGTCTCGGCCAGCGGTGCGTAGCGCATCACCATGCCCGGTCCCCCGCCGTAGGGGCGATCGTCCACGGTGCGGTGGCGATCCTCCGTGTAGTCGCGCGGGTTCCAGGTGAAGAGCCGCGCGATCCCGCGCGTGAAGGCCCGCCCGGTCACTCCCAGGGTCGTGATCGTGCGCACGAACTCCGGGAACAGGGTGATGACGTCGAAGCGCATGCTCAGAAATCCGGATCCCAGTCGACCCGGATCCTGCCGCCCTCGAGATCCACCTCCCGGATCACGTCCCCCTGGAGAAAGGGGATGAGCCGTTCACGCGCCCCATCGACCACCAGCACATCGTTGGCACCGGTCCGGAACAGGTAGGCCACCGTTCCGAGTACCACCCCGTCGACCGTCTCGACCTCCAGGCCGATCAGGTCGGTCCAGTAATATTCGCCCTCATCGGGCTCGGGCAGCCGGCTGCGCGGGATACTGATCTCGGCACCCATCCAGGCCGCCGCCGCATCGCGATCTTCGATGCCTTCGAGCCGGGCCACGAGGCCCTTGCCCTGGCGTCGCCCCTCCAGTACCCGGAACTCGCGCACCCGCCCGTCCGGTGTGCGCAGCAGCCACGGGCCGTAGTCGAGAATGTTCTCGCGGGGTTCGGTGTGCGAGAACACCTTGACCCAGCCGCGGATCCCGAAGAGGCCGTTGACCTGGCCCAGGACCACCCGCCTCTCGTCGGCGGCGGCCCCGGGACGGTCCGGCTCAGGCAGCCTGCTCCTCCTGCTGCTGCGCCTCATTCATCAGCTTGGCCACGCGGTCCGAAGTCTTGGCCCCGCGTGCAATCCAGTACTCGATGCGTGCCCGGTCCAGCTTCAGGCGCTCCTCCTTGCCGCGCGCCAACGGATTGTAGAACCCCACGCGCTCGATGTAACGGCCGTCCCGGCGGTTGCGGGAATCCGTCACCACGACGTGATAGAAAGGGCGCTTCTTGGCGCCGCCCCGGGCCAGACGAATGGTCACCATGTTCCGCGAATCCTCCCGAATCCCTGCGATCCCGCGGGCCGGAGGCTCCGGCCGGCGGACTCATGCAAAAAGCCGCCCCTGCCAGGACGGCCTGTTGGGTGCGCTATTGTACGGGAATTCGATCAAAAGGGAAGCCTGTCGCCGTCCAGGCTCGCAGCGCACGCCTGTCGGTACACCTGACAGTTTTTTTCAGTGCTGGTCCGCGCCCCAGCCGTTCTGTCTTGCCATGGAAATCATGTGGATGCGCGATGCTTCTCGAAGCATCTTCAAGGACGTGCGAGTCGGCGTTCCTTACACCTTCACCCTGAATCCCCGGGAATCCCTGCATGGGCGACGCATAATTTCCAAGTTATTCAACAGGATACAGCGGATGGCACGCAGGTTGCCAGCGAACGCGCAAGTCTGGAACACCAGGTCGGAGGCGTTCGGTCGACCGGACATGCACTGCCAAGGGACGTGGCGGGCAGGTCGCGAACAAGGAGGCTGGAGGAGTCGAACGACGGGGCAAAGCACGAGAGGAATCGGCCCCGAACCGATCCCCCTCCCCCGCGGGAGGAACGACAACCCGAAACAAGACCACACCCGGGGCGGACGAAGAACAACCACAAGCCCGATCGGCGGTACCACGCAAGTGGCCCGCCTTTCTTTTTGCCTGAAGGCGTGATCAGAACGGCAGGTTGCCGGGCAGGCGCCCTTTCATGCCCCGCAGCAGGCGCGTCATGCCGCCCTTGGACATCTTCTTCATCATCTTCTGCATTTGCTGGTACTGCTTGAGCAGCCGGTTGACGTCCTGCACCCGGGTCCCGGATCCCGCTGCGATGCGGCGCCGGCGCGAACCCTTGATGATGTCGGGATGACGACGCTCCATGGGGGTCATCGAATCGATGATGGCCTTCATGCGGATCAGTTCGCGGTCGTCGACCTGGCGGCGCACCTCGGGGGGCAGCTCCGCCGCGCCCGGGAGCTTGTCGAGCAGGCCGCTCAGCCCGCCCATGCCGAGCATCTGCTCGATCTGGTCCCGGAAATCCTCGAGATCGAACCGCTTGCCCTTCTTCATCTTGGTGGCGAGCTTCTCCACCTTCTTGCGGTCGATCTTGCGCTCGGCCTCCTCGACCAGGCTGAGCACGTCGCCCATGCCGAGGATGCGCGAAGCCACCCGGTCGGGATGGAAGGGCTCCAGGGCATCGACCTTCTCGCCGGCGCCGAGGAACTTGATCGGTCGCCCGGTGATCTGGCGGATGGAGAGCGCTGCGCCGCCGCGGGCATCGCCGTCGGTCTTGGTGAGAATGACGCCGGTCAGGGGCAGGGCCTCGTGGAAGGCACGGGCCGTGTTGGCGGCATCCTGGCCGGTCATGCTGTCGACCACGAACAGGGTTTCGACCGGCGAGAGGGCGGCATGCAGGCGACGGATCTCGTCCATCATCGCCTGGTCGACGTGCAACCGGCCGGCCGTGTCCACCACGACCACGTCGAAGAAGTGCCGGCGGGCATGGTCGACCGCCGCGCGGGCGATGTCGACCGGATCCTGGTCGGTGCGTGCCGGGAAGAAGTCGGCGCCGACCTGGCGCGCCAGGGTCTCGAGCTGTTCGATGGCAGCCGGGCGGTAGACGTCGGTGCTCACCAGCAGCACCTTGCGCCCCTTGCGCTCGCGCAGGAATTTCGCCAGCTTCGCGGCACTGGTCGTCTTGCCCGAGCCCTGCAGGCCGGCCAGGAGAACGACGGCCGGCGGGGGCACCTCGAGGTGCAGGTCGTCGTTGGCCTCCCCCATCAGGGCGACCAGCTCTTCGTGGACGACCTTCACCAGGGCCTGGCCGGGCGTGAGGCTCTCGAGCACTTCCCGGCCGATGGCCCGTTCGCGCACCCGCTCGATGAAGGCCTTGACCACCGGGAGGGCGACGTCGGCCTCGAGCAGGGCCATGCGTACCTCGCGCAGGGTATCGCGGATGTTCTGCTCGGTCAGGCGCCCCTGGCCACGCAGGTTGCGCAACGTGCGGGTGAGTCGGTCGGTCAGGTTCTCGAACATGGCTCCATGCGCCCGGGCGGCGGTGTGGTACGGGTGGTTCCCCGTGCCGGGACGGGAGCCCGGATTATATCCGGATGCGGTCGTCCCCGCACAGGCACCGCAGGCGCCGATCGGGCACCAGCGCCTGGAGTTCTGCGAAGATACGCTCCTCGGCCCCCGGTTTGAGGTGGGTGACGTAGATCTCGGGGTCGTGGCGCAGCTTTTTCAGGTCCTCCGCCAGGGTGCGGGGGCAGTAATGCCCGGCCAGGCGGCTGAGCGCCTCGTCCCGGTTGCCGAACGCGCACTCGACCACCAGGACGTCGATGCGCGGTTCGCGATTCAACGCCTCCCACAGGCTGTCGTTGGTCATGGTGTCCCCGCTGTAGACCAGGCGGCGGCCGGTGGAAGACTCGACGCAGTAGGCCACGGCCGGCACGGTGTGGTTGACCTCGATCATCCGGATGCGGCGACCGTCCAGCACCAGCGCCTCGCCGGGCCGCATGGGTGCGAAGCGCAGCACCGGCCGTTCCGGGTCCGGCAGGCGGGTGAAGTCCGGCCAGATCACCCAGTTGAAGACGTGGCGCCGCAAGGCCTCCAGGGTCTCGGGAAGGGCATGCAGCACGAGCCCCTCCTCGAGCTCTCCGAAGACGGAATCGAGCATGAGGGGCAGGCCGGCGAGGTGATCGAGGTGGGAATGGGTGAGGAAGACGTGGCGGATGGCCCGCATCTCGGCCAGGCTCAGGTTGCCCAGCCCGGTGCCGGCATCAAGCAGCAGGTCCTCGTCGATGCGGAAACAGGTGGTGCGTAACCGCCCGCCGATGCCCCCGCTGCAGCCCAGTGCGCAAAGATGCATGTCCGCGGCCTCATTCCCGGCGGGCGCCGGTTCGCCTCCTCCCCTCCAGGTGCGTGCACACCTCATCCGGTACCCCCCTCCCGTTTGCAGTCCACACCGCCAGCCGATATGCTGCACTGCCGGCAGCCCGGTTCATCATAGTCCAGCTTTCCCGACGATGCATATACAGGTCATCGGCATTCTGGCGATCCTCCTTTACGTTTCCGCCGCGATCGTGACCGGTGCACGCCTTTTCGCGACCGGGGAAGGGGTCTCGGACCGGCGCCGCCTCGCCCTGCTGCTGGGCTGGGCGGCCCTGCTCACCCATGCCGCCACGCTCTACGGCACCCTCCCGACCCCGTCCGGCATGAACCTGGGCTTCTTCAACGCGGCCTCGCTCGCCGCCGCCGTCACGGTCTTCCTCCTGCTGCTCGCCGCACCGCTCACGCCCGTGGAGAACCTCGGGCTCATCCTCTACCCGGCCGCGGCCCTCTCGATCGCCTTGATGTTCGCCTACCCGGTGCGGGAAATCCCGCCGGGTTCGATGAACTGGAAGATCGACCTGCACATCGTGCTCTCGTTCGCCGCCTACAGCCTGCTGGCGCTCGCCGCGCTGCAGGCCCTGGTGCTCTCCTGGCAGGACCACCAGTTGCGCAAGCGCCGCTTCAACCGCCTGGTCCACCGCCTGCCGCCGCTGCAGACCATGGAACGCTTGCTCTTCCAGCTCCTCGGGGCGGGGTTCTTCCTGCTCTCGGTGGCGCTCATCACCGGCTTCGTCTTCCTCGAGGACATCTTCGCCCAGCACCTGGTCCACAAGACGGTGCTCTCGCTGGTCGCCTGGCTGCTGCTGGGACTGCTGCTGTGGGGACGCTGGCGCTTCGGCTGGCGCGGCCGCAAGGCGGTGCGCCTGACCCTGGCCGTCTTTCTCCTCCTGATGCTGGCCTACTTCGGCAGCAAGTTCGTGCTGGAACTGATCCTCCACCGTACCGGCAACTGGACATGACAGGGCACAGCCCCCTCCCCTACAATCGGCGAGGTGTACCGCGCAGGAGGCCACCCGCCCTTGGATGACGTCCCGTTGAGCGTGCTCGTCGCCGCGCTCGTCCTGCTGGTCCTGCTCTCCGCCTTCTTCTCGGGCTCGGAAACCGGGTTGATGACCGTCAACCGCTACCGGTTGCGCAGCCTGGCCCGCGCCGGCCACCGGGGCGCCCGGCGCGCCCTCGCCCTGCTGGAACGCCCGGACCGGCTCATCGGACTGATCCTGCTCGGCAACAATTTCGTCAACATCCTCGCCTCCGCGATCGCCACCGTGCTGTTCGTGCGCCTGCTGGGCCAGGCCGGCATCGCCGTGGCCACCGCCCTGCTCACACTCGTCATCCTGATCTTCGCCGAGGTCACGCCCAAGACGCTCGCTGCCCTGCGCCCGGAACGCATCGCCCTGCCGGCCGCCTGGATCTACCAACCCCTGCTGCGCCTGCTCTATCCCCTCGTCTGGCTGCTCAACCTGGTCGCCAACTCGCTGCTGCGCCTGGCCGGGATCCGCCCCGAAGAGGGGGTCCAGGAGACCCTCTCGCGCGAGGAGCTGCGCACGCTCATGATGGAAGCCGGGGCCATGATCCCCGAGAGCCACCAGTCCATGCTGGTGAACCTGCTCGACCTGGAGAAGATCCGGGTGGAGGACGTCATGGTCCCGCGCAACGAGATCGTCGGCGTGGACCTCACCGACGACATGGAAGAGGTGCGCAAGCTGTTGATCCGCACCCCTTATACCCGCCTGCCCCTCTATGAATCCTCCATCGACCAGGTGGTCGGTATCCTGCACACCCGCCACATCCTGCCCCTGCTCCATGATGCGGAACTCACGCCGGAACGCCTGCGCGCGGCGGCCCACGAGCCCTACTTCGTCCCGGAAGGTACCAGCCTGCTCACCCAACTGCTCAATTTCCAGCGTGCCGGCCGGCGGACGGCGCTGGTGGTGGACGAATACGGCGACCTCCTCGGCATGGTCACCCTCGAAGACATCCTGGAGGAAGTGGTTGGCGAGTTCACCACCGACCCCTCCGCGTTGCACAAGGGGATCCTGCCCCAGGAGGACGGGAGCTGGCTGGTCGACGGCAGCCTCTCGGTCCGGGAGCTCAACCGCGCGCTCGGGCTGCAACTGCCCACGGACGGGCCGCGCACGCTCAACGGCCTGATCCTCGAGCACATGGAGCGCATTCCCGAGCCGGGCACCAGCCTGCTCATCGCGCACTATCCCATCGAAGTAGTGCAGGTGAAGGGCCATGCCGTGCGCACGGCGCGCATCCGCCCGCGCCTGGAACGAAGACCCGCCCGCGACCGGGATACCTGAACGCCTCAGGCCTCAGGCCTCACACCCCGTGCCATATGGACCGGGATGTCCAGCCACAGGGGTTCGGTACCGAAGCACCGTGCCACCCGTTCCTGGTGCCGGGCCTCGAAGGCCGTGCGCGCCTCCGGCGCCAGGGACTCCACCGGTGCGATGAGCGGCGTACGCTCGACCAGTTCCCACCAGTCGAGCGAACGCTCGATGTGATAGCCCACCTGGATGGTCTCCACCTCGACCCGCGCATAACCCGCCTCGGCCAGGAGCGCGGCGCAGGCGTCGGGGTCCTGGAGCCGCCAGGCCGGGAAGGG
>RFHK01000070.1 GCA_003695825.1 Gammaproteobacteria bacterium | reverse complement strand
GCGGCGCAACATGTTGGCGACCTGGGTCTTGCCCACGCCGGACATGCCCAGCAGGGTGATCGCCTTGTTCTCCCAGCGTCGGAAGGCCTCGCGGCTCAGTCTCACGGCTCGACTCCTCGCGGCGGTGCCTGCATTCTACCCGATCCGGTGGCGGGTCACGACGTTGTCACGAGAACGCGGTATCCTTCGCAGCATGTGGATCGACATCGGTGTCAACCTGACCTCCAAGGCCTTCGATCGGGACCGGGAGGCCGTCCTCGCGCGTGCCCGGGAGGCCGGCGTGGCGCGCCTGGTCGTCACCGGCACCAGCGCGCGCGAGAGCGAGCGGGCGGCGGCGCTGGCACGCGCCCACCCGGGCGTGCTCTGGTCCACGGCCGGCGTGCACCCGCACCATGCCTCGGAGTGGACGGCCGCGACGGCACGGCACCTCGCGGCCCTGGCGGCGCGGCCGGAGGTGGTGGCGCTCGGCGAGTGCGGTCTGGACTATCACCGCAACTACTCGCCGCCGGAGGCCCAGCGCATCGCCTTCGAGGCCCAGCTGGAGCTGGCCGCCGAGCTCGGGCTGCCGGTCTTCCTGCACCAGCGCGACGCCCTGGAGGACTTCACGCGCCTCCTCGACCGCTGGCGCGACCGGCTGGTCGATGCCGTGGCGCACTGCTTCACCGACGACGCGGAGGCGCTGGCGCGGCTGCTGGACCTGGACCTGCACATCGGCATCACCGGCTGGATCTGCGACGAACGCCGGGGCACCCACCTCTGCGCGCTCATGGAGCGCATCCCCGAGGGTCGCCTGATGCTGGAGACCGATGCACCCTACCTGCTGCCGCGTGACCTGCCCGACCCCCCGAAGGATCGGCGCAACGAGCCGGCCTTCCTGCCGCAGGTGGCGGCCCGGGTGGCCGCCTGCCGCGGCGTGTCGCTCGAGGTCCTGGCCCGCGAGACCACGGCCACGGCCGAACGCTTCTTCCGGCTCCCGGTGGTGCACGAGGCGCGGTCATGACGACGATCGCCGGCAATGCCCTGCCGGGCTTCCGTGAGTCGGTGCGTCGCCAACGCGCGGAACTGGAGCGCATGCTCGCCCAGCCCATGGAACGGCTTGCCGCGCGCTGTGCCGAGGTCTGGCCCGACCGCGAGCGCCTCGACGAAGTGCTGACCGAGGGACTGCGTGCACTGCCCTATTGCACCTTCCTCTATGCCCTGGACCGTGAGGCCCGGCAGATCAGCGACAACATCGGCCATCACGGCCGGATGCCCGAGCACTACGGGCGCGACCGTTCCGGCCGGCCTTACCTGAACCGGGTCGTGCCGGTCAAGGGCATGATCCTGTCGGATGCCTATCTCAGCCTGCGTGCCCACCGTCCCTCGATCACAGCCGTGGCCGTGGTCGAGCGCAACGGGAAGATCCTCGGGTTCATCGGCGCCGACTTCGACCTGCGCGACCTGCCGCTCACCCGCCGCCTCTATGCCGAGCCCACGCACTGGCGCCAGATCAAGGGCGATCCCGCCATCCGCGGCGGCGTCTTCCAGCAGACCCGCGTCGAGAGCGGACTGGACCGGCGCATCGACGACGTGCTCGCCATCCTCGAGGAGCTCATCGTCAGCCACGGGGTGTTCCATGGCAAGATCCATTTCTCCAGCAACCGGGCCACGGTCTGGCTGCTGGACGATCCCTACCGCTACCGACTGCTCACGCTCGAGATGCTGGTGGATCCGAACATCTGCCTGGCCTTCCCGCGCACCGACTATCCCGAGGACGCCGTGGTGCCGCCCGAGGCCATCCGGCCCATCCTGGAGGGGTTCCGGCGCCTGCGCTTCGCCGATCCCACCATCTACCTGCGCGCCGGCTCGGTGAACGTCTTCAACGGCATGGTGGCACTCAACTTCTCCTGTGACGGTTCACACTACTTGCCCTGGACGGAGTTCCTCGATTCCGAGCACACCTTCTGGCAGATGGTTTGAGGGGGAGCTGGAAGCTGGAAGCCAGGAGCTGGGAGCAAGAAGCTAGGAGCTGGAAGCTAGGAGCTGGGAGAAGGAAGGCAGAAGACAGAAGACAGAAGACAGAAGACAGAAGGCAGAAGGCAGAAGACAGAACGAAGCGTCCCCTCACCCCTGGCGGGAGGGTTCAAGTGACCGGAGGACGGGGAGGGGGGCGTACGGTGAAGGGGGAAATATCCGGCGGTTTCCCCGTGCGTTGCAGGGATTCGGGCGGAGGGAGGGTCCTGGGCGTACAATGAGCGTTCAGCCGCATCCTGCAGGACGAAACCCATGCTGCAACGCAACCTGATCGTGACCATCGACGGCCAGCGCCGGATCGAGTTCGACCGCTCCGGCGGCATCCCGGCCCGGGAGCGCACCCGCCTCGAAGACCTCGACCGCCTGCTCGACGAGGAGGGGGTCCATCTCAACGGCCGGCACATCGCCCGTCCCGACGGGCGGCAGAAGGCCTACTTCATGATCGAGTACCTGCTCAACGTCCTGCTCGACGAGGACATGGAGCGGGCGGCACTGGTCTGCACCTACGTCGGACGCCGGCTGCCGAACCTCGTCGGCATCCATGCCCGCAGCCAGGGCGATCGCCTGGACGTGAACCTCCAGTTCGACTGAGGCACGGGCGCGTAGCCGGGTGCCGGTGGGTACGTGCATGTCCCCGCCGGGGCCGCCCGGCGTGCTTCAGGATCCTTCCCGCCGGCCGCTATATCCGACAGTCGATGAGCCACAGGGAAGTACGCGTCATGGCGGATGCTCCATTCGGTTTCGAGGTGGGAACCCCCCTGCAGGTCGAACTGCCGGTGCTGGACCTGGATTCGACCTGCAACTCTATCCTGATCGGGTACCTGGAGAATCGCAGCCTGATCATCGGCTGGCCGGAGATCGAGGGCAACCATCTTCCGCTGGAACGTTCCGAGCCGGTGCTCGTCAGCTTCGAACGCGACGGCAAGCTGCACACGTTCGAGAGCCGGGTACTCTGTGCCTCTTTCCAGCCCTTCGCGCACGTGCATCTCGCCTGGCCGGGCGAAGTGCAGGCCTCCCTGCGCCGGCGCATGCCCCGCATCCCGGTCAACGACGTGGCCATGATGCTCGTCATGGAGGAGGACGGGGTGAAGCAGTCCGTGGCTCTGGCGGACATCAGCCTGCACGGGGCGCGCCTGGTCGCGACCACCTGCCTGGGCGAGGTCGGGGAACGCTTTTCGATCGAGATTCCCCAGCGGCACCACGGGGGATCCGAGCGGGTGGTGCTGGCCTGCGAGATGCGTTACGTGCGGGAGGAACGTGGTGCCGCCAGCGGTCGGCGCGTCTATCACCACGGGGTGGAATTCACCGGCCTGAACCGGCGCGCGCTCGACTTCATCGAGCGCTACATCGGCGAGCACCTGCAACGGGCGCGGGAACGCCACACCGGCTGAGTCCGCCCGGCCTATTCGACGACCTCGTCGATGCCGCGGTAGAGGACCCCGTCCGGGGTCCTTTGCACGCTGCGGCGGCGTTCCCGGTGGCTGCGCGTATCCAGCAGTACCGGCACCTGTCTCTGGCGGCGGTCGCGTCCGCTGCGCCGCTCGGGTCCACGCCATTCCCCGCTCTCCGGGCTGGACCGACGCCGGTCGCCGGGTGGGGTCGGTTCCCGTTCCACGCGGCGCACCGGGGCCGGGGCCGGGGCGGGTTCCGGTCGCCGGGCGGACGCGACCGCCTGCTCCGCGAGGCGCAGGCCGCTGTCGTCGGGTCGATGGTTGGTGATGTCCGTCATGGGATGCCTCAGGCGTGTGCGAGCAACAGGCTGGCGGTGTCCGTGAACTGGATGCCGGCCTCGCCCATGATCTCTTCCTCGTCGAAGTCGTTCGGGTCCAGGCCGAGCACCTCCCAGACGAACGGGTCGATCGGTTCCTCGGGCTGGGGCTTCTCGCAGAAGGCCCCGATCTGCGAGCGGTTGGCGAGCACGTCCGCCAGGTGCACGAGGGCCGCCTCGAAGGCAGCCGTCTCGGTGGCGCAGCCCGGAAGGTGATGGTAGCTGATGGCGGCGCACAGGGCATCGGGCAGCTTCCAGGTCTCGGCCAGTGCGCCACCCAGGTCGGCATGACTAAACCCCAGTTCTGACAGCTCGGCCTGGTGCTGCAGCCCCTCGTCCCCGCCGGAGACGAGCAGGATCTGCTGCATGATCTCGGGCAGACGGGTGTAGAGCACCAGGTGGCCGATGTCGTGGAGCAGGCCGGCCACGAACAGCCGTTCGGGGTGCAGCACGTGCACCCGGCGTGCCAGGTTGCGGGCGATCAGTCCCGTGAACAGGCCGTGTCGCCAGAACGTATCCATGTTCACCAGCGAACCCGAGAGGTTCGAGAAGGTCCGGATGGCCGAGACGGCCAGGATCAGGCTGTAGAGCTCCCGGATGCCCACCAGGGTGACGGCACGGCTGACCGTGTCCACCTTGCGCGCCAGGTTGAAATAGGCGCTGTTGACGAGCCGCAGCAGGCGCGCGGTGAGGCTGGGATCGCTCGAGATCACCTCGCCGATCTCGTCGGCCGAGGCGGTATCGGACTCGATCAGGTCGAAGACCCGCACGCAGATGTCCGGCGGCGAGACCAGGTAGGAGACGTCGTTGACCAGGCTGCGGGCGATGTCGGAGGCGAGGTCGCGGGTGGCGTGTTTCGTCATCGGCGATTCCTGTCGTAGTCGGGCCTATGGGTTCTATCGGCCCGCGATGGAAGATATTTAGCGCTGGAGCGAGCGTCGTGGCCGGGACTGGGACTCGAGCGAGACGTCCGCGAGTCCGCCTCGGTGCCATGTCCGGGCTTGCCCTGGGGAGGGCGCCCGGCGGCACGGCCGCAGGGGCCGGAAAAATGTGCACCCGGTCACAGATCGGTGATCTTTCCCCTCTCCTCCTATCAAGAATGCCGCACGGCTACCGTCAACCTGAACACAGTGAACCCAGCCAGGTTGCAGCGTGCCATGAAGAACGTGATCTCGATGAATGCCTATGGACGCCGGCAGAGCGATTCCCGGGAAGGGCGGCTGCTGCGCGCCTGCCGGGAACGCATGCAGCAGCACCTTGCGGGCGCACTCAAGAAGATGCTCGGCAAGGTGGACGACGCGCTCTTCGAGCTGGCCGAGAAGGCCGAGAACAACGCGCTGCAGAGCCGCTATTTCGATGCCATGCGCGAGGTGCGACTGAAGCGCGATGGTATCGAGGAGACCTTCTCCCGGGCCCTCGTGGAGGGCTTCGAGGCGGCCCTGGAACCGCGCGGGGACACGGCGGAGACCTCGGAGACCGGCGAGCTGGGCCTGGTCGAGGACGAGGTCCTGGAAGAGAACCTGGCGGTACGCAACATGGTCACCCGGGTGCGCATCGACGCCCGGCAGGAACTCGGCATGCTGGAACGGCGGCTGGGCGAGCTGCTCCACGATCCCTGGCTCGACCGCCACGAGAACCCGGTGGGCCCGGAAGTCATCTGCGAGGCCTTCCGCCTGGCCCTGGGCGACGTCGAGTCCGGCATCGAGGTCAAGCTGATCATCCTCAAGCTCTTCGACCGGTACGTGGTGACGGAGGACATCCCGCCCCTGTACCGTGCGCTCAACGCCTGGCTGGTACAGGAGGGCGTGCTGCCGCAGCTCACGCTCACCCAGTTGCGCCGGGAGGGCATGCCGGGCCCGCGGC
>RFHK01000069.1 GCA_003695825.1 Gammaproteobacteria bacterium | reverse complement strand
CTGTAACGACGTGAGGCAAGGTGGGTACCCTGGCTTCCAGTCCTTCCCTCCGTCACCAGACAAGTGTAGCAGGGCATCCAGGAGGCGACAGGCAAGCGGGCCGGCATGTCCCGGCGCTTGACTCCGTACCCGGGTACGGGACCTAGACTGCATGCGACGGATCGCGACCCTGCAGGTTGCGGGTGGCCGAGTGCGGACAGCTACAGCGAGGAGGCCGATGCCATGCGAACCCGCCGATTGCACATCACCGGCATGACCTGCGAACACTGCGCCCGGCGCATCGCGGCGGCGCTCGAGGCATTGCCGGGCGTGCGGGCCGAGGTAGACCTGGAGCAGGGCAGGGCAGAGGTCCACACCCCCGAAGACCTGGATCCCACGCGGCTCGTGGAGACCGTCGTCTCCCTGGGCTATGGTGCACGCCTGGTGGAGGCGGAGACGCCCGGGCACGAAGCGGCCGGGGGAGACGGCCTGCACATCGCCATCGTCGGCAGCGGTTCGGCCGCCTTCACCGCCGCCCTCCAGGCCGTGGAACGGGGTGCCCGCGTCACCCTGATCGAAGGCGAGGCACGCATTGGCGGGACCTGCGTCAACATCGGCTGCGTCCCCTCGAAGATCCTCATCCGTGCGGCACAGCTCGCACACCTGCAGGCCCATCCCCCCTTCGACGGTATCGCCCCGTGCCCGCCGCGCATCGACCGGCCCGCGTTGCTTCGCCAGCAGCAGGCACGGGTGCAGGAACTGCGCCATGCCAAGTACGAGCGCCTGCTGGAATCCCATCCCGGCATCCACCTGGTCCACGGCTGGGCCCGCTTCGCCGATCCTCACCGGCTGCACGTGCGCCGGGGAGCGGAAGCGATCGAGATCGAGGCCGACCGCATCCTGCTGGCCACCGGGGCGCGCCCGGCGATCCCCGACATTCCCGGGCTTGCCGAGACACCCTACTGGACCTCCACCGAGGCCCTGGCCTCCGACAGGATCCCGGAACACCTGGTGATCCTCGGTGGCTCCGTGGTGGCCCTGGAACTGGGCCAGGCCTACCTGCGGCTCGGCAGCCGGGTGACCGTGGTCGAGCTGATGCCCCGCCTGTTGCCGCGCCAGGACGCCCGGCTCGGAGAGACCCTCGCCCGGCTGCTGGAAGAGGAGGGCATGCAGATCCTCACCGGGACGAGGACCCGCGCAGTGCGCCATGGTCCGGAGGGGTTCGAGGTGGTATTGGAAGACCACAGGCTGCGCGGCGATGCACTGCTCGTGGCCACGGGACGTCGGCCCAACACCGACACCCTGGAGCTCGAGCGGGCCGGTATCGAGACCGCTCCCAACGGAGCCATCCTCGTCGACGACCACATGCGCACCTCGGTCGAGCACGTCTACGCGGCCGGGGATTGCACCAACCAGCCCCCACTGGTCTACGTCGCCGCCGCCGCCGGGACCCGGGCGGCCATCAACATGACCGGGGGCGATGCCGCGCTCGATCTCAGGGTGTTGCCGACCGTGGTCTTCACCGACCCGGCCGTGGCCACCGTCGGCCTCGACGAGGCCGAAGCGAAACGCCGGGGCATCGAGACCGACACCCGCGTGCTCGAACTGGAGGACGTCCCGCGGGCGCTGGCCAACTTCGACACCCGGGGCTTCATCCAGATGGTGGCGGAAAGCGGCAGCGGTCGGCTGCTGGGTGTCCAGGTGCTGGCACCAGAGGCGGGCGAGATCATCCAGACGGTGGCCCTGGCCATTCTTCACGGGATGACCGTCGAGGCCCTGGCGAACCAGCTCTTTCCCTACCTCACCCTGGTCGAAGGGCTGAAACTCTGTGCACAGACGTTCAGCAAGGACGTGAAGCAGTTGTCCTGCTGTGCCGGCTGAGCTGGGCAGGGTTGCAGAGCGGAGGAAAGCGGCAATGAAGAAATTCCTCGAGCAATTCGCCGGATTGATCGGTGCGGGCATCGCTGCCGCTTGCTGCCTGGGCATTCCCGCCGTGCTCACGGCCCTGGGCGCGGCCGGGCCGGGATTCCTGGTGCGGGATGCCTATCTCTTTCCGCTCTTCGTGGGCTTCGTCGCCCTTGCCCTCTGGTCCCTGTACCGTGCGACCCGTGCCCACCGCGACAGGCGACCCTTCGTGTTGGGACTCGCCGGGGGTCTCGTGGCATCCGGTGCGCTCTGGTTGCAGGTCACAGGGCTGTACCCCTTGCCCTGGTTGGTGTACCTGGGCCTGGGCATGCTCCTGTCCGGCAGTCTCTGGGACCTGGTCAACGGACGCCGTGTCCGGACCTGCAGTGCGGGCTGCGAGGCCATGGAGGCGCCGGCCGGCAGAACGATGAGGCCAGGGCGAGCCAGGCGCTCCCACCATCGCCACTGGCTATTGTTCGCATAATGTATATTATGTAAAAAACAGGCGTAGACCAAGGATCGCGGCCTGATCTCAATATTCTTCTTCCCCTGCCGACCTTTCGGACATGTTCTATTCCCCCGAGGACATCCTGAATCCATATCTCGACTGGAAAAGGATCGGGCCACAGATGCGTCGCCTATGCCAGGTATCTGAGTCCACGATCTACCGTTGGCGACGCCATCCGCACCGCATCCCAGCCTCCAGTCGCATCCTGGCAGAACTGCTGTCATCCGGCCATCTAGGGATCCTTTGGCCTGAATGGCGCGGCTACGTTATCCATGGCGATCAGATCGCCTGGTGGTCGGGCGAATATGCCATCCGAGCGTCACAGATTGCCGGTTATGACTGGCTCAGACGCTGCCTAGAACGATCCCATCAGGAGATCCGGCGCCTGGAAAGATTGGCCCAGGTGGATCATATAGCAGATATCCGAAATGAATTGGCGGACCTTGTGGACCGCCTGGATGCCCTTGCAGGACCTGCCCGCCGGCGCAACTAGAACAGCTCCCGTCGTCCCTCATCGGCTTCGATCGATCGTGCGCAATGACGCGGGTCAATCTTGTCGAGCAGCCAGCACAGCGCCGCGCAGAGCTTGCATCGACCGCGCCGCTTGCCGATGCGGCTGGAAATGGTTTCGTCTGGGTCGCCGCCTATGACGGCATTCGCGAGCTGGTCGATGCCGACCAG
>RFHK01000068.1 GCA_003695825.1 Gammaproteobacteria bacterium | reverse complement strand
GCTTCGAGCCGCTTCTGGTAGATGCGCCGGAAGTGCCGTTCGATGCTGGCCTCGATGTCTTCGCGCGGGGTGACGAGTTCGCAGGCGCCGCCGGTCTTCTCCGCCAGCTCGCGCAGGAAGGCCTCGGAAACTGCACTGCCGACCCCCACCGTGAACACGCGATCACCACTTGCGCGTGCCCGCTCGACGAATTCCGGGGCATTCCAGACCTCACCGTCGGTGATGAGCAGCAGATCCTGGACGGCAAAGCCGTTCGGACGTGCCGAGAAGGCGGCCGTCAACGCCTGGCCGATCTTGGTGCCGCCCAGATCGGCATCCAGGTGTAAGAGGAGGGCGCGGGCCGAGTCCAGGGCCTCCTTCGAGGCGGCACGCGGCGCAGGGAACAACGGCTCGATGTGCGAACCGAAGCGGATGATGTTGAAGTGGTCCTGTGGACGCAGGGCATCGAGGATGCGGCCCAGTGCCTTGCGTGCCTGTGCGATGGAATCCCCCTGCATGGATCCGGAGCAGTCCACCAGGATGGGGATGCAGCGCGGCGCCTGATCCTCGTGGTCGCCGGCCTCCGGCAGTGGCAGCATGGCCAGTGCCACCCACCGGTCGCCATCCCGCACCGTCACGGCTGCAGGCGGCAGCGGCCCCGACAGAGCGAACTGGAGGACCAGGTCTCGGTCCAGGGTGTCCCGGCAGCCTGCAAGTGTGATTTCGAGTGCTCCCTCTCCACCCTTCACGTGGATGGCATGGGTGGGTGAGTCGACCTTCGCCGCTGCAAGACGTCCCTCGACCCGCATGCGGAAGGTGAACGGATAGGATGCCATCAGATCGACTTCGGGCACCTGGGCGGGATCGAGCCCCGAGGCCGCCGGATCACCGTAACGTGGCGCAAGCGCCGTGGGCAGCGCGAATCGGAGCCCCCCTTGCCAATGCAGTAGCTGGGCATAGCGGTAACGCAGCACGGCGGTCTCTCCGGGCTGGAGGTTGCCCAGGCTCAGGTGGTAGAGACCGGGTTCGAGTTCTTCCAGCAGCACCGCGGTGTCACCATCGGTGATGGCATCCTCGTAGCGTTCCCGTGCCGCGTCGCGGGCCACCACCCGGCCGCGGAGACAGCGTTCTCCGAGCGCCAGTTCGACATCGAGCAACAGTGCATCGCGCGGCACCGGGAAGGTGAACACGGCCTCGATGGGCTCGTTTTCGACGTTGCGATAGGTCTGGATCTGGACGACCTCGACCAGCAGGTCCTGGAGGGTGGCCTCGACCTCTACCCTTTGTAGCGGTACCACGGCCTGTTCGCGGGAAAGTTTCACTGCCTGTCTCCTCATGTTCTTCCTCCCTTTCGGATGCGATCCACCAGGGCCACCAGTTCCCGGGCCAGGGTGCGGACTTGTTCCGGGCTGAGGTTCGCCTGGTCGGGTGCCAGGTGCAGCTCGATGCCGGGATCGATCACCACATGGCTCCAGACTTCCACGCTGCCCCGCCCGCGTGGCCGTGGCGGCGGTAACTCGCCCTGCTCCGGTGCGCGCAGCAGCTCGCGGATACGTTCCAGGGACAACCCGGCCCGCTGCCACTTGCGGATCTCCAGCAACTGCTCCAGGTGGCGGTTGGTGTAATAGGCCGCACGGCGGCTGCCATGCGGGCGATCCACCAGCCCTTGCTGGATGTAATAGCGCACCGTCCGTCGAGGCAGCTCCACCAGAGCGGCAAGCTCATCGATGGAGTAGCGCCTTTCGGTCGCCTCGTTCATGGCGGCATATATATACAGCAGAACTGTAAAAGTCAAGTGTCACAAAAATCCGGGGCCCCGCGATCGCGTGCACCTCGCTCTGTTGGCGGGGAAAATCCGTCACTTGCGGGTGAGGCGGCGGTGGTGTTCCGGTTCACGCCGGTGCTGCATATGGGAGCGAGGCGCGTCGGGTGGGAGACAGTCCTGCCGTGGCTGCTAGCGCCGTCCCTTGCGCCGGGAGGTCCAGGATGTGCGTGCCGCCAGGCGGCGCAGGCGGGATTCCAGGACGTCGGCCGGTTGCGGGCGATCGAACAGGAAGCCCTGGGCGTACGGACAGCCTTCGGCACGCAGGAAGTCGCGCTGGGGCAAGGATTCCACCCCTTCGGCCACCACCTCGAGGCCCAGGGCGCGACCGATGCCCAGGATGGCCCGCACGATGGCGCCATCCTGTTCGCTGTCCGGGAGGTCCCGCACGAAGCTGCGATCGATCTTGAGCGTGTCGAACTGCAGCCGTTTCAGGTAGGCGAAGGAAGCATAGCCGGTGCCGAAATCGTCGATCGCCAGGTGCACGCCCAGTCGTTTGAGCCGGGAGAGCAGGTTACGGCTGGTCTGCAGGTTCCCCAGCAGGCGGGTCTCGGTGATCTCGAGCTCGATGGCGCCGGGGTCGACGTCGCAATCGCGCACCAGTGCCAGGAAGCGTTCCAGGAAATCTTCCTGTTCAAGGTGCCGTACCGAGAGGTTGAACGCCATGCGGAAATCGTCTGAGACCAGGCCCTGGCTGCGCCAGCGCTGCAGCTGTGCCAGGCCGTTGCGGTAGACCCAGCGGTCCAGCTCGGCGATGAGGCCGATGTGCTCGGCGATCTCGACGAAGCGTTCCGGGCCGATGATCCCCTGTCGTGGATGGCGCCAGCGCACCAGCACCTCCGCACCGCAGATGCGCCCGCTCTCGAGCGCGATCCTGGGCTGGTAGTGGAGCACGAAGCGCCCCTCCTCGAGGGCGTTGCGCAGCTCGTTCTCGAGCACCAACCGCCGGAGCGCCTGCTCGGTGAGCCGGGACGTGTAGAACTCGAAGCGGTCGCGTCCTTTCTCCTTGGCACGGTACATGGCGGCATCCGCGTGCCGCAGCATGGTCTGGCAGTCGATGCCCTTCTGGTCGTTGAGGCTGATGCCGATGCTCGCGGTCATGCGATGCGTGACGTCGTCGAGCGTGAGCGGTCGCCGGATCGCCTGCAACAGTTTCTCGGCCAGGATCTCCAGGTCCCGCGGGTGACGCACGCACTCGACGATCAACGTGAACTCGTCACCCCCGAGGCGGGCGAGGGTGTCCACCTCGCGGATCACGGAAGTCAGGCGCCGGGCCATCAGCTGCAGGAGGCGGTCGCCGATGTCGTGACCGTAGATATCGTTGATGTTCTTGAAGCCGTCGAGGTCGATGAAGAGGACGGCCACCCCCAGCCCGCTGCGCCGGCTGCGCTGGAGGGCCGCGCGCAGGGCCTCCTGGAAATGGTTGCGGTTGGCCAGGCCGGTGAGGAGGTCGTGCCGGGCCTGGTATTCCAGCTCGTTGCGCTGGGTTTCGAGCTTCTTTCTCAGCTGCACTTCCTCGGTGATGTCGCGCCCGCTCCCCAGGACGCCCAGCATCCGGCCCTGCTCGTCGTAGAAGGGCGCCTTGTGCACCTCCAGGTACAGCGGCTTGCCGCGCACGTTTCCCCATTCCTCGAACCGCATCGGCCGGTTGGCCTCGGCGGTGACCTGGTCGGAGTTGCGACAGACCTCACCGAAGGTGTGCCAGTCGGGGTCCTCCGGGTGGCGCGCCCGTTCTCGTGCGGCGAAGAACAGGTCGGTCTTGCCGATCGGCTCCTCGGTGTCCCGCGCCATCAGCAGGTGGTCGCACAACGCCTTGTTCGCGAACAGGTAGCGGCCCTCCAGGTCCTTGATCCACAGCATGTCGGGCAGGTTGTCGGTCAGGAGTCGCAAGAGGTCCTGTTTGAGCAGGAGTTCGTCCATGTCGTCACGGGCCATGGCGGGTCGGGGATGCCGAGAGTGCGCATCGGGGGATCGACCGGGATGGATCCCGGTGCCGGAAGGTCTTCCTGTCCGGGTGAACGAGGATTCCTCCTGCCCTGAGCATAGACGAACTTCCACTGAAAGCCAGCCTCTGCGGCGGGGCGGGAAATGGGGTAGGATGGGCGGGAGCCGTCGTGGTGACCGGTCACCGAGGGGTAGACATGTGTCGATTCGTGGGTGCATGGCTGGGTTTCCTGGCCTGGCTGAGCGGTGCCGCCGTGGCGGGGCCGGTGCCGTCCAAGGACTGGTTCTACGTCACCGAGGGCGAGCAGTTCCATTTCGCCGCCACGGTGAATGCCGCGCAGCACATCCTCGGGCAGTACTGTTACCTGAAGTCCGGCGAGTGCATGTACCTCGTCGGTCTCGGGATCACCTGCGAGGAGGGCCACGAGGTTCCCGCGCTGATCAACTCCAACGCCGGCGCGGTCCAGGTGCAGCTGGTCTGTACCGGGAAAGTGCAGGGGCAGAACGTGCTCGCGATCAAGCCGTTCTCCCGCATCGACAAGGTGGTGCGCGAGGCGGTGTACCTGCGCATCGCCGTACCGATGAAGAACGGCGCCTTCAAGGTCTCCCGGTTCAGCCTGGCCGGTTCCACCTATGCCATCGAGCAGATGCGCGCCGCCGTGCGCCGCCACATGAAGCACAAGCCCCCGGCCCGTCCCGCCAGCCCGAAACAGGACGTCGAGTACCTATAGAGGATCGGCCGGTCGTATCCGGCGCATGGCACCTTGACCCGGCGAAGCTGGTTCCGTCGGATCACGACGCCTCGCCTGCCACCGGATACCGGGCCCCATCTGGTCCGAGCGTGCAGAAGGGCCGACGATTCCGCGACCGTGTTCATGCAACCCGGGTCGCGGCGTGGCAGAATACTGCAGGTGTATGGAGGACCGGGTTCCGAACCTCCCCGGAAGGTCCGCGCCTCCTGTGGCAGGCGACCTTCGGGGCGGGTCACCGGGTCCCGGCGAGGCATTGGAAGGCAAGACAGGGAGGCGGGATGTCGCCGAACATGCAGGATGCCAGGGATCTGGAGGGGCTCAAGCGTCGGCTCGCGCACGTCACCAACCTGCCCACCCTCCCCTCCGTGGCCTTGCAGATCGTCGAGCTGGCCCGCGATCCGGACGTGGGACTGGCGGACGTGGCCGAGGTCATCGCGCTCGACCCGGCCCTCTCCGGCAAGGTGTTGCGGCTGGCCAATTCCCCGCTCTATTCGCGCCAGCGGCGCATCGACAACGTGCGCCAGGCCCTGGTCCTCTTCGGTTTGGACGGCGCCCTGACGGTGGCGCTGAGCTTCTCGGTCGCCCGGCTGGTCGAGGACGAACCCCAAGAGTCCGGGCTCGATTATGCGCATTTCTGGCGCCGTTCCCTGGCCACCGCGGCGGCGGCTCCCCTGGTGGCCGCGCGGGTCGGGTATCGCCGCAAGGAGGACTTCTTCCTCGCCGGCCTGATCCAGGACCTCGGCATGCTCGCGCTGGACCTCGCCGAGCCGGGACTCTATGCCGAGATCGGTGCGGACCAGTACGATCACGCCCGGCTGCAGGCCCGGGAGGTCGAGTGTCTCGGTGCCCATCACGGGGATGCCACCGTGTGGCTGCTCGAGCGCTGGAACTTTCCCGAGGCCATCGTGGCGATGGTGGGCGCGAGCCATGCCCCCACCGAGTCACTGCGCGCGCAGGAGTCCCCTGCCGCCCGCATCCTGCATGTCGCCGCCTCGCTGGCGGACGCCTGGTGGCACCCCGACCGCGAGCGAGCCATCGACGCCTTCGCCGGTCAGGCCGAGGATTTGCTCGAGATGCCGCACGAGGAGATCCTGGGCCTGGTCACGGATTTCTCGCCCGAGATCCTCAACCTCTCCGAGATCATGGAGGTGGACCTGGGCGATCCCCGCCTGCTCGCCTCGGTGGCGGACGAGGCGCGGGAGCTGCTCATGCTCCGCAACCTGTACAGCCTGCAGCACACCCAGGAGATGGAGGAGCGCGCCCAGCGCCTCGAGATCCAGGCCAGCACCGATCCCCTCACCGGTGCGGGAAACCGGGGCTACTTCGACGAGATCCTGGAGGCCGAGTTCGAGTCCGCGCGCAAGCATGGCTGGCCCCTGGCCCTGCTTTTGCTCGACCTCGACCATTTCAAGCGCATCAACGATACCTACGGGCACCAGGCGGGCGACCGGGTACTCAAGGAAGCCGTGCGCCGAATCCGGGGTTGCCTGCGCCGTTCCGATACCCTGGCCCGCTACGGCGGGGAGGAATTCGCCATCGTCCTCCCCGGGACACGGGCGGAGGGCGCGCTCACGGTCGCGCGCCGCATCCTGCGCGCCCTGCGCAGCCGCCCGATCGACCTCGGGCAGGGAAGGCAGCAGCCCGTGACGCTGAGCATCGGGCTGGTGTCCATGGAGGGCGCGGAGGCCGGTTTCGAACATCCCGGCGATCTCCTGCGCGCCGCCGACCGGGCGCTCTACGAGGCCAAGGGGCAGGGTCGCGACCGGGTGGTGGTCTTCGCCGACTGGGAAAGTGTGCCCTGAGGCGGCCCGGCGGGCTCAGGCGAGGGTGTCGAGCAGCGTGCCGAGCATCCGGTCCTGGGCATGCAAGGCCCGGAGCGCCGCCTGGGCCTGGCGTTCGCCGGCATGCAGGGCGAGCAGCGCCCCCGCCGTGCCGGCTGGAGACAAGCCCGGGGTGGCGGCTTCGCCTGCGAGGTCCCCGGCGGCCTGGCGCACCTGGCGCAGGCCCCGGTAGAGGCCGTTCAGCGCGGGGTTCGCGGGAAGGTGGACGGTCGACATGGCCTTGCCTCCGGTTCAGGCATAGACATCCAGGTGGGGCCCCGGCACGGTGGCCGCCTCCGCCTCGCTGGTACCGTCCGGGGATGGCCTCTCCGGCTGGGCAGGGGCCGGTTTTCCGGGACGGGAGCGGCGCCGGCGGGCGATCCCTTCCTGGCGCAGGGGGGCCTGCACCGGGCGGGGGCTCAGGGGGGCATAGGGCCCCACGACCAGGGGGATCCCCGGTTCCGGCCCGGTACCGGGCGGTACCGGGATCAGGGTCAACGGTGCGATCTGCATGGGTGGCTCCCGGACTTGGAGGCTCCCTCATCCAGGGTATCGGCCGCCTTTTCCCCACCTTGAGCCGGCCGTCTTCCAGCAGATCCTGATATACTTGCCCTCCGGTTGGCTCGGAGGGGCCTGGGTCAAGATTCAAGGCAAGGGAGCGAAGGATGAAGCGCATGTTCGAGAAATACTGGTGGGTCGTGCTGGCGGGCCTGGCCTCCGGGGTGGGGCCGGTCTTCGCCGCCGACCGGGACGTCGTGGACCTCAGCCCGATCGGGACCGTGGTGGTGGGCAAGGCCCCGGCGGCGGCACCCAAGGCGCAGGCCAAGGCGGCCGCGCCGGCGGCCGCCGCTGCCGGTCGCAGCGGCAAGCAGGTCTACGAGAGCACCTGCGTGGCCTGCCACGGTGCCGGCGTGGCCGGGGCACCGAAGTTCGGCGACCGTGCCGCCTGGGCACCCCGCATCGCCCAGGGCATGAAGGTGCTGCTGCAGCATGCCACCCAGGGCTACAAGGCCATGCCGCCCAAGGGTACCTGCGCGGACTGCACGCTGCAGGAGCTCGAGGCGGCGATCCGCTACATGACCGAGCACAGCGGCGGGCAGCCGGGCACGGCGGCCGGGAGCGCCCCGCAGGCCGCTGCGGCGCCCGCGAGCGGCTCGGGGCAGGGCGATGCCGCCCATGGCGAGAAGATCGTCCAGGGGACCTGCTTCGCCTGTCATGGCACGGGTGCCGCGGGGGCGCCGAAGATCGGCGACCGCGCCGCCTGGGCGCCCCGCATCGCCCAGGGCATGGAAGTGCTGCTGCAGCACGCCACCCAGGGCTACAAGGCCATGCCGCCCAAGGGGACCTGCGCTTCCTGCAGCGAGCAGGACCTGCGTGACGCCATCACCTACATGGTGCAGAAAAGCCGTTGACCTCGACCCGCTGGAGGCGCGGTTTCAGCCGTCCTCCAGCAGGGCCTTGAGGTTCGCGAGATGGGCCCGTCCGCGGGCCCGTCGTTCTTCCGGGGGGCGGGCGTCGCACCGCCCCCCTTCCCATACCAGGTCTTCCTCCGGCAGTTCCTGGAGAAAGCGGCTGGGCTCGGTCTCCGACCATTGGCCGCCCACGCGGCGCCGCGCGGCGAGGCTGAAGGTGAGGGTCCGCCGGGCGCGGGTGATTCCCACGTAGGCGAGGCGCCGTTCCTCGGTGAGGTCTCCCGACTCGATGGCGCTGCGGTGCGGCAACAACCCCTCTTCCATGCCCACGATGAAGACGTGGGGGAACTCGAGACCCTTGGCCGCATGCAGGGTCATCAGGTGCACCCGGTCGCCATCGGCGTCGGCGTCTTTCCGGTCGAGCAGGTCCATCAGGCTCATGCGCGCGACCAGCTCGGCGAGGGATGCCTCTCCCTCGAGGGCCGCGCGCGTCCGCTCCATCCACTCGAAGAGTTCTTCGACGTTCTCCCAGCGTCGCCCGGCCTCCTCCGGGGTCTTCGCCTGGGATTCGAGCCAGCCCCGGTAGTCGATCTCCTCGACCAGGTCGCGGAAGACGGCCACCGGGTCGCCGCGGCGGGCACGGTCGGCCTGGGCGGCGATCCAGGTGGCGAAGCCTTCCAGGCGGTGCCGGGCGCGGGCGGGCAGCCGCTGGGCGAGCCCGGCCTCGAAGCAGGCGGCCAGGAGGCCGATCCCGCGTTCCCCGGCGTAGGCAGCGAGCTTCTCGAGCGTGGCGGCGCCGATCTCGCGGCGCGGCGTGTTCACGCAGCGCAGGAAGGCGCGATCGTCGTCTTCATTGACGAGCAGGCGCAGGTAGGCGACCAGGTCCTTCACCTCGGTGTAGTCGAAGAAGGAGGTACCACCGCTGACGTGATAGGGGATCCGGTGCGCGCGCAGGGCCTGCTCGAAGGGGCGTGACTGGTGGTTGCCCCGGTAGAGGATGGCGAAATCGCCGTCCCGGGCCCGCTCCTGGAACCGGCGGTGCAGGATCTCCGAGACGATGCGCTCGGCCTCGTGTTCCGGATCCCGGCAGCTCAGCACCCGGATCCGCTCGCCCTGGCCGAGCCGGCTCCAGAGGCGCTTTTCGAAGACGTGCGGATTGTGGGCAATGAGCCGGTTGGCGGCCCGGAGGATGATGCCGGTGGAGCGGTAGTTCTGCTCCAGCTTGATCACCGTCAGGCGCGGGTAGTCTTCCGCCAGGCGGGCCAGGTTCTCGGGGCGGGCACCGCGCCAGGCATAGATCGACTGGTCGTCGTCGCCCACGACCGTGAAGGCGCCCAGGGGCCCGGAGAGCAGGCGCACGAGGCGGTACTGGGCCGGGTTGGTGTCCTGGTACTCGTCGACCAGGAGGTAGCGGATTCGCTCGCGCCATGCCTCCAGCAGCTCCGGGTGGGTCTCGAACAGGCGCACCGGCTGGAGCAACAGGTCGTCGAAGTCCAGGGCGTTGTAGGCGCGCAACTGGTCCTGGTAGGCCGCGTAGACCCGTGCACAGGCGACCTCCCGGTCCGATTCGGCCCCGGCCAGGGCCGCCTCCGGGTCGATCGCCTCGTTCTTCCAGGCCCCGATCTGCCAGCGGGCATGCTCGGGCTCCAGGTGCAGCCGGGCCTTGCGCACGATCTCCGCGACCTGGTGGAGGCTGTCGTGCGTATCGAAGATGGAGAAGCCCGCGCGGTAGCCGAGGGCCTGCGGATGGGTGCGCAGGATCTCCAGCCCCAGGGCGTGGAAGGTCCCGATGCGCAGCCCGCGCACGGGCCGGTCGGCGAGCAGGCGACGCACCCGCTCGCGCATCTCGCGCGCGGCCTTGTTGGTGAAGGTGACGGCGAGGACCTGGCGGGGTCGGTAGCCGCATTCGCGCAGCAGCCAGGCGATCTTGCGGGTGATGACCCCGGTCTTGCCGCTCCCGGCCCCGGCGAGCACGAGCAGCGGGCCCTCGAGGTGGTGCACGGCGGCACGTTGTTGCGGGTTCAGTTCCACCGGGAGGCTCCGATGCAGGGCGGTGCGGAAGGGTGCCGATTCTACCCTGCCGCCGGCTGTGGGGAAATTGCGAGGCCGGTCGCAGTTCCGCACGTGGGCGGTATGCGCTTGCATGGAAGTGTGATGCAGTGCACGCACCGGTCGGGTAGGTCGGTCGATGCAGGCGCACGAGACCCGAGGTTGCGAGGAACCGCCCGTGCCGTCACGCATCCGCCTCCTGCTTTCCCTGCGGCACCAGGAACTGGTGCGCCGCCTGCAGCGGCTGCACGCCACGCATCCGAAGGCGTACCTGGCCCTCGTGGCGGCCGTGGCGGCCGGCGGTGCCGGTCTCCTCGTGGCGCCGGCACTGACCGTCTTCCTGGTGACGGTGGAACTCGCCACGAGTGGGCTTGCGCCGGTCGCCTGGTCCACCGGGCAGTGGCTGGAGGCCGCCCTGGGCCTGCTGGCGGGCGGAATCGCCTTCGTCCAGGCCCGCCTCCGTTACCCGGTCCCGCACGGGGTGCGGGTGAGTACACGTGCCGCCCCGGCCCTGCACGAGGAGGTCGCGCGCGTGCGCCGGCATCTGCGGGCCGCCGCCGTCGACGACGTGATCGTCGACGCCCAGCCGCGGGTGGCCCTGGTGCGCCTGCCCCACCCCCTGCTGCCGCTCCTGCACCGTAACCGGCTGCTCGTGGGCGCGCCTGTGCTCGCCACCCATGCCCCGGACCACTTCCGGGTCCAGCTCGCCCGCGCCCTGGGCGAGGTCTCGGCCCACAACCTGGGGCTGGCCGCCTGGCTGTATCGCCTGCGCCAGAGCTGGGTGCAATACCGCCGCGCCCTCGCTCGCCGCCGCGGCGGCAGGCTGCTGGCCCGCTGGCTGGACGTCTATGCGCCCTTCTACAGCCGGCTCACCCAGCCCTTGCTGGAAGCGGCCGTGCTGCAGGGGGACCGGCTGGCCGCCCTGGTGGCCGAGGAGGAGACCGTGGCCGAGGCGATCTGTCGCGAGCAGCTGCTGGAGGACTTCCTCGAGGAATACTACTGGCCCCGGATCCGCAAGAGTGCCGAGCGGCACCCGGAACCGCGTTTTCGTCCCTATGCCCATCTCGCGCTCCTGTTCCGCCGCAAGCTGGGACGGGCCCGCGGCCTGCGCTGGCTGCGCGAGGCCTGGAACCACGACGACGGGACGGGGCCTTCCCTGTTCCGGCGCCGGCTCGAGGCCCTGGGGTATGCCGAGCCCCTGTGGGTCCCTCCGTCCGAGGAGACCGCCGGTGATCGCTACCTGCCGCAGGAGCGGTTGCGGGCGATCCTCGCGCGCCTGGACATGGAGTGGATGGGACGCGAGCGGGACCACTGGCGCTTGCGCTACCAGACGGCGAACCAGGGGCGGGAACGCATGGCCCGCCTGGGGCGTCGGCTCGAGGCCGGGCGGTTGGACGTGCGCGAGGCGCTGGAATATGCCGCCCTGTGCCGCAAGCATGCCCGCCCGGAAGCGGCACGTGCCGCCTACGAGACCCTGTTGTCGCGCTTTCCCGAGGAGCCACGGGTGCTCTACGCCGTGGGCAAGTACTATGTCTCCGTGGGTGATCCCCATGGCGTCAAGCTGCTGGAGTGGGCGATGGAGAAGGACAGCCGCTACGTCCACAACGCCTGTTCGCTGATCGCCGACTTCGTGCGCCGCAACGGCTGCCGCGACCTGGTCGCCACCTACGTCCAGCGCAGGCTCCAGGCCCGGGAGGGATGATCCGCCGCCGACCTCAGGCCTCGCCGGGCTCCACCCCGGGCAACGTCGCCTCCCGGGCGAGGGCCTCGGCTGCGCGCACCTGTTCCGGGGACAGGCGCGAGGCCAGTTCGAACAGGAACTCCCGTGCCGCCTCGTCGCCATGTGCGAGGGCCCGCTGGTACCAGGCGTAGGCCTGGACCGGGTCGGCGGCCACGCCCCGCCCGTGTTCGTAGGCCCAACCCAGCCCCTGCATGGCGCCGGCGATACCGCCCCGGGCGGCGATCCGCCAGCAACGCACGGCCGCCACGTCGTCCTGCGGGGTGCCCAGGCCCTTGTGGTGCAGCCAGCCCAGGAAGTGGATGGCCAGCGCCCGTCCTTCCGCGGCGAGTGTCCGCACGAGCGCGAAGGCGCGCTCGAACTCGCCGGCGCCGAGGGCCTCGATCGCCTCCCGGTAGCGGACGTCGGATTCCTCCTCAGGATCGTACCCGCGCATCCTCGCGCTCCATGCGGGCGACCAGGGCCTCCCAGCGGCAACTGCGCAGGGAACGGGCCAGGCGGTGAATGGCCCCGGTGCGCAGGGCCTCGCGCACGGCGTGCCGTCCACGTACGCCGTAGAACGGCAGCATGAGCTCGGTGGCCCGCCGGCGGTAGCTGTCCAGGGGGGTGAGCACGTCGCGGCGGCGGGTGTACCAGGCATCCTCGCCCGGCCCACAGGGTCGGTCGAAGACGTTGAACAGGCGGCAGGCCTGGGGACGCAACGGGTGGATGGCGCAACGGTCCTCGACCAGGAAGGGGCAGGCGTCGAGGTGCTCGGCCCGGCGCAACTGCGTGCGCAGGGTCTCCCGGTCGGGCCCCTGGAGTTTCTCCGCCACGTACCAGGCGATCCCCATGAGCTCGAGGGGATAGACCGGGATGTCGACATGGGTGCGGCAGCAATGCGCGCATCCCTTGCGACAGGCCAGGCGCCGTCCCTGCGCGGTTTCCCGGCGCACGGCCTCGGCCACGCCCTGGTCGGTGACGTGCAGGGCCTCGAGCAAGGTGCCCAGCCAGGGCAGGCGCCGTTCGTCCTCGGGAAAACGCAGGCGCTGCGCGGGCGGCGGGGAGGCGGCGAGGGTCATGGGCACATTATCCGCGGCGCCCGCGGGGGCCGCAACGCGTCGTTCATTGGAAGGCCCGGTCCAGGCAACGGTACTGCAAGGCCTCGCCCACGTGCCGGGCCGCCACGCGCGCGGCGCCCTCCAGGTCCGCCAGGGTGCGTGCCACCCGCAGGACGCGGTGGTAGGCGCGGGCGGAGAGGTGCAGGCGCTCCATGGCCCGGGCGAGCAGGGCGCGACCGGCCGCCTCCGGGCGGGCATGGGCCTCGAGTTCCGCACCGGCGAGCGCCTGGTTGAGACAGCCCTGTCGGGCCTGCTGGCGTTCCCGGGCCCGGTAGACCCGGGCCCGGACCGTGGCGCTGGCCTCGCCGGGCGGACCCTCGAGGACCTCCAGGGACTGGCGCGGCACCTCCACCTGGAGGTCGATGCGGTCGAGCAGCGGGCCCGAGAGGCGTGCGCGGTAGCGCCGGATCTGTTCCGGGCTGCACCGGCAATTCCGCTGCGGGTCGCCGTAGTAGCCGCAGGGGCAGGGATTCATGGCGGCGACCAGCTGGAAGCGGGCGGGAAACTCGGCCTGCCGGGCCGCCCGGGAGACCAGGATGCGGCCGGTCTCGAGCGGTTCGCGCAGGACTTCCAGGACCCGGCGGTCGAATTCCGGCAGTTCGTCGAGGAACAGCAGCCCGTTGTGGGCCAGCGAGATCTCGCCGGGGCGTGGCTGGCTGCCGCCGCCCACCAGTGCGGCGGCCGAGGCGGTGTGGTGGGGGGTGCGCCAGGGGCGCCGGCGCCACCGCCTTGGTTGCAGGGGAAGCCCGCAGATGGAGGCCACGCTCGCCGTCTCCAGGGCCTCGTCCTCGTCGAGGGGGGGCAGGAGGCCGGGAAGGCGTTGTGCCAGCAGGCTCTTGCCGGTCCCGGGGGGACCCACGAACAACAGGTTGTGGCCGCCGGCGGCGGCCACCTCGAGCGCCCGTCGCGCCTGGTGATGGCCGCGCACGTCGGCCAGGTCCGGCCAGTCCGCCGCCCCGTCTTCCGCGTCGGGCGGGACCAGGTCCGCGGCCTCCGGCAGTTCGGCCTCGCCGCGCAGGTGACGCACCACTTCGAGGAGGTGACGGGCGCAGCGTACCCGTGCCTGGCGGGAGAGCATGCCCTCGGGCGCGTTCTCCGCAGGCACCACCAGGCTGCGCCCGGCGCGGGCCCCGGCCAGGGCCGCGGGCAAGACCCCGGGCACCGGACGCAGGCGGCCGTCGAGGGCCAGTTCACCGATCCACTCGCAGTCCTCGAGCGGGCGGCCCGGCACCTGGCCGGAGGCGGCGAGGATGCCGAGTGCGATCGGGAGGTCGAAGCGGCTGCCTTCCTTGGGCAGGTCGGCCGGCGAGAGGTTGATGGTGATGCGGCGGGCGGGGAATTCGAAGCCGCTCTGCTGGAGCGCGGCCCGGACCCGGTCCTTGCTCTCGCGCACGGCGGTCTCCGGCAGGCCCACGATGGAGAGCCCGGGCAGGCCGTTGGCGAGGTGGACTTCCACGTCGACGGCCGGCGCATGGACACCGGCCAGCGCGCGGCTGCGCGCGATGGCGAGCTGGGGCATGGCATGGCTCCTTCCCTGGAACCGACGGCGGGTCTCAACCGCCGTCCATGTCGATCTCGGGGGACTTCCCTTCCTCGTCGAGCGGCGGGGCCGTCGGTGCCGGGCCCCCGGCCGCACCCTCCCGTTCGAGCCGTCGCACCCGTGCCTCGAGCGCCTCGAGCCGTTCGCGGGTGCGCGCGAGCACCTTCGCCTGGATCTCGAACTCCTCCCGGGGCACCAGGTCCAGGCGCGCGAACGCGGACTGCAGCACCGCGCGGGCCTGCTTCTCGAGGTCCCGGCGCAGGGATTCCAGGCCGGGAGGCACGGCCGCGCCGATGCGGCGGGCCAGCTCGTCGAGGAAGCGGGTGTCGATCATGCCCGCACTCTAGCAGCGCCGCCCGGCCGGCTCAAGGCCGCGCATGCACCTTGTTGGTGCATGCGGGCCGATCCCCGGGTGCCCGCGCTCCCCGATCTGGTGCACGAGGCCGGGCCGTACGGCAGGGGTAATTCGTAACCCAATGTTTTTACATCGAAACAATCGCGTGGCCGGCGGTGGCACGGGCGCTGCAATGCTTTCCGTGTCTTCCCGGCCGCTGGAGCCTCGCGGCGCTGCGGCAGCGGGTTCCGGCATCGTTCATCCCATCGGAGTAGGTGGATATGAAACTCGTCATCGCAATCATCAAACCGTTCAAGCTCGACGACGTGCGCGAGGCCTTGTCCGAGATCGGTGTGCAAGGGATCACCGTCACCGAGGTCAAGGGGTTCGGGCGCCAGAAGGGCCACACCGAACTCTATCGCGGCGCGGAGTACGTCGTCGATTTCCTGCCCAAGGCCAAGGTCGAGGTGGCCGTCGACGACAGCCGGCTCGATGCGGTCGTCGAGGCCATCGTCCGCGCGGCCAATACCGGCAAGATCGGCGACGGCAAGATCTTCGTGTTGCCGCTGGAACAGGCCCTGCGCATCCGCACCGGCGAGACCGGTCCCGAAGCGCTCTGACCCTGGAGGAGACCATGACCATGCAAGCGATCCGACGTAACATCCTGCGTGCTGGCGGCATGCTGCCGGTCTGGCTGGTCCCGGCCCTGGCCCATGCACAAGACAAGCTGGATTCCGGGGACACGGCCTGGATGCTGACTTCCACGGCCCTGGTGCTGTTCATGACCATCCCCGGGCTGAGCCTGTTCTATGCCGGCATGGTGCGGGCCAAGAACGGGCTGTCGGTGATGATGCAGTGTTTCGCCATCACCTCGCTGGTGACCGTGCTGTGGATGGTAGCCGGCTACAGCATCGCCTTCGGGGGTGCCGGGGCCTTCTGGGGCGGCCTGGACCAGATGTTCCTCAAGGGGATGGGCACCGACACCCTCAATGGCACCATTCCCGCCACGGTCTTCATGACCTTCCAGATGACCTTCGCCATCATCACCCCGGCGCTGATCGTGGGCGCCTTCGCCGAGCGCATGCGCTTCTCCGCGATGCTGCTGTTCATGGGCCTGTGGCTGCTGCTGGTCTATGCCCCCATCGCGCACTGGGTCTGGGGCGAGGGCGGCTGGCTCGGCGACAAGGGGATCCTGGACTTCGCCGGCGGCACCGTGGTGCACATCAATGCCGGCATCGCCGGGCTCATGGCCGCCCTGGTGATCGGCAAGCGCAAGGGCTATCCCACCACGCCCATGCCGCCGCACAACCTCATGTTCACGATCACTGGTGCCGGTATGCTGTGGGTGGGCTGGTTCGGTTTCAACGCCGGCAGTGAACTGGCGGCCGACGGGACCGCCGGCATGGCGATGGCCGTCACCCAGATCGCCACGGCCACGGCGGCGCTCGCCTGGATGTTCTCCGAGTGGATGACGCACGGTCGTCCCAGCGTACTGGGGATCGCCTCGGGTGCCGTGGCCGGCCTCGTCGCCATCACCCCGGCCTCCGGCTCGGTCGGGCCCCTGGGTGCCCTGGCCATCGGGGCCACCGCGGGCATCCTGTGCTTCTTCTTCGTCGTGAAGGTGAAGCCGGCCCTGGGCTACGACGACTCGCTCGATGCCTTCGGGGTACATGGCATCGGCGGCATCGTGGGTGCCCTGCTGACCGGGGTCTTCTGCGCCCCCGCCCTGGGTGGCGCCGGTTTCGGAGACGGCATCCAGGGCATCGGGCAGCAGCTCGCGGTCCAGGCCTTCGGGGTGGTCGCCACGCTCGTCTATACCGGGGTGGTGAGCTTCCTCCTGCTCAAGGTCCTCGACCTCCTCGTCGGCCTGCGCGTGAGCGAAGAGGAAGAGACCGAGGGGTTGGACCTCTCCCAGCACGAGGAGCGGGCCTACAGCCTCTGAGACCCGGTCGGGTTCCATGCAAGGGGGGACGGGCGCGAAGCGCCCGTTTTCCTTAAAGAAGGGCGATCAGTCTTCCAGGCGCTTGTGGGCCCCGTCGCAGAAGGGCGGTTCCGCCGAGTGCTTGCAGCCGCACAACCACACCTTGGTCTTCTCCTTGAGCTCGAAGCGCAGCGGTTCGAATCCGGTCCCTTCGTGCGAGCCGTCACAGAAGGGTTGCTCCTGGGATCGGCCGCAGGCGCACCACCAGTACTCGCCGGCCTCGAGTTCCAGGACATAGGGTTTTCTCTGGGCGATCACGGGTTCGGTCATGACGCTACCTCTCGTCTTCGTCGATGGCAGGGATCATTGTACGCGCTCGGTGCCCGTGGCGGCCGGCCGGGACGGCGCCTCGGACAGTGCTTCGGGCTGGGGCAGGGGAGCGGTCGTGCCCGTGTCCTCTTCAGAGTGGGCGGGGGCTGGCCGGTCTTCCGGCGGCGGCAGGGCGGCGGCGTCCTCGGCGGTGAGGGCCATGCCCTTGCGCAGCGCCTCGATGGCCGCCTGGGTCTCCCCCGTCTGCTCGAGCAGGGCGGCGAGCAACCGGTAGCCTTCCACCGTGGGATGCATGGCGAGCGAGGCCTCGAGATAGCCGCGTGCCTTGCCCCACAGCCGGGCGCGGACCGCGATCCGCCCCAGGGCGAGGAGCAGTACCGGGTTGTGCTCGTGTCCTTCCAGCCAGCCCTCGGCGATCTGCAGCTGGTGTGCAGGATCCTCGGCGGGCAGGCGCCCGTAGGCATCGACGAGACGTTCGTCCCAGTGCTGGTGCAGGGCCTTGCGCAGCACGCCTTCGGCCTGCGCGGTCTCGCCCAGGGCCTGGAGCTGCCGGGCCTGGGCGAGGGCGAGCTCGGGCTCCTGTTGCAGCGGGCGGGGGACCTGTCTCCAGAGCGCCGCGAGGTGATCCGCCTCCCCGAGGGCGCCGGCCTGTTCGATGCGCCCTTTCCAGGCGGTGATCTCGAGCCGGCGGAGCGCCTCGGGCGCGAGTACCTTGCGGCGCCGGGCCTCGGGCAGCAGCTCCAGGAGGGGTTCCCAGTCCCCGAGCCGTTCGTGGAGCCGTACCAGCATGCGCAGGACGTACTCGTGTCTCGGGGCGATCTGCCGCAGGTGCTGGAGCGTGGCCAGCGCCTGTTCCATCTGGCGCCCGGCGATCTGCAGCTCGGCCTGCGAGAGACCGACGGCGACGTCCGCCCCGGGCACGGCCTGGTGTGCCAGCCGGAGGTAGCGGTCCCGCCGATCGAGCGCCCCCTGCTGCTGGGCGGCACGGGCCGCCGCCAGGTAGTTGATCAACGGGTTTTCGCTGGCCTCGATGTGGCGCAGCAAGAGGCGCTCGGCCTGTGACCACTTGCCTTCGGCCAAGGCGATCAGGCCCTGGTTGAGGGCCCTGCGGGCCTGGCGTCGCCGTCGCTCCCGTTGCCAGGCCGCCAGGCGCCGCGGGGTGCGGTAGGTCTGCACCAGGAACCGGATCGCGAGGTAGCCCGCGACGAAGGCGAAGAGGTCGGACAGCAGCAGGAAGGCGACCGTGGTCTCGACTTGCCAGGGGCCGAGGCGGATCAGCACGTAACCGGCGTCTTCCCGGAACAGGAGGGCGAGGGCGGTGACGAGCGCCAGGGTGGCCAGGGCGGCGAACAGGAAGCGCATCATGGCCGCGCCTTCTCCGAATGCTCGCCGGTGGCCTCGAGGGCCTGCAGGCGGTCGCGCAGCAGGCGCAGCGAGCCCGAGAGATCGGGCAGGCGGGGTGCCGGGTCGATCCGGGCGAGTGCGTCGATCGTCCGCCGCGCGGCCTGCACGCCCGGGTCACGGGCGTCGAAATGGCGCTCCAGCCAGGCTGCGGCCCGCTTCAGGCTCTCCCGGTAGAGGGTGGGTTCCTCGCGGAGCAGGGCGAGCCGCGCGGCGTCCAGCTGGAGCTGGAGGTTGGTACGCAGGAAGAATTCCTCGCGGGGCGCGAGCATGGGCGTGACGGGACGGTCGGTGCGGCGTACGCGGACCAGCTCGCGCAAGGCCGTCCACAGGCGCGCGAGGGCCGCCCGCCAGCCGCCTCCCGGCGCCGGTTCCCGGGATGCCTCGCTGCTGCCGGCCGGACCGGCCGGGGGGATCGTCTCCCTTCCGGCGAGCGGCCAGGCGGCCACCTGGCCGGCGAGCGCGGCCAGCTTCATGCTCAGCCCGGGGAGGTCCGGTAGGTTCACCGCGTCGAGCGCGGCGAGCTCGCGGGCGATCTCCTCGCGCACGGGTACCAGACCGGGGTCGTCGGCCTCCTGCAGCCGCCGGTCGGCCTCCTCGAGCGCGGCACGGGCGGTGCCGAGGTCGTGGAACAGCCGCAGGCGCTGGTTGGCGATCTCCAGCAGGTACTGGGCCTCGGCCAGGATCCAGCCCTCCAGGCGGCGTCCCAGGCGGGTCCGCAAGTGGTCGAAGGCCGCCGCGAGGGCCTGTTGTTCCCGGGCGAGCCGGTCGAGGGCCTGTTGCTGCTCCCGCTTGCCGGCCTCCACCTCGGCCAGGGCCTGGTCGAGGCGGTGTTGCATCGCCTCCAGGCGCTGGGCCATGGCCTGGTTGCGGTGATCGATCTGGGCGACGACATCTGCTTGCCAATCCCCCTGGCGCTGCACCTCGTGCCAGATGAAGTAGCCGCCGGTCAGGGCGCCGGCGGCGGCCAGCAACGCCAGCAGGCCGCTGGCCAGGGCGAGGGCCGGCAGTCCGGTCGCGGCGGTCGCCGCTGGCGCCGCGGCGGGCGAATCGCCCCCGCGGGGAGGCGTGACGGGGGCGGGAGGGTTGGAGTCTGCGTTCGCGTCTGGGGCGTGCTCGCTCATGGCGTGGTCTCGTCTTCGGCCATCCAGGCACGGAGCGTGCGGAGGAGGGCCTCGTCCGTGGCATTATCCGCGATCCGGGGGGGACGGGTAAAACCGAGGCGCCTCGCCAGCGGGCCCAGGCGCGCACTCGGCCCGACGAGCCCCGCCCGGCGCAGGCAGGGATGCATCGCCTCGGGGGCGAGGTGGAAGAGGTTCTCGAGGGTCTCGTTGCTGCTGACCAGCACGTAGCGGGGGCTGCGCCGGCACCAGCGTGCCAGCACCTCGAGGTCGGGCCGTGCCGGCGGCCGGCGTCGATAGGCCTGGAAGTAGTCGACCTCGGCGCCGCGCGCGCGCAGCGTCTCGGCGAGCAGCTCGCGCCCGGGCGGGCCGCGCACGATGAGCACCCGCTTCCCGGCCACGTGCTGCAACTCCGGCAAGGCCAGCAGCGCCTCGCTGGTGAAGCCCTGTGCGGGAACCAGGACCCGGAGGATCCCGCGCCCGCGGAGCGCGGCCGCCGTGCGCCGGCCGACGGCCGCGCACACCGGCCAGGCCTCGGCCTCGGGCACCAGGTCGAGGCCGTGCGCCACGGCGTTGGTGCTGACGAACACGGCGAGATCGCGCTTCGGCAGGAGGGCCCGCAGGGCCGCGGCGGCCGCGGGCGGATCCTCCGGGGGAAGGATTTCCAGGGCCGGGAAGAGAAAGGGTTCCGCGCCCGCCTCGGCGACCAGGCGTCTTTGTTTGCCTGCCTGGGGGGCCGGCCGGGTGACGAGTACCGCCGGCCGGGGGCGCATGCTAGCCTGCATGGTGCATCGAGGACTCCAAACCGGATGCTTGCGAAAACCGCACGATACTCCCTCGAATCACGGTTACATCGTGGCGTGATGATCCCGCCCGCTCCCGCCTGGGTGCACGTGCGGGCTACTCCCGGCTCTCCTCCAGCGCCGCCAGGAGCCGGTCGGCGCCGCGTGCGAGCAGGTCCTCGGCCAGCGCCCGGCCGAGCGCCTCGGCTGCTTCCGGGGGCCCGCTGACGGTACCCCGGACGATCTCGGTGCCGTCCGGGTGACCGACCAGGCCGTGCAGGTGCAGCCGGCGCTCCGTGATCACCGCGTGGCCGCCGATGGGCACCTGGCAGCCCCCCAGCAGGCGCGCGTTCAGGGCCCGCTCGGCCGTCACGCACCACGTGGTGTCGGGATCCGCCAGGGGTTCGACAAGCGCCCGGGTCCGGGCATCGTCCAGGCGGATCTCGATGCCGATGGCCCCTTGCCCGATGGCCGGCAGGATCACCTCCGGGCCCAGTTCCTGGCGGATGCGGGAGGCGAAGCCCAGGCGCCGCAGGCCGGCACAGGCCAGCACGATGGCGTCGAAGGCCCCGGCATCCAGTTTCTCGAGGCGGGTGTTGACGTTGCCGCGCAGGGGGCGGATGTCGAGGTCCGGCCGCAGGGCCTTGAGTTGGCACTGTCGGCGCAAGCTCGAGGTCCCAACCACCGCGCCCTCCGGCAAGGACTCGAGCCGGGCATGGTCGCGCGAGACGAAGGCGTCACGGGGATCTTCGCGCGCGAGAATGGCGGCCAGCCCGAGACCGGGCGGAAATTCCGCCGGGACGTCCTTCATCGAGTGGACCGCCAGGTCCGCCCGGCCTTCCAGCAGCGCCACTTCCAGTTCCTTGACGAACAGCCCCTTGCCGCCGATCTTCGCCAGGGGGCTGTCGAGGATGCGGTCGCCCCGGGTCGTCAGCCCCACCAGTTCCACTTCCAGGTCCGGGTGCCGTTCCCGAAGGCGGGCGCGGACGTGTTCGGCCTGCCACAGGGCGAGGGCGCTGCGGCGGGTGGCGATGCGCAAGGGCTCGTGCGGCACGGTTCCTACTCCAGCCAGGGAATGGCGCGCATTCTACGCCTCCGGCCGGCGTCACGGAACTTGGGGTTGCACGGTCCGGCCGCCCGAACGCACAATCCCGTCAGAAGGAACCGGGGAGCGCAAGCGCACCCCGGGTCCGGCGGCAATACTGCCATCGACCGGAGTCTTCGGTGCATAGAGGCCTTGGAACGAGATCCCCTGCCGGCGCCTTGCGTCCCGGCGGGGCCGGTGCCTGGCGGCGGTGTGTGGCATGCCTGCTGCTGTGCCTCGTCGGGTTCGGGACGGCGCATGCGGCCGGGGTCACGGCCGTGCCCCGGGTGCAGGACCTGCAGGCACTCGGCCGGGAGGCCCGGGCCCGGGGACTGCCCATCCTGCTGGCCTTCATGGCGAGCGACTGCGCCTATTGCGAGACGGTGGAGGAGGACTTCCTTGTCCCCATGCTCATCAGCGGGGACTACGACGACCGGGTGTTGATCCGCAAGGTGGTGATCGACGGCAACGCCTGGCTGCGCGACTTCGATGGACGCCGCATCGATCCCGAGGACCTCGCGCGGCGCTACGGGGTGCGCATGACGCCCACGCTCCTGTTCCTCGATCCCGGCGGCCGCGAGATCGCCGAGCGCATGGTAGGGTTGACCACGCCCGATTTCTACGGCGGCTATATCGACGCCGGCATCGCCCAGGCGCGCCGGCACTTGCACGGCTCCCAGCCCAGCTCCTAGCTCCTATCTCCCAGCTCCCAGCTCCCAGCTTCTAGCTCCTATCCCCCAGCTCCTGCTCGTCACGCGCCCGCCCCGGCTCGAACCGGGCGCGTACCCGGGCGGCATGACGGCGGCTCACTTCCACCGGGGCCTCCAGCCCGTGGAGGTAGAGCCGGTAGCGCCCGTTGCCGGCCGGTTGAAGCCGGGCCAGATACTCCAGGTTGACCAGGGCGTTGCGGTGGACCCGCAGGAAGCGCCCGGCGAACTCTTCCTCCAGCGCCTTCAACGGCTCCTCGATCAGGAATTCCCCCTCCGGCGTGCAGACCACCGTGTACTTGCTGTCGGCCCGGAAACAGCGCACGGCCTCGATCGGCACCAGTTGCAGCCGGCCGCGGTAGCGCACGGCAAGGGCTTCACGGTGCCTCGGGGCGTCAGGTTGCAGGCGTTGCACCTGGGGCCGGGTGAGACGCCGGGCACCGGCGAGCGCCTGTTGCAGGCGCTCGGCGCGAATGGGCTTGACCAGGTAATCGCAGGCGGCGGCCTCGAAGGCCTCGAGGGCGTGTTCCTCGAAGGCGGTGGTGAAGATCACGGCCGGGGGGGCCGGCAGGGCGGCGATGTGGCGGGCGGCCTCGAGCCCGTCCATGACGGGCATGCGGATGTCCAGGAGCACCACGTCGGGCGCCAGTCGCGCGGCCTGTTCCACGGCACTGCGTCCATCGGCGGCCTCGCCCACGACGTGCGCCTCGCCCAGGCGGGCGAGCAGCCCCCGCAGCCGCTCGCGGGCCAGGGGTTCGTCGTCGGCGATGAGGATGCGCATCATGGGGCTTCCTCCACGATCGGCATCAGGATGCGGACCCGGTATTCCGCCTCGCGCAGCTCGGTCTCGATCCGCGCCAGGGGCCCGAAGGCGAGTCGCAGGCGTTCGCGGATGTTCTCCAGCGCCATGCGGTTGCCCCGGCGCTGGCGCTCGTCCCGCTCCGGGCGGGGGTTGCGTACTTCCAGGCGCAGGCGCCCGCGGTGCGCACTCACCAGGACATGGAGCCGCCCGCCCTGTGCGGCGGGCTCGATGCCGTGGTAGACGGCGTTTTCGACCAGCGGCTGGAGGATGAGCGGCGGCACCATGCAGGCTTCGGGCACGGGCTTCTGCTGCCAGACCACTTGCAGGCGGTCGCCGAGGCGCAAGGCCTCGATGGCCAGGTAAAGGCGCACCAGGCGCAGCTCGTCATCCAAGCGGTGCCAGCGGCGGACGTCCTGCATCCCGGCACGGAAGAGCTCGGCGAGGTCCTCGAGCACCGCCTCGGCCCGATCCGGCCGAACGGGGACGAGGGCAGCGGCGGTGTTGAGGCTGTTGAACAGGAAATGCGGTCGGATGCGCGAGGCGAGGGCCTGGATCCGGGCCTCGGCCTCGGCGGCGATGCGCTGCTCCCACTGGTGCCGCAGGAAGAGGTAGTGCAGCACCAGGGCCCCCACCAGTCCCCCGATGGCGAGGTTGCGCAGCAGGAAGGGACCGGGCCCCACGGCCCCGCTCGCGTGCGCGGCCTGGGAGGTGATCGCCACCACCAGCAGGATCAGCAACCAGGCGGTGAGCCCGGCGGCCAGGTG
>RFHK01000067.1 GCA_003695825.1 Gammaproteobacteria bacterium | reverse complement strand
TCAGTTCGCGCGCGAGGCCGGGATGAGCGATCGCCGCCTGGCGCAGGCGGTCGAGGAAGTGCTGGAGGTGACGCGGGACCTGCCACAGCGTCTGGAGGCCATCGAGCGCCTGCACGGTCCCTTTCGCGAGCGTCTCGTCCGGGAAACAGGCGAGGTGCGCAGGCGGCTGCAGCGGCTGGTCTGAGAAGTGGAGACAGAAGGGTGCATGACGTTTTTCGGCGTGCCCGCCTGCGTTGCCTCTAATCACCCGGCCCGTCGGCTCCAAGGGTGTTGTGACGGTCTGGGGCAGGTGCTGTTTTCCGACAACACGTCAGTAAATTACATCACGGGGAGGACGACCTGAATCCATTCCAACGCCTTGCGATCGCAACCGCTGCCATCACGGTGCTGCTCGGCGGTTGCGCCGCCAACCAGACCCGTCTGGGGGAGGGGTCCACCATGGTGACCGGGTCCGGCGGCAACGCAGGCGCTTCCGGGCAGGCCCCGCCAGCTCGTCAAGTGTGCGCGTCCCATCGGCACGGCCGCGTTGGTCGAGCTCGAGAATACAGCTTTCTATACCCAATACGGACTGACCAGTCCCGTGCCACTCCTGCGCCTGATCATGGCACAGAGCAACTGCTTCCGCGTGGTGGACCGCAACGTCGCGGCGGCGGCCGCCCTGCAGCGTGAACGCGCCATGGCCGCAGGCGGCGAGCTGCAGAAGGGCAGCCGCATGGGTGGGGGTCAGATGGTGGCGGCGGACTACATCATCACGCCCAGCATCATCTTCCAGGATGCCAACGCCGGTGGCGGCTTCGGCGGGTTGGGCGCGCTCCTGCCCGGTGTGGCCGGTGCCGTGGCTGGCGGCATCAAGACCAAGAACCCGGAAGCCCGTGTCATGCTGGCCGTGACCAATGTACGCACCGGTGTTCAGGAGGCCGTGGCCGAAGGCAGCGCGAAGAAGCGTGACATCGGCTTTGGTGGCTTCCTCTGGGCCGGCGGCGTGGCGGGTGCCGGAGGTGCCTATGAGAACACGGACATCGGCAAGATCGTCACGGCCGCTTTCCTGGATGCGCACAACAAGCTCGTCACCCAGCTGCGCGCGACCACGCCCGACTACATGCAGGGCGATCACGCCGGCTACTACACCATCTCGTGCGTGAACCTGCGTGGAGGACCCTCCACGTCCGCGCCCGTCATCACTTCGCTGCCCAAGAACACGCCCGTCCGTCCGACGGGTGCCAAACAGGGCGTCTGGTGGGAAGTGGAGGCCAACGGGCGGACCGGTTGGATCCATTCACATTACATTACCCGGTAACGCAGGCGAAGGGGGCGCAAGCCCCCTTTCTTGTCATGGGCGTACCGAAGGAGGCAGACAATGCGTAAATCCTTCTCGATGTTGCTGTTCCTGTCGCTGTCCCTGGGATTGCGGTTCCAGGTTCCCGGGCGGAGGAGGAAACCCCGTCTCTCGTGACCTACCGATCGCTCAGTCCCGAGCTGGCCATGAAACTGATCACCCACACACTCGAAGCCTGCCGCAGGAAAGGCTATCAGGTAGGTGTTGCGGTCGTGGACAGTTCCGGCATTCTCCAGGCGTATATCCGGAACCGCTACGCCGGACCCGATACGGTCGATGTTGCGATCCGCAAGGCCTGGACCGCGGTATCGTTCCGGACCGATACCCTGGCCATGGTGGAGGAAACCCGGGCAGGCAAGCTGCAGTCCGGCATTCGCTTTCTCGACAAGGCCATGATGGTGGGTGGCGGTATCCCCATCGAAGCCGAGGGCAGCGTGGTCGGAGCGCTGGGCGTCTCGGGTGCGCCCAATGGCGAACAGGACGACCATTGTGCCCGCAAGGGGCTGGCTGCGATCGAGGATGACCTGAATCTGTTCTGATTCCTTTCAGCCGCACCCGCCGGTGATCCCGCAGTCAACGATCAGCTGCCGGAATCTTCTTGCATCCTCGGCCATCGAGGCGTTGTTGAACAGCACCCAGTTCGGCCAGGCCCGGCTGAGCATGCCGCGCAGCGTCTCGAGATCCGCGTCCGTGTATCTGTAGCCGTAGTGGTAGGCGGGTTTGCCGTGAAGGCGGAAATAGCGCAGCCCGCGTCCCAGCGAACGGCGCAGGAAGGGATCGACGGCATGGACCAGTGAGAGCTCCGCGAGCAGGGGGCGGAGGATTTCGTCGGTCCAGGCTTCGCCTCTCGGTTCGAACACCATGCGCATGCCGGGCGGGCGTTCGATCCGGGTGAAGAACGTTCTCAGGCGATCCAGGTTTTCTTCGGTGGGAAGGAAGCGGGCCGGAGTCTGGAACAGGAGGGCGCGCGCCTCCAGCGCCAGTGCGATCTCCAGCTTGCGCTCCCAGGCCATGCGGGTGACCGGATTCCAACGGAAGCTGCCTGCCTGCCGGCGGGCCCGGGCATCGAGCGGGGTGCGCAGACGGCGGTAGGTGGGGCTGCCGGCCTCATGGGTGATGATCTGCCAGGCCTTCAAGGTAAAGAAGAACCGCTCCGGCGCCGAGGCCCGCCATTTCCGTGCGGTGGCTGTCCGGGGCGGTTCGTAGAACGTCTGCTGGATCTCAACGAGGTCGAAGTCCTGCCAGGTTCGGGCCTGGGACTCGGCGAATCCGCACGTGCCGACAGCGATGCGGTTCCGTCCGGTCACGCCGCGATCAGGCGGCTTCCATGACGGGCCAGAGTTGCCGGATGCCCTCGGGCAGTTCGTCGCGAATATGACGGATCTCGCCTTCCGAGATGTGGTTGTTCAGCACCCGGAAGACATTCACTACCGCTTCTTCGACATCCTCGTCCGGGAAATTGGGCGGCAGCTGCTTGCGGACTTCGTTGAGAAAATCCTCCTTGTGCCGGTACTTCAGCGGTTTTCCGGAGAGATGCCAGCCTTCGTAGTAGAAACCCCGCACCAGCATGGGCAGCTGGGCACCCAACTTCACGGCTTCTTCCGGAAGCAGCCGGTCCCGCAGGGTGTGAAGGACCGCGCACAGCTCTGGATAGGCGCGATGCCGGTCGCCACAGTGGTTGTCCCGCTCCAGCTTCTTCAGCCAGCTCATCGTCTTTTGCAACGTCGAATCGAAGACTTCCAGTCCCGTCGAGCTCGTGATTCACCTCCAGATGGTTTCTTCAACAGGCTCCCGTTGTGTAGACATGGGGACAGCAGGCGGGTCTTGCAATACATGCAGGCAGTTACTGCCGATGGTAGCGTCCGACCAGTTCCGCCACGCCCAGCACATGCCCCTGCATGGCACGCAACAGCCCCTTCCGGTCGACGGGGCCGAGATTCGGCAGCACCACATCGAGCGCATAGAGCCGGTGGAAGTAACGGTGCGTCCCGATAGGCGGGCAGGGGCCGCCGTATCCCGGGCGTTTCCAGTCGTTCAGCCCCTGGCGCGTGCCGGGTGGCAGCGCTGCGGGTGGTACGGCTTCGGGAAGCCCTCCGATGCCGGGTGGCAGGTTGTAGAGGATCCAGTGCGTCCAGATCGTGCGCGGGGCCGCGGGATCCGGCGCGTCCGGATCCTCGATGATGAGTACCAGGCTGCGGGTTCCGCGCGGGATGCCGGCCCAGCGCAAGGGCGGCGAGACGTCCGCGCCATCGCAGGTGTAACGGGGCGGGATCATCCCGCCGGGCGGGAAGGCCGGTGAATCGAGCCGGAAGGCGCCGCCTGCCTCGACGGGCAGGGCAAGGAGCCAGGCGACAAGGAACAGGAGGTAACGATGCAGGTTCCAGTTCATGATCCTCACCCCAGCCGGAAGCCAAACAATGGATTCACTCTTGCTCATTGCCGGTATGATTTCCATGTCCAAGGTCAATGGCGGATCTCATGCGAATCCTGATCCGAGTGCTGTTGTTCAGTGTTCTTCTGCTGGGAACCCCCCTGCTCGGGATCTGGCTTGCCGGCAAGCCGGTCGCTGCCTATCTGGCCTTTCCGCCTCGCACGGGGCAGGTGGGGCATGCCTCCTTTTCGTGGAACGTGTTTGTCGTCGATAGCCTGTTGGCGCTGGCCTTCTTCACCTGGATGCTGTGCCTGCTGATCCCCCGCAGGAGGCAGGAAAAGGAATCCGCACACGGACATGAGACACGGGCCTTTCCCGCCTGGGGCTGGATGTCGCTCGCGGAACTGATCCTGTTCTGGTGGCTGGCCTGGACACGCCAGCCCTGGTTCGCGTTCTTTGAGCCCCATACCTTCACGCCGCTGTGGCTCGGATACATCGTCTTCATCAATGCCGTGACCTGGAAGCGCACCGGCCGCAGCCTGCTCACGCATCGAACGGGATATTTTCTGAGCCTGTTTCCGGTCAGTGCCCTCTTCTGGTGGTATTTCGAATTTCTGAACCGTTTCATCGAGAACTGGCATTACGTCGGCATCGAGGCGTTCGGGCCGTTCCGCTATGCCCTGCATGCGACGCTCGCATTTTCCACCGTGCTGCCCGCCGTGATCAGCACCCGGGAATGGCTGGCGAGCTGGTCTCGACTGGGGCAGGGTGGCTGCCGGCCCCGGTGGAGCATCCGGCATCCGCGCTTGCTGGCGGGTCTGGTGCTCGTCCTGTCGGGCGTGGGCCTGCTTGGACTTGGTGTCCGGCCGGACGTGCTCTATCCGCTGGTCTGGGTCGCGCCCCTGTTGCTGATCGTCTCCCTACAGGTGCTCACGGGCAGTCCCACACTGCTGGATCGAACCGGGGATCCCTGGCGGCTGATCGCGCTCTCCATGCTCGCGGCGCTGCTATGCGGTTTTCTGTGGGAAATGTGGAACTACTACAGCCAGGCGAAATGGGTTTATACGGTGCCTTTCGTGCAGCGCTTCCACCTTTTCGAAATGCCGCTGCTCGGTTACACCGGCTACCTGCCCTTCGGTATCGAGTGCGCCGTGGTCGCCGATCTCGTGGACAGGGCCCTGGAGAAGAAGGACGGGCAAGTGCTTGAGTCTCGGTGAAGATTGCGAATTCTGCCCCGATTCGCTACCCTTGCGCAGCCCTGCATCCGGAGAGGTGTCCGAGTGGTTGAGCCGAGGCGCAGCCGAGACAACGCCGGAGCCTGGCGACGGCGGCCCGAAGGGCGAGCGCGCAGCGCGAGTAACGAGCACGCCTGGAAAGTGTGTATACGGTAACTCCGTATCGAGGGTTCGAGCCGAGCCCGGCATGGCCGGGCGAGACAACGCGCAGGCCGCCTGGCGGCCGAGCGGCCCCCTTGAGGGGCGAGGCCCGCAGGGCCGAGTCATCCCTCCCTCTCCGCCATCCAAACATCTCCCGTTCGTTCCAACCCCGCACCTGCCACCCTTTCCCTCGGCCGCAATGCCGAACGCTTGGTATCCGTTCTGGACAAACGCTTAGACTTTTCTTATTTTTCTTCCAAACCCAAGGGACTGGACCGGATTGCCACCATCGAAGGAGAGGGGGAGATGCGCTGGCTGGGCAGACTCGCAAGACGCTTCGGCCTCGTGAGCCGAAAACGGAGACCACCCGACGCCGTGCAGGATTTGGGCACGCAAATCGTGTGGAACTGCTGCATGATGTTGCGTGATGATTCCGACGATCCCGGCGATCACGATGGCCGAGTACCGACGCAACCCATGCCGCTTCGACACTCCCTGCCCGATTTCCTCTACGGCGCCTCGGAGCTGGTATACGAAGACGAACGGTACCTTGCCCTGTTCGTTCACGACGTTCCGCACCTGGCCTACCGCTTCCTAGGCCATCCCGAAAGGCTCGATCCTGCGTATATCCGCTACCGGTTCGCACTCGTCGTGCTCGGCCGCGGGGACATGAAGCCGCGGGACATCGTGTGCCTCAAGAAAGAGGACGACGGTTCGTTGAGCCTCTGCCGGATGTCGCTGCACGGGGAACGCGTGATCGGCAACGGGGAGAGCTATGCCAGCCGCGAGATCTTCCTGGACAAGGCCGCCACCCTGACCGGGCTGAGCAGGATCCGGGAAAAGGTCAAGCCTTAGCCCGCAGGCCTTCAGGCCACCGCAAGCTTGCCGGTACTGCACCTTCGGGCCGGGCAGGCCATCTTCTCGCGGCGAGAAAAAGAAAAGCAGTGAGGCCTGAGTGGTAGACACAGACCTGCCCATGCGCATGCCGCGGTTTTCCCGCCTGCGCTGGACACTCCGTTTCGACCGCCCCGCGGTATTGCCGCGCTTCCCGGGCTCGGCCCTGCGCGGGTTGCTGCGGCACGGGTTGCGCAAGACCGCCTGCATCATGCAGCGCGACGGCTGCACGGGCTGCCTCCTGGCCGATTCATGCGCCTACACGCGCCTGTTCGAGCCTTCTGCCGCCCGCCGCGGTCCTGCGCGCGTGCCTTACGTCCTCGCCGTTCCGGTCGCCACCGAAGAGCGGCCACATCCCTGTGACCTTTTCCGGTTCGAGATGACCCTCCTGGAACCTTGCCTGCAGGATTTTCCCTACCTGCTCCAGGCCATGCGCCTGGCCGGTCGGCGTGGCCTGGGGCGGCGCAGGTCGAGGTTCGAAGTGGTGGCGGTGGAGGCACAGCGCCGCCTGGGGACCGAGGCCTGGGAGACCATCTACCGGGACGGACAGTGCCTCGCGCTGCCCGAGCCCGTCGAGGCCTCTGTTCCACCCATGCCGGATGCCGTGGAACTCACCTGGCTGACGCCCTTCCGGTTCAAGCGCCGGGGACGCCTGGTCGGACCGGAAGCCTTCGGTGCCGGGATCCTGATGGAAAGCCTGCTGCACCGCGTGCACGGCGTGCTCGGAGAACGTCCGCCGCGTACAGCCCTCGACCAGGTGCGCCGCCTGCGACTGGATGCCCGGAGCGAGGCCACCTGGCAGGAGTGGTCCAGGTTCTCCAGCCGCCAGCGGACGCGCATGCAGATCGGGGGCGTGAGCGGCCGCCTGTACTGCACGCTTCCGGAGGCGTTCGCACCCTGGTGGCCCCTGTTCTGGCTCGGCCAATGGCTCCATGTCGGCAAGCTGGTCAGCATGGGCCTGGGCCGGTACCGCTTGTGGCCGCAGGCTTGCCAGGAGGTACCGGGGCCGGGAGGGACGCTATCCTGGCCGCGACCGTGAAACCGGGACGACACGATTCACAACCAGGGGAAACCTACGAAGCCATGCGCAACGCACCACACGAGTACCCGCGTCGCATCCTGCTGGCCGTCACCGGACTCAACCCGCAGGTGGTGACAGAGACCCTCTATGCCCTGGCCGTGCGCCAGCGGCCCGCATTCGTGCCCACCGAGGTTCACCTGCTCACCACCGCCGAAGGCCGCCAGCGTGCCGAGCTGGCCCTCCTGTCCGAGGATCCGGGCTGGTTCCACCACCTGCGCAAGGACTATCGGTTGCCGGAGATCGCCTTCACGCCGGACCACATCCATGTCATCACCGACGCTGCCGGGCAGCCGCTCGACGACATTCGCACGCCAAGCGACAACGAGCGCCTGGCGAACCTCATCACCGACCGGGTGCGGGAATTCACCCGCGATCCCGACACCGCCCTGCACGTCTCCATCGCCGGCGGGCGCAAGACCATGGGCTTCTACCTGGGGTATGCCCTCTCGCTGTTCGGTCGCCCCCAGGACCGGCTCTCCCACGTGCTGGTCAGCGAGCCCTACGAGTCGAGCTGGCAGTTCTTCTATCCGACACCGGACTCGCACGTCATCAGCACCCAGGGCAACCGGCTCGTGGATACGCGCGATGCCGAGGTGGAGCTGGCCGTGATCCCTTTCGTCCGCCTGCGCGATGGACTCGACGAGCGGCTGCTCGAAGGTGGAGCCAGCTTCTCCGAGACCGTCGCGCTCGCCCAGCGTGCGCTGGAACCGCCGCGCCTGGTCATCGACCTCGAGAACCAGTGCATCCTGGCCGCGGACGAGCGCATCGAGTTGCCGCCCAAGCAGCTCGCCCTGCTCAGCCTGTTCGCCGAACGGCTGATCGAGGGGCACGGGCCTGTAAAGGCACCCTCGAAGGGAGTGCCCGATGCGGCCTGGGCAAAGGCGTTCCTCGAGCACTACCGTGCCATTCGCAACGGCGAGCTCGACGACATCGAGCGGACGGAGAGGGCCCTGCGAAAGGGCATGGACGGCGAATACTTCTCGGAGACCAAGAGCAAGCTGCACCGGATCCTGAAGAAGCGTCTCGGGGCCGCCGCCGTACCCTACCTGATCGACGACGGGGGTACCCGTCCCAGGCAGTATGCGCTCCGCCTGCCGCGGCATGCCGTGTGCTTCGGCAGGCTTGCCGACGAAGACGCGGAAACGGGAATCGACCAGAATCGGCCCGCAACGGAGGAAGACTGATGTCCACACCCGCAAGCCGGATCGAAGAACACAATCACATGCGGACGCGCGAGGTCGGCGTGGCGTTCCTCACGCCGGCCTTCCTCGGCAACGCCGAGCAGAACGGCCAATGGCGTACGCCGCCCTTCAAGCACCTGCTGCGTGAATGGTGGCGGATCGTCTGGTCCGAGGCCAACGATTGGTCGAATGACGTCGATGCGTTGCGCAGGGCCGAAGGCAACCTGTTCGGTTCCGCAGCCGACGAGACGGGGCACCGGAGCCGGGTGCGGATACGGTTGGACTGTTGGTCACCTGGGACACTGGACAAATGGGAAGGTGATCCGTCTGTCTTTCACCCGGAGGTCGGCGTAAATGGGAAAAATGTTGGAGCGCATCTCTACCTTGGCTACGGGCCGCTTAATTTCAACAAAGGTACTTATCTCGGAAAAAAGGAAGGCCGGAACAATTTCAAACCGCACGCTGCCATCCAGGCCGGCGAGTCGGCCAGGCTGCGCCTGGCCTTTCCGGCGGCAGACGAGGAATGGCTGGATCGAACCCTGGCGCTGATTCATGCCTTCGGCACCCTCGGTGGGCGCTCGCGCAACGGCTGGGGCTCCATTGCCCTCGAGGGCGTGGGTGCCCTGGATTCCCTGCCATTGCGCGACTGGCGCGACTGTCTCGATCGCGAATGGCCGCATGCCATCGGCCGCGACGATCAGGGTGCCCTGGTCTGGCAGACCGAACC
>RFHK01000066.1 GCA_003695825.1 Gammaproteobacteria bacterium | reverse complement strand
TCTTGACCCTGGCCGCCGCCCTGCTGATCCAGGTCGGGACCAACCTGTGGAACGATGCCGCCGATGCGGCGCAGGGCACGGACGACCCGGCCACCCGCCTGGGGCCGCCGCGGGCGGTCGCCATGGGGTGGCTCGAGGCCGGTTCCGTGCGGCGTGCCGCACTCGCCGCCTTTGGAGCGGCCTTCGTGCTCGGCGTGGCCCTGGCATGGTTGGGGGGCTGGCCGATCGTCGCCATCGGGCTCGCGTCGATCGCCGCCGGCATCCTCTACTCCGCCGGTCCCCGGCCGATCGCGCGCAGCGCCACGGGCGAACTGTTCGTGCTGGCCTTTTTCGGAGTGGCCGCGGTGGCCGGCAGTGCCTGGCTGCAAGGGCGCGTCTTCACCCCCGAGATCCTGGTCGTCGGCCTGCTGCTGGGGATGCCGGCCGCCGCCGTGCTGGTGGTGAACAACACGCGCGACCAGGGCAACGACGCCCGTTCCGGGCGCCGTACCCTGGCCGTGCGGTGGGGGACGCGCGCCATGCGGCGGCTCTATGCCGGCCTGGTGCTGGTGCCGTTCGCGCTGCTCGGCGTCGTGCAGTGGCGTCTGCCCCCCGGTGCCTTCGGGATCCTGCCCTGGCTCCTCTTGCCCGAGGCGCTGCGGCTGGTGCGGGCTTTCACCGGCGCCCGCTCGGCAGGGGCGTGGAATGCCCTGCTGGCCGCCACGGCGCGTTTCCAGCTGGGACTGGGCGGGGCGCTGTCGCTGGCGCTGTGGTTGCGTCAGGCCACGGCCTGAAGTCCCTTGCCGGAGTCGACGGCAGCCTGGCCCGTGCCGGTGGAGGTTCCGGGCGCCACCGGTGCCGTGGAGGCCTCGACCCCGTCGTCTTCGTCCCCGTCGTGCGCCTCGTGCTCACCGGGCCCGGGGGCCGATGCCTGCGCTTCCTTCTCCGGGCGTTCGTCCGACGCTGCCTTGCCGGGGGCGAGCTGGTGTAGCAAGGCCTCGAGCGCACGGGGCAGGCCGCCGGGCTCCTTCGCCCCGGACGGGGCCTCGTGCATCCCGGCGACCAGCTCCAGGAGGTTACGGAAGAGGTCATGTACCGTCGTCTCGGGCGAGGCGAAGGCACCGCTGTCGACCGCCACCTTCAGGCTCTGCCGCATATGGAGCACCAGGCGCCCCACCGGGTGTACCGGTTTCGGTGCAGGGGGTGCGCTGGGCGGCGTGGGCGTCACGTCCGCGGTGGGGGACGCTGCCGGGGGCGCCGGCGGGGGTGCGACCGGTGCGGCGGCCTGGGATGCTGCGGGTGGAGTGGCCGGCACGCTCGCCTGTCCGGAGGATGCGGCCGGCGCGGGCGCAGCGGGCTGTAGCTTGGCCGGTGCCGGGGCCGGTGCGGTGGGTGCCGCCTGTGGCGGGGTCTGCGCCGGTCCAGTGCCCAGTTTCTGCACCTCGGCGTAACGGACGGCCAGGCTGCGGCGGAAATCCACCGAGACGCTGGAGAGCACGGCCGGATCCACCTCGAGTTCGCCGAGTTTCTCCAGCGCCTCGCGGGCATCGCCCGCGTAGAATTCCTCGGCAGCCTCCTGCACGTGGTGGAGCACACGGGAGAGGGCCTTCATCTCGGTACCGTCCAGCTGTCCCTGCACCCGGAAGCGGAACGACAGGGCCCCGCTTTGGCGGTATCCACCGGCGACCGCGGCCTGGCTACCGTCCGTGGCACCCGCGGCCACGGCGGCGAGCCGGCGCGTGGCCGTGACGTTCAGGGTGACGCGGTCTCCGTCGGCGGTGGTGATGACCACGGAAGTGCTGCGTTTCTGAACGACCCCGCCCACGGCCCCGGCCGCCAGGGTGCGGCCGGCGGGTGAGACGGATACACTGTCGTTCCCGGCGTCGCCCGCCGGCGTGGCCGAATTCGACGGAGACGCGGCCGGGGGCGAAGGCGGGGAAGGGGACCGTGACGGGGTCGAGGCTGCCGCCAGGGCAGCGGAAGGGGTGGTGTCGATCTGCATCATGGGAACCTCCCTGTCTGCGTTGCGTACCGGGCCGGTCCTCGTGTCCGTGTACCTATCCCACGAACCCGGACCCCCTGTCCCCGTTGGCCGGGGCGGGGCGAGATGCCGGCTTCGATTGTGACTATCGGCCCAAAAACGTCCTGCTTTAGCCCGGACCGCTCCCGACGCGGATCCATGCAGAGGATTCCTGACGTAAGCATGCCTGCAAACCCCTGGAAGCCTGCACCCTGGACCGATGTCGACACGGGGCCTCTGGAAGGCAGGTTGCATCCCTGGGTGATGCCCTTGCGGTCGCCCTGGCCCGGCCGGCATGGGCCGATCGAGAAGACCCATGGCTGGCGGCTGGGCCTGCAGGCCCGCGACGGGCGTACCGGCTGGGGCGAGGCGGTCTATCCCCCGGGAGGTGGCGAACGGGCGCTGCCGCTTTACTCCAGCCTGGCTGCCCTGGTGGAGGCCGGACGGGGGCATCCCGCCGCCTGGTGGACCAGGCACCTGGAGGCCTTGCCTGCGCCGGCCCGGCTGGCGCTCGAGACCGCCTTGCTGGATCTCGCCGCCCAGGCCGCCGGTCGGCCGCTCGCGCAGTACCTCGCGCCCGGGGCAGTCGCACAAGTCGACGTCAATGCACCCGCCGGCGGGCTCGACGAGGGCCTCGAGGCGCGCCTGCGCGCGGCCCGGGCGGCCGGCTACCGGGTGGCCAAGGTCAAGCTCGGACGCCGACCGGTGGCCGAGGAACTGGGGCGTCTGCGACGACTGCGGGTACCCGAGGGGCTGGCATTGCGGTTCGACGCCAACCGGGCCTGGAGTCCCTCCGAGGCCGAACGCATGTTGCACGCCCTCGCCGAGGCACACTGGCCGGTGGAGGCCTGCGAAGAGCCGCTCGCCGACCCGGAACCGGGCCGGCTCGCCCGCCTGCAATCCGTCCTGCCCTTCGACCTGGCATTGGACGAGTCGCTCCACGACCGCTACCTCGCGCTGTCCCCCGCGTCCCTGCCCGTGCGCCGGGTGGTCCTCAAGCCCGCGCGGCTGGGTGGCCTGAGACGGGCCTTGGCATGGGCGGAGGCGGCCCGGGCCGCCGGTCGCACGGTGGTCTTCACCTCCTGGCTGGAAGGCCCGACGGGGCTGCGGGCGCTGGTGCACCTGGCCGCGGCCTGGGGACGGGGGGTGCATGGGCTGGGTACGGCCGCATGGTTCGCGCAACCCGACCCGGAGCTCCTGCCCCGGCAGGGGCGGCTGTCCGTGCCCCAGGGGCCGGGGTTGGGCGGGGGCGGGGTACAAGGGCGTTCGTACGGGAAATAACGGGAGATCGGACATGCATCGTCACATCACGCTTTCCACCGACCGCCGTGAGGTGCTGGTCGACATCACCGCGCAGGTGCGGGCCGTGGTCCGCGAGAGCGGGGTGCGCAACGGCCTCGTCTCGGTCTATGCCCAGGGGGCGACCGCGGCGATCATGATCCAGGAGAACTGGGACGATTCCGTGCAGACCGACGTGGTCGAGCTCCTGCGCAAGTTGATTCCCCGGGGGGTCTGGCGCCACGATGCCCAGGACGGCAACGGGGATGCGCATCTCAAGTCCGGGCTGGTGGGTCCTTCCGAGACCCTGCCCCTCATCGACGGCGAGCTCGGCCTGTCCACCTGGCAGAACATTTTCTTCTGCGAGTTCGATGGCCCTCGGGCCGAGCGGCGCGTGGTCGTGACCGTGCTCCCGGATCCCGGCTAGCCATGTCGGAAAGGTTTACAGAATGCGCTCGAAGCGGCGACTTTTGCTGCCAGGTGTGTCATGAATATTTACACCCAGTTGATCC
>RFHK01000065.1 GCA_003695825.1 Gammaproteobacteria bacterium | reverse complement strand
GCCGAAGGCCTGGAACCAGAAGGGGTCGGACAGGCGGCGCAGGACTTCGTCCGGGCCCTGGGCTTCGACGAGATGGCAGACGATCTCGCGCGCCAGCCGGGTCATGCGTTCGAACAGCCAGCGGGGCGCCTTGCCGCCATGGAGGGGGAGGTTGGCGATACCGGTGCGCATGCGGGGATTCTGGTGCCGCCCGGCCCGGCATGCAATATCCGGGACGGCTTGCGGGGGAGGGGAGGGGCTGCTACCTTGCCTGGGTGTCACCGTCCCGGTGACAGGAGGGAGAAAAGGCATGAAGGCAAGCAGCTTTCCCCTGTACCTGGTCGTGCTCGGGTGCCTCCTACTCGTCACGCCGGGCGCATGGTCGGATGCTCCCCCGCCGTTGGTCGGTTACCGGTCCCTGAGCCCCGAGCTCGCCATGAAACTGGTGCGCCGCACCCTGGAGGCCTGCCGGCGCCATGGTTACCAGGTGGGCGTGGCCGTCGTGGACCGCTCCGGTCTGCTCCAGGCCTACGTGCGGGACCGGTACGCCGGCCCGCACACCATCGAAGTGGCGATGCGCAAGGCCTGGACCGCGGCCTCGTTCCGCACCGACACCCTGTCCCTGGCACAGGAGACCCGGGCGGGTTCGCCCCAGTCGGGTATCCGCTGGGTCGGCCAGGCCATGATGGTGGGCGGCGGGCGGCCCATCGAGGCCGACGGCAGCCTGGTGGGTGCACTGGGGGTCTCGGGTGCCCCCAGCGGCGCGCTCGACGACCAGTGTGCCCGCGAGGGCCTGGCCGCCATCGAAGACGAACTCAACCTGTTCTGAGCTCCCCACCGCATGACTCCAGACGCTGCCGGAAACGCCGGGCATCCTCGGCCATCGCGACATTGTTGAACAGGACCCAGTTCGGCCAGGCACGGTTGAGCAGGCCGAGGAGCCGGTCCAGGTCCGCGTCCGTGTAACGGTAGGCATAGTGGTAGGCCGGGCGCCCGTGCAGGCGGAAATAGCGCAGGCCGCGCCCGAGCGGCCGGTGCAGGAAGGGGTCGACGGCGTGCACGAGGTCGAGCTCGGCCAGCAAGGGGCGCAGCACGGCCTCCGTCCAGGCCGTCCCCCGCGGTTCGAAGGCCAGGCGCAGGCCGGGTGGGCGGTCGATCCGCGTGCAGAACCGGTGCAGGCGGTCCAGGTTTTCCGGCGTGGGGCGGAAGGATGCCGGGGCCTGGAGGAGCACGAGGCGTGCCTCGAGGGCCTCGGCGATCTCCAGCGTACGTTCCCAGGCCATGCGGGTGACCGGGTTCCAGCGAAAGCTCCCGGCCTGGTTGCGTTGCCGCGTGCCGAGCGGGGTGCGCAGCCGGCGGTAGGTGGGACTGGTCGCGGGATGGGTGATGAGCTGCCAGGCCTTGAGCGTGAAGAAGAACCGCTCCGGCGCCGCCTCCCGCCAGCGCCGCGCGGTGGCGGGCCGGGGCGGCTCGTAGAAGGTCTGCTGGATTTCGACCAGGTCGAAATCCTCCCACGTGCGGTGCTGCGATTCGGCGAAACCGCAGGTGCCGACCGCGACCCGGGGACGTGCCTGCACCCGCGTCTCAGGCGGCTTCCCGCTCTGGCCAGAGCTGCCGGATGTCTTCGGGAAGCTCGTCGCGTACGTGCCGGATCTCCCCTTCCGAGAGGTGGGCGTTCAGCACGCGGAACACGTTGTGCACGACCTCCTCGAGATCCTCCTCGGGGAAGTCGGAGGGCAGCTCCTGGCGCACGGCCTGGAGAAAGGCTTCCTTGTGCCGGTACTTCAGCGGCTTGCCGTTGAGGTGCCAGCCCTCGTAGTAGAAGCCGCGGACCAGCATGGGAAGCTGGGCCCCCAGCTTGACGGCTTCCTCCGGCAGCAGCCGGTCGCGCAGGGCGTGCAGAACGGCCCGCAGTTCCGTGTAGGCCCGGTGGCGGTCTCCGCAGTGGTTGTCACGCTCCAGTTCCTTCAGCCAGCCCATCGTTTTCTGCAGCGTGGCGTCGAAGACTTGCAGTCCCGTCGAACTCATGGCACACCTCCATCGTCTCCCGTTCGCTCCCGTTATCCGAAGATGGGGGCCGAGCCGCCGGGTTGCAACGGCTGGTGCGTGAATCAGCGGTGATAGCGGCCCATGAGCCTGGCCTCGCCCAGTACGTGGCCGCGGATGGCCCGGAGCAGCCCCCGCCGGTCGAGCGGTCCCGCCTCCGGCAGGCGGACGTCGAGGGCGAAGAGCCGGAAGAAATACCGGTGGGTGCCGATGGGCGGGCAGGGGCCACCGTAGCCCGTGCGACGCCAGTCGTTGCGTCCCTGGCGGGTGCCGGGAGGCAGGGCCGAGGGGGCGACCGCTTCGGGGAGGCCGCGGCTGTCGGGGGGCAGGTCGTAGAGGATCCAGTGGGTCCAGGTCGTGCGCGGTGCGGCCGGGTCCGGGGCATCGGGATCCTCGACCAGCAGGGCCAGGCTGCGTGTCCCGCGGGGAACACCCTGCCACTGCAGCGGTGGCGAGACGTCCGCGCCGTCGCAGGTGTAGCGGGCGGGAATGCGTCCTCCCTGGACGAAGGCGGGCGAGGCAACACGGAAGGGTTCGTCCGCCCGGGCCGGCGAGGCCAGCATCAGCAAGGACAGCCAGAGTCCCCAGGTTGCGGATCGGCGGCGGCGCATCGGCTACCCTCCTCGGTCAGCGGCACGAGGCTTCGTCGAAGGTTGGATAGCATGGCCAAGGGGATCCTGCAAGCGGTGCTCGTGGCGGCCTGCCTGCTCGGGTTGCCGCTGCTCGGTGCCTGGTCGGCCGGGCACCCGGTCTCGGACTACCTGCACTTTCCGCCGCGTCCGCCGACGGTCACCGCTGCTCCCTTCTCCTGGCGCGTCTTCACCATCGACGCGCTGCTGGCCCTGGCCTTCTTCGCATGGCTGGTCTGCCTCCTGCGCCCGCGCGCGAGGGGGATGCAGGCACGGCCCCGCCCCCAGCGCCGTTTTCCGGCATGGGGATGGGGCGCTGCCCTGGCCCTGGGCGGCTTCTGGTGGCTGGCCTGGACCAGGCAGCCCTGGTTCGCGCCCCTGCAGGCGCACACCTTCACCCCGCTGTGGCTGAGCTACATCGTTTTGGTCAACGCCCTCGCCTGGTACCACACCGGGAGCAGCCTGCTCACGCACCGCACGGGCTATTTTCTCGCCCTCTTTCCGGCCAGTGCGCTCTTCTGGTGGTACTTCGAGTATCTCAACCGCTTCGTGGGCAACTGGCGCTACCTGGGTATCGAATCCTTCGGCCCCTGGCGTTACTCCCTCCATGCCACGCTCGCCTTCGCGACCGTGCTGCCCGCGGTGATGAGCACGCGGGAATGGCTGGCCGGCTGGACCTGGCTGGGGCAGGGCGGGTGCCGGCCGCGTCTCCGGGTACGGCACCCGCGGCCCCTGGCCGCACTGGGGTTGGGGGTCTCGGCCGCCGGGCTGTTCGGTGTCGGACGCTGGCCGGAGGTCTTCTATCCCCTGGTGTGGGTCGCTCCCCTGCTGGTGATCCTCTCCCTGCAGGGTCTCCAGGGGCAGCCCACGTTACTCGACCGCCATGCCGATCCCTGGCGCCTGGTCGCGCTCTCCATGCTCGCGGCGCTGGTGTGCGGGGTGCTGTGGGAGATGTGGAACGACTACAGCCTGGCGAAATGGGTCTACCGGCTGCCCTATGTCGGGCGTTTCCGGATCTTCGAGATGCCGCTGCTCGGCTACACCGGCTACCTGCCCTTCGGGATCGAGTGCGCCGTGATCGCCGATCTCGTCGCGCGTGCCTGCGCGGGGAGGGGCAGAAGGGGGACTCCAAACGCTTGATAATCCATCAAGATTGAAAATCGGGCGGCGATCCGCTACGCTTGCGCGTCCGGTTCCCGGGAAGGCCCCAGGGGCCGTTCTCGTGCCATGTGCATGGTTGGCACCGAGGCGGAAGGACGAACCGGTTTCCGGAGAGGTGTCCGAGTGGTTGAAGGAGCACGCCTGGAAAGTGTGTATACGGTAACACCGTATCGAGGGTTCGAATCCCTCCCTCTCCGCCATCCATAAGAAAACAGAAAGGCCCCGAAGCGGGCCTTTTTATGGAATCAGAATAAAGGCTTTGAGCCTTCATTTTTCGAACGGAAGGCGCTCGACCGGGTACGCATGTTCATTCATCCCTGATTCAGCCGCCCCGATCCACCCTTGATTCCCGTGAAACTGAAACGGGAGGAAAGGGATGCGGCATCTCGGCTTTCTTGGAATCTTTCTGATACTCTCCGGTTGCGGAGGGGGTGGCAGCGGCAGTTCATGGGTATCGATCCCGGAGGATGCTACCGGCCTGTGGGCAGGGCACCTCGCCGTCGCCGGCGGTGGCGTCTACCACATGGCTGGGCTCTTCATCGAGGGGAACCTTTACCTCTTCACCACGGACGGGCTCTATACGGACCTGCGCGCCGGTACCTACGCAATCTCCGGTGATCGTCTGGAGGCGGAGACGATCGATTACGATCTCTTTACGGGATTGCCCCTTTCGACGTCCGCATTCAGCGGACATGTCGAGACCCAGGTCAACCTTTCCGGCAGCTATGTTTCCACGAGTGGCGAATATGGGACCTTCAGTCTGGATTACAGTCCGGAAAACTACCGTGGTGCCTCGCTCATCTCGATGAGCAGCAACTGGGTCTCGAAGTTTTCGGTGGCCACGGTCTCGATCGATACGCTTGGTAATTTCAGCAGCTCGAACATAACGGGATGCGCGGCCTACGGGACGGTGCGGGTACCGGATCCCTCGACCAACCTCTATCGGCTGACACTCACCATGACGAGTTGCGGTATGCTCGATGGCGTCTACACCGGATACGCCTTTCTCACCGATGATGTGGCCTACAACGATACGCTGGTCTACATCGTCCGGAATGCCACGAATACGGTAATCTTCGACATGATGTCCAGGTCCTGATCGTGCTCCCGGGCAGGACGTGTTACCCGCTTTCCATCCTGCCTGCAGTCCGGAAGAGAAGGGGAACGAAGTCGTTGATCCTCATACGATGGCTGCTTCGGCCTGTTCGTCCAGCCGGCGGGCCAGGTCGACCAGGGCTTCGGAAGGGGTGACCCGCGGTGCCTCCGGGGCACGGAGACGCCGGGCCGCCTCGGGGAGCCGGCGGACGCCGTCCTGCACCCGTTCCCGGATCTTCTCCATGGGTTCCGGTGGATGCAGCCGCTTTCCGCCCTGCATGACGGGTACGAGCAGCGGCGTGCCGGGATGGGACTCCTCGTGCAGGCCGAGCCGGTCTTCCAGCCACCGGCCGTCACCATCCAGTCGTCGCCAGACCTGCTTGCGCCCGGGCCAGGTGGCCTTCCCCTCGGAACGCTTGCGGACCGGGCGCCCGGCATAGGCCATCAGCTTGTAGGCGGAGTCGAGGTAGGGGGCATCCGCCGAAGTGTCCAGCCGGGTGCCGATGCCGAACCCGTCGATCGGTGCACCTTTGGCGAGCAGCTCGGCGATCCGGAATTCGTCCAGGTTGCCGGAACAGAAGATACCGGTGTCCCGCAGGCCGCCCTCGTCCAGGATCCTGCGCACCTTCTTCGCGTGCTCGGCGAGATCGCCGCTGTCGAGGCGCACGGCCTTGATGCGTATGCCGGCTTCGGCCAGTTCCGGTGCGAGTCGCACGACCTTGCGGGCCGCCCTTTCGGTATCCCAGGTGTCGATGAGCAGCACCACGTTGTCCGGGTGCGAACGGGCGAAGGATTCGAAGGCGGCGGTTTCGCTCTCGTGCGCGAGGATGAAGGAATGCGCCATGGTGCCGAACACGGGGATCCCGTACAGCGGGTCGGCGAGCACCGTGGCGGTACCGGCGAACCCGGCCAGCCGGCAGGCCCGCGCCGCCAGCAGCCCGGCCTCGGCCCCGTGGGCCCGGCGCATCCCGAAGTCCACCAGCAGCTTGTCGGGCGCGGCCAGCACGCAGCGGATGGCCTTGGAGGCGATCAGGGTCTGGAAGTGGAGCAGGTTGATCAGCCGGCTCTCGACGAGCTGGGCCACCGGCAGGGGCGCGATCACCTGGACGATGGGCGTGTCGGCGAAACACACCGTGCCTTCCGGCAGGGCGTGCACCTCGCCCTCGAAACGCATGCCCTCGAGCCGGTCGGCGAAGTCGGCGGCGAACTTGCCGCTGCGGCGAATCCAGTCAAGTTCCTCTTCCGTGAAACGGAGATTCTCGAGGAAATCGAGTACCTGCTCGAGGCCGGCGGCGACGAGAAACCCCCGATTCTCGGGCAGCTTGCGCACGAAGAACTCGAAGACCGCCGTCTCCGTCATGCCACGCTCCAGGTAGGTCTGGAGCATGGTGAGCTGGTAGAGGTCGGTGAGCAGGGGAGAGCGCAGCGGGTCCATCAGGACTCCATCCATTCGGGCGGGGTGCTGATCTCCCTGGCCCCGGCCTGGCGCATGCGCTCGAGCGCCCGTTCGCCGTCCCCGGGCTGCACGTCCACGGCACGGACAGCGTCCTTGATCACCCAGGCCTCGAAGCCCGCCTTCAGGGCGTCGAGCACGGTATTGAGCACGCAGTAGTCGGTGGCCAGCCCGCCGACGAACACCCGGCGCACCGACCGTTCCTGGAGCCGTTCGGCCAGGTCCGTGCCCTCGAAGCCGGAGTAGGCGTCTTTCTCGGGCGTCGTGGCCTTGGAGATCACGACGACCTCCGGGGGCAGCTCGAGGCCGGGGGCGAAGTCCGCTCCAGGGGTGCCGGCCACGCAGTGCGGTGGCCAGGGGCCGCCCTGTTCCCGGAAGGAGCAGTGGTCCGGGGGGTGCCAGTCGCGGGTGGCGAACACCGGCAGGCCGCGCGCTCGAAAGCGGCGGATCCAGGCATTGAGCGGCGGGATCACCGCATCGCCGTCCGGGACCGCCAGCCGGCCGCCGGGCAGGAAGTCGTTCTGGACGTCGACGAGAATCAGGGCATCCCCCGGGACGGGTTCGGGCACCGATGCGTTCATGTCGGCTCTCCGGTCGCGGTGCTGGTCGTGCGGTACCGGTATGTTACCATCACCTTGTAGAAAGGGATCGTGCGGGGGAGCGATGGTTCGGCTGCTGTTGGTCGACGATCACGAGCTGGTGCGGGCCGGCGTGCGGCGCCTGCTCGCCGACTGCCCCGACATGGAGGTGGTCGGAGAATGCGGCACGGGCGAGGAGGCCATCGCCCAGGCCCGCGCGCTGCGCCCGGACGTGATCCTGCTCGACGTGAACATGCCCGGTGTGGGGGGCATGGAGGCCACGCGGCGTATCCGCCAGCTGCTGCCGGAGACCCGCATCATCGTCGTCACCGTCCACGTGCAGGAGCCCTGGCCCAGCAAGCTGCTCGAGGCCGGTGCCAACGGGTACCTGACCAAGTCCTGTGCCGTCGACGAGATCGTCAATGCCATCCGCACCGTGATGAAGGGCGAGATCTACCTGGATCCGGAGGTGGCGCGGGCCCTGGCGTTGTCGCGCCTGCCGGGGCAGGAGGCCTCTCCCTTCGACAAGCTCTCCCAGCGCGAAATGGAGGTATTGCTGATGGTGACCCGCGGGCAGAGCATCCAGGAGATCTCCGACGCCCTGTGCCTGAGCCCCAAGACCGTCAGCACCTACCGTTACCGGCTCTATGAGAAGCTGGGGGTGAGCAACGACGTGGAGCTGACCCACCTGGCCGTGCGGCATGGACTCATCGACCTCGACTCCCTGAACGAACAGCGCGCCTGAAACCCCGTCGGGCGCGGCCACGAAGTGCGACCAGGCAGCATGAACGAGACGGCAACGCCCTTCGATCCCCAGGCCTTTCTCCGCACCCTCACCGAGCAGCCCGGGGTCTACCGCATGCTCGATGCCGAGGGGCGCATCCTCTACGTGGGCAAGGCGCGCAACCTGAAGCGGCGGGTGGCGAGCTATTTCCGCGCCACGGGGCTGCCGGTGAAGACCCGGGCGCTGATGCGCCAGGTCGCCGCCATCGAAGTGACGGTCACGCGCACCGAGGGCGAGGCGCTGTTGCTCGAAAGCAACCTGATCAAGGCACACCGCCCCCGCTACAACGTCCTCTACCGGGACGACAAGAGCTATCCCTGGATCTACCTCGCGACCGACACGCCCTGGCCCCGGCTGGCCTTTCACCGCGGGGCCCGCAACCGGCCCGGGCGCTATTTCGGGCCCTATCCCAACGCCCAGGCGGTGCGCGAGACCCTGGCGCTGCTGGCGAAGGTGTTTCGGGTACGCCAGTGCGAGGACAGCGTCTTCCGCAACCGCTCGCGCCCCTGCCTGCAGTACCAGATCGAGCGCTGTTCCGCACCCTGCGTGGGCAGGATCGGAGCCCAGGACTATGCCCGGGACGTGGAAGATGCCGTGCGCTTTCTCGAGGGCCGCAGCGATGAGATCGTCCAGGCCTTGACCGAACGCATGCAGGCGGCGGCCGCGGCCCTGGAGTTCGAGGAGGCCGCCCGCCTGCGCGACCGGATCGCCACCCTGCGACGGATCCAGGAACGCCAGTACGTCACCGGTACCCGGGGCGACCTGGACATCGTCGCGCTCGCCATGGAAGGCGGCCTCGCCGTGGTCCAGGTCTTCTTCGTGCGGGGTGGCCGCAACCTGGGCAACAAGAGTTTCCGGCCCACCGTGCCGGACGGGGAGCCCCCGGAGGCGGTGATGGAGGCCTTCCTCAGCCAGTTCTACAGCGTCCACGCGCCACCGGCCGAGATCCTCGTCAACCTACTCGACGAGGCGGAGACGGGGTTGCTGGAGAAGGCCCTCTCCGAACGCGCCGGGCGACAGGTGCGCCTGCGCCGGCGCGTTCGCGGCGAACGGGCGCGCTGGCTGGAGATGGCCGTACGCAACGCCCGCATGGCGTTGACCGCCCACCTGGCCAGCCGGGGTGGCATGCGCGCCCGGCTCGAGGCCCTCCGCGAGGCGCTCGCCCTCGACGCCGTACCGGCGCGCCTGGAATGCTTCGACATCAGCCACACGCGCGGCGAGGCGCCGGTGGCTTCCTGCGTGGTGTTCGACGAGGAAGGCCCGCGCAAGGCCGACTACCGCCGCTTCAACATCGAGGGCGTCACGCCCGGGGACGACTATGCCGCCCTGCACCAGGCGCTCGAACGTCGCTACCGGCGGCTCCGTGCGGGCGAGGCGCCGTTGCCGGACGTCCTCTTCATCGACGGCGGCCGCGGCCAGCTGGCCCAGGCGCGCGCGGTGCTCTCCGAGCTGGGGGTGACCGGCGTGATCCTGGTCGGCATCGCCAAGGGGCCGGACCGCAAGCCCGGCCTCGAGACCCTGTTCGTCGCCGGGCGCGCCGAGCCCGTGCGCCTGCCGCCGGACGCCCCCGCCCTGCACCTGGTCCAGCAGATCCGGGACGAGGCCCACCGGTTCGCCCTCACCGGGCACCGCCAGCGGCGCCGGCAGCAACGCACCCGGTCGCCGCTGGAGTCCATCCCGGGCATCGGTGCCCGGCGCCGACAGCGCCTGCTCACCCATTTCGGCGGCTTGCGCGAGGTGGCGCGCGCCGGGGTCGAGGACCTGATGCGGGTCAAGGGGATCAGCCGCCGGCTGGCCGAGCAGATCCACGCGGCTTTCCACGGGGAGTAGAATCCCTCCATGCCGATCAACCTGCCCAACCTGCTCACGGCCCTGCGGATCCTCCTGATCCCGGTGTTCGTGTTCTTCTTCTACGTCCCGGTGCCCCACGCCAACCTGCTCGCCACCCTGGTCTTCGGCCTGGCGGCGCTCACCGACTGGTTCGACGGCTACCTCGCTCGCCGCCTGGGCGCGACCTCGGCCTTCGGCGCCTTCCTGGACCCCGTGGCCGACAAGCTCATGGTGGTCACGGCCCTGGTCCTGCTGGTGGAGCGTCACCCCCACGTCTGGTTCACGCTCCCCGCCGTGATCATCATCGGGCGCGAGCTCACCGTCTCCGCCCTGCGCGAATGGATGGCCGGGGTGGGGGAAAGGGCCCGGGTGGCCGTTTCCGTGATCGGCAAGGTCAAGACGACCGTCCAGATGGTGGCGCTCTTTCTGCTCATCTACCGGGAGCCGCTGTTCTCGATCCCGGTGGAGATCCTGGGGCTGGTCTGCCTCTACCTCGCCGCGCTGCTCACCCTCTGGTCGATGGCGATCTACCTGCGGGCGGCCTGGCCGGCACTGCGCCGCGCCTGAGCCTCACATCCCCAGGGCCTCGATCGCCCAGCCGCTGCCCCCGATGACGGCCTCGGGATGACGCCGGTGCAGCTGGTGCTCGACCTCGCGCAGCCGGTGGACGGGTACGTCCACCAGCAGCAGGATCTCGCCGTGGCGCAGGGCGTCGGCGAACTCCCGGGCGTGCACCCCGATCACCCGCGTGGCGAACCATTCCCCGGCGAGGTAGCTGGCCAGCATCAGCAGCACCCCGACCAGCGTGGCGATCCAGTGCCCTTGCAGGGCCATGAGCACGGTGACACCGAGGACCAGGAAGAACAGGACCAGGTTGCCGTACCAGAGTCCCTGTTCGACGCGCGTGAGCCGGTCTTCGCGTTGGGCCGCCGTGGCCGCGGGCAGTCCGTCGAGCGCCACGCCCTCGCGGGCCAGGGCATGCATGCGCCGGCGTGGCACGCCCAGCGTCTCCAGCGTACGGCAGGCCGCGAGCGCGTGCGCGCGGTCCGGGAAGAGTACGTAGAGTCTGCGTATCATGATACACCTCCTGGCTGCACTTCCTTGCGCTTCTACCTCAAGCATGGCGTCGGTGCGCCGGGATTCAACGCGACGAAAGGTGTTGGAATGGGGCGCTGCGGCGCCATCCGGTAGAATGGCCCCGCACCGCCCGGGTGGCGAAACGGTAGACGCAGGGGACTTAAAATCCCCCGGCCTTGGCCGTGCCGGTTCGAGTCCGGCCCCGGGCACCAGTCGCCTGCCTGCGCTCGGGAACCCTCGGCGTGACGGGGAATCCGATTAGGAAGCGGTTGTCGTAGCACGCGAAAGGCGGCATGATCGGGCAGGGATCCTGCCAGGGGGAAGGACAGGCTGGCCCGACTCTTGCCTCGCTTCCGCTCAGGGACGAAAAGGCGACACACATGGAACAGAGGGTACCACCGGAGGATCTCTACGCGCGCTGGCGCCGTTCCCAGCTCTCGGGCCAGAACGCGGCCTGGCTCGAGGCCCTCTACGAGGACTACCTCGCCGACCCGGCACGCGTACCCGCGCAATGGCGGCGCCTGTTCGAACAATTGCCCCCGGTCTCCGGCACCGAGGTGCCGCGCTCGCAGGTCGAGGCCGGCTTCCGGAACCCACCGACCCGTCCCCTGGCCGCCGGACACCCGGGACCGGTGGTGCAGGACCGCGCGCACGAGCGCAAGCAGATCGGTGTGCTGCAACTCATCAACGCCTGGCGCTTTCGCGGTCACCAGGTGGCGGACGTCGACCCGCTCGGGCTGCGCGAGATCGAACCCATCCCGGAGCTCGACCCGGCCCATCACGGCCTGACCGAGGCCGACCTCGACACCGAGTTCGACACCGGTTCCCTGGCCGGGGCCGACCGCCTCCCGCTGCGCGAGATCGTCGCGCGCCTGCGCGCCATCTACGGTGGCCCCATCGGCTGGGAATACATGCACCTGCTCGCGACCGCCGAGAAGCGCTGGTTGCAGGCGCGCATCGAGCGTCCCGGCGCCTGGCGCGAGCGCGACCCCGAGGCGCGCATCCACATCCTGCGCAAGCTCACCGCCGCCGAGGGACTCGAGCGTTACCTGCATTCCCGCTACACCGGGCAGAAACGCTTCTCGCTCGAAGGGGGCGACAGCCTCATCCCGCTGCTCGATGCCCTGTTGCGCCACGCCAGTGCCTCCGGCGTGCGCGAGGTGGCGCTCGGCATGGCCCACCGCGGCCGGCTCAACGTGCTGGTCAACGTGCTCGGCAAGACGCCGGACGAGCTGTTCGCCGAGTTCGAGGGACGGGTCGGCCAGGACGGCAACGGGACCGGCGACGTCAAGTACCACATGGGGTTCTCCAGCAACCTGGACTTCGGGCACGAGCCGCTGCACCTGGCGCTCGCCTTCAATCCCTCGCACCTGGAGATCGTCGACCCGGTGGTGGAGGGATCCACGCGTTGCCGGCAGGACCGGCGCGGCGACAGCGAGGGGAAGGAAGTGATGCCCGTGCTGGTGCACGGGGATGCCGCCTTTGCGGGACAGGGCGTGGTCATGGAGACGCTCAACATGTCCCAGACGCGGGGCTTCTCCACCAAGGGCACGGTGCACATCGTGGTCGACAACCAGATCGGCTTCACCACCAGCAACCAGCGCGACGCCCGCTCCACCACCTATTGCACCGACGTGGCCAAGATGGTCAATGCCCCCATCTTCCACGTCAACGGCGACGACCCGGAAGCCGTGTGCTTCGTCGCGCGCCTGGCCATGGACTACCGGGCCACCTTCCACAAGGACGTGGTCATCGACCTGGTCTGCTACCGCCGCCACGGGCACAGCGAGGCCGACGAGCCCATGGCGACCCAGCCGGTCATGTACCGCGTGATCCGCAGCCTGCCGACCCCGCGCGAGAAGTACGCCCGGCGCCTGGTGCAGGAAGGCGTGCTCGACGAGGCCGCCGTGGCGCGCCTGCAGTCCGAGTACCGGGAACGCCTGGAAAGCGGCCGGCCGGTGCTGGACAACCTCCTCCCGCCGGAGGTCTATCCCTACGCGGTCAGCTGGAAGCCCTACCTGAAGCAGGCCTGCACCGCCTTGCTCGACACCAGCGTGCCGCTCGAGCGCCTGCGGGCGCTGTGGCAACGCCTGGAGCGGCTGCCCGAGGGGTTCGAGCTCCACCCGGGCGTGCGGCGGATCCTGGAGAACCGGCGCAAGATGACGGCCGGCGCGCTGCCCATCGACTGGGGGTACGCCGAGACCATGGCCTACGCGACCCTGGTCACCGAGGGCTGGCCCGTGCGCCTCTCCGGCCAGGACAGTGGCCGCGGCACCTTCTTCCATCGCCATGCCGTGCTCTACAACCAGAGGAACGGCGAGGCCTGGGTGCCCCTGCGCCACCTCGCGGACGACCAGGCCAATTTCCTGGTCATCAACTCGCTCCTCTCCGAGGAGGCGGTGCTCGCCTTCGAGTACGGCTATGCCACCACCGATCCCCGCACGCTGGTGATCTGGGAAGCGCAGTTCGGCGACTTCGCCAACAACGCCCAGGTGGTCATCGACCAGTTCATCTCCGCCGGAGAACAGAAGTGGAACCGCCTGTGCGGGCTGGTGCTCTTCCTCCCGCACGGGTACGAGGGCCAGGGACCGGAACACTCCTCGGCCCGCCTCGAGCGCTTTCTGCAGCTCTGTGCCCAGCACAACATGCAGGTCTGCGTGCCGACCACGCCGGCGCAGATCTTCCACCTGTTGCGCCGCCAGGCACTGCTCGAGTGCCGCAAGCCGCTCGTGGTGTTCACGCCCAAGAGCCTGCTGCGCCACCGCCTGGCCGTCAGCCGGCTCGAGGACCTCACCGAGGGTGCCTTCCTCCCCCTGATCGACGAGATCGATCCCATCGACCCGGAACGGGTGCGGCGCGTGGTCCTGTGCAGCGGCAAGGTCTACTACGACCTGCTCGAGAAGCGGCGCGAGGCGGGTCTCGAGGACGTGGCCATCCTGCGCATCGAGCGCCTCTATCCGTTCCCCGAGGGACCGTTGCGCAAGATGCTGGCCCGCTATGCCCGGGCACGCCAGTTCGTCTGGTGCCAGGAAGAACCGATGAACCAGGGGGCCTGGTTCCAGATCCACCATCACCTGCTCGCCGTGCTTCCGCGCGGCAAGGCACCGGTCTATGCCGGGCGGCCCTTCTCGGCCGCCCCGGCCGTGGGCTATACCTGGCTGCACCTCGAGCAACAGCGGGCCCTGGTGGAGGAGGCGCTGGGGTTGCAGGCCGAAGGCAGGAGGAAGAGGACCTCATGAGCATCGAGATCAGGGTACCGGCCTTTCCGGAGTCCGTGCAGGACGGGGTGATCGTGCGCTGGAACCACCGTCCCGGGGACAGGGTCCGGCGGGACGAGAACCTCGTGGACATCGAGACCGACAAGGTGGTCTTCGAGGTGCCCGCGCCGGAAGACGGCGTCCTCGAGGCCATCGAGGCCGGGGAGGGGGAGACGGTCGTCTCGGGACAGGTCATCGGGCGCCTGCAGCTGGCGGAGGCCGGCGAGGTTCACACCGCCCCGGCCGCCCCCGAACCGGCCGCCGCATCGTCAGCCGCGCACGAGGCCGCGGCGGTCCCGGTGGTTACGCCCGCCGCGCGCCGCCTGATCGAAGAGCACGGCCTGGATCCTTCCCGCATCGTCGGCTCGGGTCGCGGGGGGCGGGTCCTCAAGGAAGACGTGCTGCGCCATCTCGCCTCCCGCGACCAGGAGGGTGCGCCTCCCGGAGACGAGGGGGGTGCGGTGACGCCGGCGACGGCGTCCGCCGCGGAGGCGGCCGCCCCCCCGGTGACGCCGGAGTCGGCACCCGAGGCGGAGGCGCCTGCCGCCCCGGCCCGGGAGGCCTTCGTACGGGGTCGCGAGGAACGCCGGGTACCGATGACCCGCTTGCGGGCGCGGATCGCCGAGCGGCTGGTCGAGGCCCAGCAGACGGCGGCCATGCTCACCACCTTCAACGAGATCGACATGAGCGCGGTCATCGCGTTGCGCCGGCGCTACCGCGAGGCCTTCGAACGCCGCCACGGAGTGAAGCTCGGTTTCCTGCCCTTCTTCGTCAAGGCGGTGATCGAGGGGTTGCGCCGCTTCCCCGCGGTCAATGCCTCCATCGACGGCCAGGACATCGTCTACCATGGCTTCTACGACATCGGTATCGCCGTGTCCACCGACCGCGGCCTGGTCGTGCCGGTGCTGCGCGACGCCGATACCCTGGGCCTGGCCGAGATCGAACGGCAGATCCAGGCGTACGCGACGAAGGCGCGCGAGGGCAGTCTCGCCATCGAGGACATCACGGGCGGGACCTTCACCATCACCAACGGCGGCGTCTTCGGGTCCCTGCTCTCCACACCCATCCTCAATCCGCCCCAGACGGGGATCCTGGGCATGCACAAGATCGAAGAACGCCCGGTGGTCCGTGACGGCGAGATCGTCGTCCGACCCATGATGTACGTGGCGCTCACCTACGACCATCGCCTCATCGACGGCCGCGAGGCCGTGCAGTTCCTGGTCACGGTCAAGGAGATGATCGAGGATCCCGCCCGGTTGCTGCTGAATGTCTGAAGGAGGCCGAGATGGCAGGCAAGAAAATGCGTGACCGCTACGACGTGGTGGTCGTCGGTGCGGGACCGGCCGGCTACGTGGCCGCGATCCGTTGTGCACAACTGGGATACGCCACGGCCTGCATCGATGCCTGGAAGGACGAGGACGGCCGACCACGGCTCGGTGGCACCTGTCTCAATGCCGGCTGCATCCCGTCCAAGGCCCTGCTCGAATCCTCGGAGCTGTACCAGGCCGTGCAGAACGAGTTCGCCGAGCACGGCATCCGGGTGCAGGGCGTGAAGCTCGACCTCGCGGCCATGCAGGCACGCAAGCGCACGATCGTCCAGGCCCTGACCGACGGCATCGCCACCCTGTTCCAGGCCAACGGCGTCGACTGGCTGCCGGGCCGGGGGCGCCTGCTCGAGGCCGGACGGGTGGAGTTCCAGCCCGAGCGCGGCAAGCCCCGGCACATCGAGGCCGGCCACGTCATCCTCGCGACCGGCTCGCATCCCATCGCCCTCGACACGGCGCCGGTCGACGGTGAACGCATCCTCGACTCGAGCGGTGCCCTGGCGCTCGCGGAAGTGCCCAGGCGGCTCGGCATCATCGGGGCGGGCGTCATCGGGTTGGAACTGGGGTCGGTCTGGAAGCGGTTGGGCGCGGAGGAGGTGATCCTCTTCGAGGCACAGCCGGACTTCCTGCCCATGGTGGACGAGAGCGTGCGCCGGGTGGCGCTGCGCGCGTTCGACCGCCAGGGACTGGACATCCGGCTCGGGACCAGGGTCACCGCCACGCGCCTGGTGCGTGGCAGGGTGGAGGTGACCTGGCAGCGTGACGGGGAGACGGAGAAGCACCTGTTCGACCGGCTGATCGTGGCCGTGGGCAGGGTACCGAATTCCGCCGGGCTGGCCGCGCCCGAGGCCGGCCTGTTGATCGACGAGTGGGGCTATGTGCACGTGGACGAGCACTGCCGGACCAACCTCCCCGGTGTCTACGCCATCGGCGACCTGGTGCGTGGACCCATGCTGGCCCACAAGGGTGCGGAAGAAGGCATCATGGTGGCCGAACGGATCGCCGGCCACGCCGCCTTCGTCGACTACGACCGGATCCCCAGCGTCATCTACACGCACCCGGAGATCGCCTGGATCGGGCGGACCGAGGCGGAACTCAAGCGTGCCGGTATCGCCTATCGCAGCGGCCAGTTTCCCTTCTCCGCCAACGGGCGCGCGCGTGCCCACGGCCACCCCGAGGGGCTCGTCCGGGTGCTGTCCGATGCAGGGACCGACCGCATCCTGGGCGTGCACATGATCGGGGACTGCGTCTCCGAGCTGCTCTCGGCTGCCGGCGTGGGCATGGCACTGGGAGCGAGCGCGGAAGACGTGGCCCTGACCATGTTCGCCCATCCCACCCTGTCGGAGGCCTTCCACGAGGCCGCCATGGCCGTCGCCGGCAATGCCATCCATGCCGTGACGAAACGCTGAGTCGCGGCCGGCGGGGGCGCGGGGCTCCGCAGCCCGTCCGCGGAGGCCTGGGGCCGCGGGTGGGGATCGGGGCGGGTGCGCGGCGTCTCCAGCCGAGGGGAAGAAGGGGTTCCCGTCCCCCGCGCTCAGATCCCCCGCAGCAGCTCGTTGATGCCCACCTTGCCGCGGGTCTTCTCGTCCACCTTCTTGACGATGACCGCGCAGTAGAGGCTGTAGCGGCCGTCCTGGGAGGGCAGGCTGCCGGGCACCACCACCGAGCCGGCCGGGACGCGCCCGTAGAGGATCTCACCCGTCTCGCGGTCGTAGATCCGCGTGCTCTGGCCGATGTAGACCCCCATGGAGATGACGGAGCCTTCCTCGACGATGACGCCTTCGACGATCTCGGAGCGGGCGCCGATGAAACAGTTGTCCTCGATGATGGTGGGAGCGGCCTGCAAGGGCTCGAGGACACCGCCGATGCCCACGCCGCCGGAGAGGTGGACGTTCTTGCCGATCTGGGCGCAGGACCCCACGGTGGCCCAGGTGTCCACCATGGTGCCCGAGTCCACGTAGGCGCCGATGTTGACGTAGGAAGGCATGAGCACCACGCCGGGGGCGATGTAGGCACCCCGCCGTGCGGTCGCCGGGGGAACCACGCGCACGCCGGCCTCGCGGAAGTCCCGCGAGTTGAAGTCGGCGTACTTGGAGGGCACCTTGTCGAAGTAATTGGTGAACCCGCCCTTGACGAACACGTTGTCGTCGATCCGGAACGAGAGCAGCACGGCCTTCTTGAGCCACTCGTTCACCCGCCATTCCCCGTCGACCTTCTCCGCGACCCGGGCCTGCCCGGTGTCGAGCAGCTCGATCGCCTCGTGCACGGCCTCCTTGAGCAAGGGCTCGGCGTTGCGCGGGGTGATCTCGGCGCGTCGTTCGAAGGCTTCCTCGATGATGGCGCGGATCTCGCTCATGGCTTCCTCTCCTGGTTCGTTCAGAGTCGCTCGACGAAGCGGCGGATGCGCCTTGCCGCTTCGATGCATTCTTCCAGCGTGGCCACCAGCGCCATGCGCACCCGGCCCGCGCCCGGGTCGATCCCCTGGCTCCGGCGCGAGAGGTACCGGCCGGGCAGGACGGTGACGTGTTCTTCCGCGAACAGGCGGCGCGCGAACGCCTCGTCCGGGATCGGGGTCTCGGGCCAGAGGTAGAAGCCGGCCTCGGGACGCGTCACCCGCAGCACGGGGGCGAGAAGCTCGAGCACGGCTTCGAACTTCTCGCGGTAGCGCCGGCGATTGGCGGCGACATGGGCCTCGTCCGACCAGGCGGCGACGCTGGCGGCCTGGGTGGGCGGCGGCATGGCGCACCCGTGGTAGGTCCGGTAACGGTGGAAGGCCGCGATGAGCTCTGCGTCACCGGCCACGAAACCCGAGCGCAGGCCGGGCAGGTTGGAGCGCTTCGAGAGGCTGTGGAACACCAGGCAGCGTCGGAACTCGGTGTTGCCGGCACGCCAGGCGGCACCGAGCAGCCCGGGCGGCGGATGTGCGTCATCGAAATGGATCTCGCTATAGCACTCGTCGGAGGCCAGCACGAAGTCGTACCGTTCGGCCAACGCGATCAACCGTGCCAGCGTCTCCTCGCCCAGCACCGCACCGGAGGGGTTGGCCGGTGAACACAGGTAGAGCAGCCGGCAGCGCGCCCACAGGGTCTCGGGCACGGCGTCGAAGTCGGGCTGGAAACCGGTCTCTTCCGTGGCGTTGAGGTAGACGGGTTCGGCCCCGGCGAGCAGGGCGGCGCCTTCGTAGATCTGGTAGAACGGGTTGGGCATGAGCACGGCGGGGGTGCTGCCACGGTCGACCAGGGCCTGCGCCACGGCGAAGAGCGCCTCGCGCGTGCCGTTGACCGGTAGCACGTGCCGGTCTGGATGCAGGGCGCCCTCGGGGAGCCCGAAGCGGCGCGAGAGCCAGGCGGTGATGGCCTCGCGCAACTCGGTACCGCCGCGCGTGAGCGGGTACCGTGCCACCTGGTGCAGGTGACGGATCAAGGCCTCGAGCACGAAGTGCGGCGGGTCGTGGCGGGGCTCCCCGATGGAGAGATCGATGCGCGGCAGGTCCGCTGGGGGTTCACAGCCCGCCAGCAGGGCGCGCAGACGCTCGAAGGGGTAGGGATGCAGTCGCTCGAGATCCGGGTTCATGCGCTCCAACCGGGCGGTTGCGGTATGATCCGGAGCGCACGCCCCGGACACGACAGGCCCGGAATTATACGTCAGCGCATGCCGACCCGCAGCCATCTTCTCGCCGTCGCCAGCGTCCTGCTCGCCGCCACGCTCTGGGGCGTGTTCTGGTACCCGTTGCGGCGCCTGGAGCAGGCCGGGCTGGGCGGGCTCTGGGCCACGGTGGTCATCTACGCCAGTGCCGCCCTGGCACTCCTCCCTTTCTGCCTCGCGTCCCTGCAGCGTATCGCCTGGCGCGGCGCGCGGGTCGGCCTCTTGGTCCTGGCCCTCGCCTCCGGGCTGTGCAACGTGGCCTTCATCCTCGCCGTGATCGAGGGCGAGGTGGTACGGGTGCTGCTGCTGTTCTATCTCTCCCCCTTGTGGACGGTACTGCTCGGGTGGGGGCTCCTGCGGGAGCGCCCCGGCGGGCCGGACTGGATCGTGCTGGGCGCGGCCATGGCAGGGGCCCTGGTGATGCTGTGGAAGCCCGAGGTCGGTTACCCGCTGCCGGCCGGCCGTCCCGATTGGCTGGCCCTGCTGGCGGGTTTCAGTTTCGCACTGGCCAACATAGAGATCCGCCGGCTGCAGGCGATCCCGGTACGCCACAAGACCCTCGTCAGCTGGGTGGGGGTGTTGTTCGTGGCCCTGGCCTGGCTGGCCGGCACCCAGGGCCTCGCCCCGCCCCCGGCCGCTCCCGGGGCCTGGCTGGGGGCGGCCGTGCTCGGGGCGCCGGGCATGGTCATCATGACCCTCTCGGTCCAGTACGGTGTCACCCACCTGCCGGTGCACCGGTCCGCCATCCTGCTGTTGTTCGAACTGGTGGCCGGGGCCTTGTCTTCCTGGTGGCTGGCGCACGAAGGGGTCCGGCTCGGCGAGTGGATCGGCGGTGCGCTCATCGTGCTCTCGGCGTTGACGGCCGCCTATCGCCAGCGGGAAGAGAAGGCGGGTTGATTGCGGCTCGATCCCCCTTATAATTTCCAAGCGAGGCGTCAAGCCCGAGAACGCCGGTTGACAGCTTTTCGGGCATTCCGTAAAGTGCGCGCCTCGTCTGGGGCTATAGCTCAGCTGGGAGAGCGCTACAATGGCATTGTAGAGGTCGCCGGTTCGATCCCGGCTAGCTCCACCAACACGGAAAAGGGCACCTGCTCGAAGCGCAAAGCGGCTACCGGCAGGGCCCGAGTTCCCTCCCCGGTTTGCCTGCGGCACCGAACCTTCGACGAGACAGGGATGCGGCAGGCGCCAACACACCGGCCGGTGCATTCAGGTCAGGTGGCGAGCGGAGGGCGCCGGCCGCAATCCATTCCGCGTTGCGGAGTCCAGGACGAAAAGCCTCCGTCCCCTTCGTCTAGAGGCCTAGGACACCGCCCTTTCACGGCGGCGACAGGGGTTCGACTCCCCTAGGGGACGCCACAACAAACGTTGCCTCTTACGAGGATCGAGCCACCCACGCGCTCACCGTCCCTGCCAGAGCGCGGTCAGCAAAAGCCGTCCCAGGAGGGCGCTCAGGGCCAGCAGGCGAGGAAGCGCCCACAGGATCCGCCTCGCCCGGGATTCCCGTGCGCCTTCGGGGGTCCGGTTGCCGGGCAGGGCGAGGCACATCCTTACCTCTCCGAGACCGACTGCTCAGCCACCGGGATCCTCGCCGTAGTCGATGGTGATCTCTTCGCCGGGACGGATGTCCCGCAGGGCGTAGAGATCGTAACCATCGAACTCGGCGTTGGGATCGTTGCTGTGATTGATGTAGCGCAACAGGTTCTTGCCGTCCCGGCGGGTCCAGCCGTACCCCTCGTAGACCCACAGGACATGGGTGCCGTTGCGGTTCACGCGGGGGCCTTCGTAGGTCCCCAGGTACTGGCCGGCACGGATCCGGGTACGGGCGAAGAGGCCCAATCCGTGGATGGGAGAAGGACCGACGCGAAACAACTGGTGCAGCTTCTTGGGTCCCAGACGCATCCAACCTTCCTCCCCGCGCCGTGCGCCTGGACGCGCTCGGCGCCCCGTCTCACATCACGCTGCCGAAGTGCGGATCCACCGCCTCGTGCGGGGTGGGAATGCCCGCGATCTTCGTCGCCTGGCGCACCGGGCCGTTGGGGAAGAGCTTGTAGAGATCCTTCAACTGGTGCGAGCGGACCTGCTCCTCCATGAAGCGCAGGGTCTCGACCGCCTGGAGCTTGCCTTCGCGCTCGGCGTAGTGCGCACGCAGCGCGCGCAGGATCTGCCAATGGTCGTCGGTCAGCTCGATGCCTTCCTCGGCGGCGAGCTGGCGCGCCTTCTCCTCGTCCCAGGGATCGAGGCCGGCGAACGGATCGCTCGGGTCGCTCACGGCCGGGCGATCGTATTGTTCGATGAAATCTCCCGAATCGCTCATCGTCGTTCCTCCTGTCCTCGCTGCGAGCCGCCTTACGGTTTTACTATGCGGCCACGCGGCTGCTACTTCAAGCAGGAATCAGGAAATGGCTTCGGG
>RFHK01000064.1 GCA_003695825.1 Gammaproteobacteria bacterium | reverse complement strand
TGTCGATGATGCCGGCGCATGCATCCGATCTTGCGACGATGCGTCACGAGCTGTTCGAGGAACGCCGTGCGATCGAGTCGATCAGCCATCGCGAGCGGATCCGCATTTTGCAGGAGGCGGAGGACTGCATCCAGGCGGCCACGAACTTTCGGGAGTACCGGGCCTGCGAGCGCCAGGAAAGCAAGGCTCGCAAGGCACTGCGAGCGCGGTTGCAGCCACGCCTGCGTGCCTTTCGAGCGAAGATGCGCACATACAGGATCCTGCATCGCGAGGCGGGCCGGCACCCGTCATCGCTTCCGGATGAGCGCTAGTCCATCCGCGATCGGGAGGATGGACAGATCGATGCGCGGATCGTGCTGCACATGCTCGCAGAAGGCACGGATGGCGAGGGTGTCGGGGTCCCGATTGCCGGGATCGGCGACGGCGCCGTCCCAGAAGACGTTGTCTACCAGCAGCACGCCACCGGGACGCAGCAGCCGCAGGCAGGCTTCGTAGTAATCGACGTATCCAATCTTGTCGGCGTCGATGAAGGCGAGGTCGAAGGATGCTGTACCATCCGCTTCGATCCGCCGAAGCGTATCGATTGCGAGTCCGAGGCGGAGTTCGATGCGGTCCTCGACGCCCGCTTCTCTCCAGAAGCGCCGGGCGATGCGCGTCCATTCTTCGCTCAGGTCGCAGGTCACCACCCTGCCCTCCCTTGGCAGGGCCAGCGCCATGGCCAGCGCGCTGTAGCCGGTGAAGGTGCCGATCTCGAGGATGCGGCGCGCGCCCATGAGTGCGATCAGCCATTGCATGAACCTCCCCTGTTCCGGCGCGATCTGCATGACGGCCTCGGGCAAGCGGGCCGTCTCCTCGCGCAGCCGACGCAATACCGGAGGTTCTTCCGGCAGGTGATCGAGCAGCCAGGCATGCAGGCGCTCGTCCAGACCGATGCTGCGATTCGACATGGCGGGACTCCCATGAATCCTTCGCCCACAGCATAGCGGGAGCAGGCGCCGCCTGCATGCCGACACCTGAAGGATGACAGGATGCGGATCCGGGGGTACCGTTGACGTATGGCCTGGAATCGGGAATGGATTCGAATGGCGCTCGCGCTGTTGCCGCTCTTCTCCGGCAGCGCCCAGGCGCAAACGCCCCCGCACGGCGCAGAGCCGCCCGTTGTGCGCGTGTGTTGGGATTATGGGTGCAAATCGCACGCCAAGGTCCGAATTCCTTCCGGAACCTGGGCGCAAGTGACCCGTCTTCTCCAGTCAAAACCGGAAAATGCCGCGGAAGAGCGCCGGCGGCTGCGTGCGGCCCTCACCCTGCTCGACCGAGCGATCGGGCGCCTGACACCCGTCGGCCGGGATCTCGGCGGCAGCTATCCCTGGGCAGGCCTGCCGGGGCAGCAGGACTGCATCGACGAATCTCTCACCACCGAGTCTATGCTCCGGGCGCTGGATCAGGCCGGATTGCTCCACTGGCACCGCGTGGTGGCGCGTGCCCGCCGCGCGCCGCACCTGTTCGATGTCCACTGGACGGCCGTGATCGAGGAGGCAGGCTCCGGGGTGCGCTATGCCGTGGACCCCTGGTACGGCGACCAGGGAGATCCCCCCGTGATCCAGCCGCTTGCCGAATGGCTGCAGGGGATCAAACCCCGGAACCTGCCCACCCACCTGGGCCGGCGCGCCCTGGCTGCCCGGCTGTTGCGGGAAACGTTCGGACAGGAGGACTTCTGAAGAAGATTCCGATGCATTGCGCTATGTCATTGTCCAGTCACGTGATTTCACGCATCATCATGTTACATTCAATCCGCGCGTCACGGGAATGGAGAAACGGGATGTGACCACGCCCTCATGGATGTGGGAACCCCCCAGGAAAATGTCCATGCCAACGCTGCAAGGATCGGCTTCATGAACGCCGCAACCAAATATCCTGAAAAGGTGGAAGAGACCCTTTCGAAGCTGGATACCAATCCGGAAACCGGCCTCACCAGCGAGGAGGTGCGAAAGCGCCAGCAGAAATACGGCCTCAACAGGATCGAGGCAAAGGAGAAGACCTGGTGGCAGCGCCTGTTCGCCCGCTTCTGGGGGCCCATTCCCTGGATGATCGAAACCGCCGCCATCCTCTCTGCCCTGGTCCGGCGCTGGGAGGATTTCGTGATCATCCTGGTCCTCCTGCTCGTCAATGCGTTCGTCGATTTCTACCAGGAATCCAAGGCCTTGAACGCCATTGAGGTGCTGAAGAAGAAGCTGGCGCTCAAGGCCCTGGTCAGACGCAACGGGCAATGGCAGGAAATCGATGCCGCCGAACTGGTACCGGGGGACATCATCAAGCTCAAGATCGGCAACATCATCCCGGCGGACGTGCTGCTGATCGGTGGTGGCGACTATCTGCAGGTGGACCAGTCGGCGCTGACCGGCGAGTCCCTGCCCGTCGACAAGCAGGCCGGCGCCAAGGCCTTCGCCAACACCGTGGTCAAGCAGGGAGAGATGGAAGCGGTCGTGACCGGCACGGGCCTGAACACCGAGTTCGGCAAGACCGTGGGCCTGGTGGCCAAGGCCGAGCTGGCCGGGCGCAGCCACTTCAAGCAGATGGTCATCAAGGTCGGCGACTTCCTGATCCTGCTGACCCTCGTGGTGATCGCCATTCTCCTGGTTCTGGGTTTTGCACGCCATGAGCCGATGATCGATCTGTTGATCTACGCCCTGGTGCTGACCATTTCGGCCATCCCGGTCGCCATGCCCGCCGTCCTGACCGTGACCATGGCCATCGGTGCCATGGTACTGGCGCGCAACCAGGCCATCGTCAGCCGGCTGGACGCCATCGAAGAACTGGCCGGCGTCGACATCCTGTGCTCGGACAAGACCGGCACCCTGACCCAGAACCGCATGAGCCTGGCAGAACCCTATGTCGACCCGCACTTCCAGAAGAACGACCTGTTCCTCTATGCCGCGCTGGCGAGCCGGGAAGAGAACAAGGATCCGATCGAGGAGCCCATCTTCGCCGAGATCGACAAGCTGAAGCTGCGCGACCGGTTGCAGCAGTACCAACTCAGGAAGTTCGTCCCCTTCGATCCGGTTCGCAAGCGCACCGAGGCCACCCTCGTCGGACCCGATGGAAAGACACTGATCGCCATCAAGGGTGCCCCACAGGTAGTCATCGAACTGTGTCAGGAACAGGGTTTCGACAAGGAAGCAGCCTACCACCAGGTCACGAAATTCGCGGAAAAGGGCTATCGCACGCTGGGTGTCGCCATCAAGCAGGATAACGAACAGGAGCCCACATTCGTGGGCCTGGTTCCCCTGTTCGACCCGCCGCGGGAGGACTCAAAGGCGGTCATCGCCCAGCTCAAGCAGAAAGGTGTCGAAGTCAAGATGGTCACTGGCGACAACCTCGCCGTGGCGCGCACCATCGCACAGATGCTGGACATCGGCGATCGGATCGAGGACGTCCGTGAACTCAAGGGCCAGAGTACCGAGGAATACCTCTTCCTGGCGCGCCTGGTCTCCAAG
>RFHK01000063.1 GCA_003695825.1 Gammaproteobacteria bacterium | reverse complement strand
GCGGCGGACCTCCGCGTTGGAGGCGTCACGGCGGCTGCCGTGGGCGACGATGAGCAACGCCTTCATGCGCGGGAATGATACCCTGGACCCGGTCGGCTGTCTATTTCCACCACAGGCTGAGGAAGGGTATCCAGGTGACCAGGCCGAGCCAGGCCAGCATCACGGCCAGGAAGGGCAGGGTGGCGCGAAAGAGGCGGAAGACCGGCTGGCCGAAACGCTGGCTGGCAATGAAGAGGTTGATGCCCACCGGCGGCGTGTTGTAGCCGATCTCGAGGTTGGCCAGCATGACCACGCCGAGGTGGAAGGGATCGACGCCGTAGCGGGCCGCCAGCGGCAACAGCAGGGGTACCACCACCACGATGGCGGAGAAGATGTCCATGATGGCCCCGACCGCGAGCAGCGTGAGGTTGAGTATCAGCAGGAACAGGGCGCGCGAGCCGACGTGCCCCTCCACCCAGGCGAGCAGGCGGTCCGGGACCTGGGCGTCGATCAGCAGGTTGATGAGCCCCATGGCCACACCGAGGATGACGAGGATGCTGCCCACCAGGATGCAGGTCTCGCGCATGAGCGGGATGAGTTGCTCGCGCAGGCGGATGGTGCGGAAGATCAACGCCTCGACCACCAGCACGTAGACCACGGTACAGGCGGCGGCCTCGGTCACCGTGACGAAGCCCCCGAAGATTCCCAGCAGGATGAGCGGCGGCATGGCCAGCTCGGTGGCACCGTGCAGGAGGGCACGGCGGAATTCCTCGAGCGTGCAGCTGCGCCGGGGCAGCATCAGGCGCCGGGCCCGCGCACTGTTGAAGGCGACCAGCAGCAACATCAACAGGGTGCCAGGGATCAGGCCGGCGAGGAACAGCCGGTCGATGTTGACACCCGCCACGATCCCGTAGACCAGCACGGCGAGGCTGGGCGGGAACAGCAGGCCGATGGAGCCGGACGTGGTGAGCAGCCCCAGGCTGAAGCGTTCCGGGTACCCGCACTTCTCCAGGATCGGGTAGAGCAGCCCGCCCAGGGCGAGGATGGTGATCCCCGAGGCCCCCGAGAAGGCGGTGAAGAAGGCGCAGGCACCCAGGGCCACGCTCGCGATCCCGCCCGGCATGCGGCCGAGCACGGCGTAGAACAGGCGGACGAGCCGCTGCGGTGCGCCGCCGGCGGCCATCACCACCCCGGCGAAGGTGAACAGGGGGATGGCGATCAGATTGGGCGAGGAGGCGAGCCGGTTGAGCTCGATGACCAGCACGGCCGGGTCCATGTCCATGTGCCGCACCAGCACGAGCGCGGCGCCGCCCAGGGCCGCGAACAGGGGCAGGCCGAGCAGGGCGATGAGCAACAGCAGGGCCAGCAGGAGGATCATTGCATGCTGCGACGGGCCGCCGTGCCCAGCACCAGGTCCATCAGGAAGTGGAAGGTGAGCAGCCCGAATCCAAAGGGGATCACCAGGTCGAGCAGCACGGTCCAGCGTTCCTGGGGCTGGCTGTATTCCCAGCTGTCGAGCCAGAAGCGCCAGGCGGCGTGGGTGAGCAGGGCCAGCACGCAGGCGCCGACCGCCAGCAGGGGGCGGTAGAGGCGGTCGAGCAGGCGGGAGGGCAGCCAGGCCGTGAGCAGGTCGATACGGATGTGTCGGTCGGCATCGGTGGCCAGTGCGGCGCCGAAGAACAGGATGTAGAGCAGGAGGTGGCGGCTCAGGACGTCGGCCCCCGGGATACCGGTGTCGAAGAAGTTGCGGGCGACGATCTGGCCCATCACCAGGCCGACCAGCAGCAGCAGGGCGAGCCCGGCCACCGCGGTCTCGAAGAGGTGCAGCAGGTCGAGCAGTCGCCTGATCCGCCTTTTCATGGCCTCAGCGGGCGCTATGCGCGGTACCGCCCGTGTTGTCGGCGCGCGCCGCGCGGATCTCGGCGAGCAGGGCGCGGGTTCGCCGCACCAGGTCCTCGGGGAGGTAGCCCGAGCGCATGAGGCGATCCAGCGCCTGGTCCCGCATGCGCTCGAGATTCGCCGTGTGCACCGTCTCCGGGGGCAGTACGAATTCCAGACCCTCCTCTTCGAGCACCTGCAGGCTCTTCTCGTTGTCGCGCCGGGTGGCCTGGATCAGGCGTTCACCGGCGGCCCGGCCCGTCTCCCGGAGCAGGGCCTGGAGGTCGCCCGGCAGGCGCCGGAAGGCCCGCTCGGAGACCACGATGGCGCCGATGGCATTGGCCATGCGCAGGCGCGAGACGTAGTGCACCTGGGTGAACCACTGCAGCGCGATGGCGGCGAGAGGGGTGCAGTAGACGGTGTCGATCAGGCCGGTCTGCAGGCTGGTGTAGACCTCGGTGATCGACAGGGGGATGGGCGAGAAGCCCCCGGCACGGAACATGGCCTCGCCCAGGGGGTCGCCCTGCCAGAGCCAGATGCGCAACGACTTGAGGTCGTCGAGCGAATCGATGCGCTTCTTCGAGAAGAAGTGCACGAACCCGACCTCGAGCCAGCCCAGGAGCTCGAAATGGTGCTGGCGGAAGCCGCGTTCGAACTCGGGCAGGAGCCGGTGACGGACCTGGTCGATCTCGTCGTAGTCCCGGAACAGGAAGGGCAGCTCGAGGATGCGTGCCGGGGGGTAGATGTGGCCGATGCCGTAGCCGGTGAGCACGGCGCCCTGGAGCTGGCCGAAGCGGATCTTGCGCAGGACGTCGGGTTCGTCGCCCTGCACCCCGCCGGGATAGAAGTGGATGTGCAGGCGTCCACCGCTCTTCCGATCCACTTCCCTGGCCCAGTCCTCGAGCAGGTTCATCCAGGTCGAGCCGGGCGGGGCCAGGGTCGCGAACTTGAGCGTGGTGGCCGCGCGTGCCGGGGTGCCGGCGGCGAGCAGGCAGAGGACGAGGGCGCGCAGGCATCGGGTCAGTCGAACCATTCCGCCTCCTTCAGCAGCAATCCGCGGGCGCGGGCCCGCGCCACCTGGTTGGCGAAGGCCAGTTCGGGCCAGCGGCCCACGGGGGTGTGCAGGACGTGCATCAGGTGCGCGCGGAAGGCCTTGCGGTCGTTCTTCTGGCGGTCGAGGAACTCCGCCTCGAGCACGTCCACCATCAGCAGGCGCCCGCCGGTCAGGCGGCGGGCCCGGTCGAAGAAGGTGGCCGCGCGCTGCAGGTCACCCCCCAGCATCGGGGGGCGGCTGCCGTAGTAGACGGCGAAGAACAGCTGCGGGCCGGCGTGGTAGTAGCCGGGGTCCAGTTCCAGGACCCGCTGCATCATCGTCACCGCTCGGGCGATGTGCGCCAGGCTGCGTGGGTCGTCGCGGTTCATGTCCACGTACTTCGCCAGGCAGGTCGCCGCCCAGAACAGCCCCGCCTTCTGCCCGGGGCCGGCTTGGTGCACGGCCCGCTCGAGCTCGGGCCGGCGGGCCGTGCGCGGATCGACGGGGAAGCCGGCGGCGCGCAGGCCCTGGACCGCGTGGGCATAGCAGCGCCGGTAGAGGGCCGAGGCGCGGGCATGGTCCGTCGCCTCGACGAAGGCGAAGGTGTAACCGTAGAGCCCTTCGGCCATCCTCAGGTGCAGACGGGGGTTGCCCGGGTCGGCGAGGAGCATGCCCTCGAGCATCTTGAGGTTGGCGGGGATGGCCGCGCGCGCCAGCTCGAGGTCGGTCTCCCGGTTCATGGCCGCCACGCTCTTCTCCAGCAGGGGTTCGGTGGCGCGCACCACGAGCCGGGTGGTGGAACAGCCGCCCAGGAACAGGGGGGACAGGCAGAGGAGGAGCATTGTGCGGGACGGGTGCCGGCTGGCCGTCATGGAGCGGACTCCGCGAGCAGGGTTTCCACGAGGTGTTCGTACAGGTCCGAGAGCCGATCGAGCTCCTCGATTCTGACACACTCGTCCACCTGGTGGATAGTGGCGTTGACCGGCCCGAGCTCGACCACCTGGGCACCGGTGGGAGCGATGAACCGGCCATCGGAGGTGCCGCCACCCGTGGAGAGCTCCGGATCGATGCCGGCCCTTTCGCGGATCACCCGCCGCAGGGTGCGGACCAGCACCCCGTCGGTCGGGGCAAGGAAGGGCAGGCCGGAGAGGTTCCAGTCGAGGTCGTAGCGCAGGTCATGCTTGGCCAGGAGCGCCTCCACGCGCGCCTGCAGCCGCTCGGGAGTCTGCTCGGTGGAGAAGCGGAAGTTGAAATCCACCGTGCAGTGTCCCGGGATGACGTTGGTGGCACCGGTGCCAGCATGCAGGTTGGAGATCTGGAAGCTGGTGGGCGGGAAGTGGGCGTTGCCCCGGTCCCACGCCTCGCGGGTGAGCGCGAGCAGTGCCGGGAGGGCGCGGTGGACGGGGTTGTCGGCCAGCTCCGGGTAGGCCACGTGGCCTTGGCGGCCGTGGATGCGCAATCGGCCGGAGAGCGAGCCCCGCCGCCCGACGCGTACCCGGTCGCCGACCACCTCGCGGCTGGAAGGCTCGCCCACCAGGCACCAGTCGATGCGTTCCCCGCGCGCCACCAGTCGTTCCACTACGCGCGCGGTGCCGTCCACCGCCGGGCCTTCCTCGTCGCTGGTCAGGAGCAGGGCGATGGAACCGGGCAGGTCGGGGCGACGTGCGAGCAGGCGTTCCAGGGCCGTGACCATGGCGGCAATGCTGCCCTTCATGTCCGCGGCACCCCGGCCGAACAGGCAGCCGTCGCGCACCCGGGGTTCGAAGGGTGGGGACGTCCAGTCCTCGAGGGGACCGGGCGGGACCACGTCGGTATGCCCGGCGAAGACGAACAGGGGGGCGTCCCGCCCACGGCGGGCCCAGAGGTTGACCACCGCCCCGAACCGCAGGTCCTCGATGCGGAAGCCGAGCGGTCGCAGGCGCTCGGCGACCAGGGCCTGGCAACCGGCATCCTCCGGCGTCACCGAGGGGCGTCCGATGAGCTCGCATGCGAGCGCCAGGGTGGCACTCATTCGAGCACCGCCTGCCAGGTGGCGGGGTCGAAGCCGACGAGCAGCCCCCCCGGATGTTCCACCACCGGGCGCCGGAGCAGGGTGGGGTGGGCGAGCAGGACCTCGAGACAGTCCCCGGCCTCGATGCGCCGGCGCGCCTCGGGCGCGAGGCCCCGCCAGGTGGCACTGCGGCGGTTCACGAGGGCGGTGCAGCCGGCCCGTTCCAGCCAATCGGCGAGGGTCTCGGCAGCGAGCCCCTCGGTGCGGAAATCGTGAAAGTCGTAGTCGAGGCCTCGCGCCTCGAGCCAGCGGCGCGCACGGCGCACGGTGTCACAGTTGCGGATGCCATGAAGCCTGAGCATGGGTCCCCTCGCTCCGGTGGAACGCGAACCCGTGATTATCCTCCCGGTGCCGGCCGGGTCAACGGCGGTGGGTCCGCAGGGTCAGGGAGGGTGCTGGCAGATTCTGTCGCAATCCGGACGACCCGATGGTATGATGCTCGCCTCCGTGCCGGCCCGGTACGATTTGCGGGTCGGCGTCCAGCATTGGATCCGAACCAGGGAGGTTCCCATGGCGCGACTGCGCAAGTGTTCCCGTTCCCCCTACTGCCGCCTCAAGGTAATCATGCAAATCGGCCTGTTGGGGTTGATCCTGGCCATCGCCTGGATCCTCGCCACCGGGCCGGCCTCCGCCTGATGGTAGCGGGGGCACCGGGCTGGCCCGGGGACGTGCGGGGTCGTCGGGAGGCCGTGACGGAGCCGGCCGAGGCGCGTCTCCAGTGCGTCGTCTACAAGGGACGCCGGCATCCGGACGTCTACCTGTACCTGCGTGAAGGCGCGGCGTTCACCTGTGTTCCCGAGGGCCTCCTCCGGGCCCTCGGGCCGCTCGAGGCGGTACTGCACCTCGAGCTGCATCCCGGGCGCCGCCTGGCGCAGGCCGACGTACGGCAGGTCCTCCACCAGCTCCGCACGCAGGGATACTACCTGCAGCTTCCGCCCCAGAAGACCAGCCTCTGACCTGTCCCGGCCGGCAGACCCCGACCGGACCGGGTTGTGATTTCGATCGGATCGGAGAGGCCGGCTCTATGAAGCCAGCGCAGCGCCGACCTCCGCGAACGAGTTGGCGATCTCGATACTGTCGAAGGGCATGCCCAGTTGCCGGCCGATCTGGGTGCGTGAGAAGATGCCGCGGATCTGCTGCCCCCCGTCCGGCAGGTTCTCCACCACCAGGGCGTGCTGGCGCCCCACGCTCTTCAGGGTCTTGACGATGTCACCGACGCGGGCGCGGCGGACGTCGTCGTAGTCGAGCACTTCGAGGCGTTCCTGTGGGGTCATGATGTCCCGCAGCATGATATCGTCCCAGGAGCCACCGACCTCGCGCAGGTACTGCACGGGACGCTCGCCCTCCACGTCGGTGGAGGTGATCAGCCCGATGACATGGTTGTACTGGTCGGTGACCAGGAGCATCCGCACCCCGGAGGCCTTCATGCGCTCCACGGCCGCGGTGAGGGTGGCGCATGGACCCATGGTGACGGCGGCCACGCGGGTGAAGTCGGTCATGACGAAGGTGGCCGGGTCACCGAGGCGCACCCGTGTCGGGAGTTCCTGGCGCGGACGCGCGTAACCGGTTCCCGGGGCCAGGCGGCCGTGCTTGAGGATGTTGTAGTCCTTGACTTCGGGCATGGGCAATCCTCCTTTCCGCCGGTGGCGGAATCGGTTCGACCGGGATGCCGCCGCAGCGGCAGCCCACGATTTCATGTATAGAACGAATCCGCCGCCATGTACACGCAATGTTTTTTTCGCGGGGATTAGTCCTGTGTATGATGAGCAGGATCCGTGCCGGGAGGCCCGGCCCGCTCACGGGGGCGGCGAAGGTGATGCAACTCGTTGATACACATTGTCATATCGACGTCGAGGAGTTTGCCCACGACCGGCAGGAGGTGCTGGAGCGCGCCCACGCGGCGGGCGTGTGCACCCTCGTGGTGCCCTCGATCGGGGCCTTCAACTGGGCGGCGGTGCACGCGGTCTGCGAGCGCCACCCCGGGCTCTATCCCGCCTATGGACTGCACCCGGTCTACGCGGCACGTCATCATCCGGAGGACGTCGCGCGCCTCGATGCCTGGCTCGGGGAGCATGCCGCCGTGGCCGTGGGCGAGATCGGACTCGATCACTACGTTCCGGACGCGGACCGGGCCCGGCAACGGACCCTCTTCGAGGCCCAGCTCGAGGTCGCCGCGCAGCGGGACCTGCCGGTCCTGCTGCACGTGCGCAAGGCCCACGACGAGGTACTGGCCTGCCTGCGCGGCCGGCGGTTGCGTGGCGGCATCGTCCACGCCTTCAACGGCAGCCTGCAACAGGCCGAGCGCTACCTCGACCTGGGATTCCGGTTCGGCTTCGGCGGCATGCTCACCCACCCGCGGTCGCGACACCTGCGCATGCTGGCCACCCGCCTGCCACTCGAGGCGATCGTGCTCGAGACCGACGCCCCCGATCTGACCGGCCACGCCCACCGCGGGGCCCGCAACGAGCCGGCCTGGCTGCCGGAGGTGCTCGCCACCCTGGCCGAGCTGCGCCCGGAAGGGGCCGAGACGATCGCCGCGGTCACCACGCGCAACGCCAAGGAATGCCTGGGCCTGCCGTGAAGGGTCTCATGGAGGCCCTTCCATCGGCGAGGTATAATGAAGGAAGCTCTGATTAAATGGCTGCGGCGGTGTATCGCTGTGTTGCGCAGTGCTCGGATGCTCGCCTATCTGCATGATATGTCTCGCATCCTGCGCTCCGT